>JAXGNF010000069.1:0-13816 GCA_040768135.1 Thermoleophilia bacterium | reverse complement strand
GGCCCTTTCTACGTCTAGAGGGACGATCCCCGCATGCCACCGGGCACTCGGACCGCCGGGTGGATGAAATGCGAGGTTTGGTGGGTCGAAAGCCGATTTTGGGAACAGTTGTAAGTGGTAGGTCGGTCTTATAGTCAAAAGGCGTGGCAGCCGATATCTATAAGGACAGGGTAGGACATCGGGGATGTGACGGGGGTCAGCCATGATGAGTCGACGCTACGTGAGAATGAGAGAGTATTCACAGGGACGAAGGGTCGGTTCTCCGGCACCGCTCGAACCACTCTACGAGACTCAGCGCAAAGCCATGACCGCGGAGGCACTTGGCGAGCGGGAGCGTTCTGCCGGCAAGGACGCCCGAGAGCATGGCAGTAGCCGGCCGGGCGTCAGAGTCGGTACTCGGGAGGACCGTTAGCACTCACGGTGAGGGTCACTAAGAGGGGGGTCCGTGCGGATCCCCCCTCCAGCCCTAGCCGGCACGGGCAGGATTCTGCAAGCCCGTGACTCCACGGCACTGCCCCGAACCTTCGTAGATTCCCTATCGACCGGGTACGCCCTCGCGGTCGGAGCGTACGATCGGCCCTCTCTCTCGTTGGGCCCTTGAGTAAATCCTGACCTCGCCCCTGGTGGCCAGCACATGGTAGAGTTCCTCATACTCGTCGACCATCCGCTCCACAGAAAAGCGATCTTCAAACGTCTGACGGACCCGCCGCCGGTCGAATTCCGCCGTTCGGGGGACCATTGCCGCAGCCTCCTTGGTGTCTTTGACGATGAAACCCGTCACTCCGTGATCGATGACCTCAGGCACTGAACCGTTGGGGAATGCGATCACAGGAGTACCCACCGCCATGGCCTCGATCATCACCAGGCCGAAGGGCTCAGGCCAATCGATGGGAAAGAGGAGGGCTTGCGCTCCAGCCAAGAGCGGGAACTTCTCTCTATCCCCACCCTCTCCAACGAACTCCACCTCCGCATCTTCGAGCAGAGGCAGGATCTTCGACTGATAGTACGATTCATCCACCTGGTCCACCTTGGCCATGATCTTCAAAGGCATCCCGGCGTCCCGAGCTATCTCTATCGCCCAATCCACCCGCTTCTCCGGGGAGACCCGCCCAAGGAAGACGAGGTAGTCCCCGGGTGTTTCCTGTAGGGTGGCACAGTCGAGAGGCATTCCATGGTAGATCGTAGCCATCCAATGAGCCCAGGGGAGGGGAGTGCGCTGACTGTGGGAGATAGAGACCAGGGGCATGTCTGTATACTCCCTGTACAAGGGAACCAGCTCGGGAAGATCGAGTCGTCCGTGAAGCGTCGTAAGATGAACCGCGTCCGTCCGGCGCGAGAGCGGAAAATGTAGGTAGTCGGTATGGTAGTGGATGACGTCGAAATCGGCGGCGTCATGAGCCACTTGCTCCAGCATGACGAGATGTAAGGTGGTCGGGTCTTCGATATCTGGATCAAGACGGAGACCCATGGGCGCGCCGGGCACCAGGTCGGCAGCGGTCTTGGAATCGGCACTTGCATACAATGTCACGTCGTGGCCGCGGCGCACCAACTCTTCAGTGAGATACGAAACCACACGTTCCGTACCTCCATACAACTGAGGGGGTACGCTCTCGTACAGAGGCGCTACTTGGGCGATTCTCATGGGCTTTACCTCCTTGCCCCGGCTTACAATCTGATGACCACCTGCAGTGGGGGATCTTTGCGCCTGACCTCTACGGCGACCCCGGTGGAGGTACGCTGGAAACGCAGATCCACCCGACCGGGTCCGACGGAAAGGTTGTTCAGTTCGAGCCAATCGACATGGTGAGGGAGAACGGGGGACACCACGTTCAGGCGATGAAGGTCCGCCTCCGGCCGCAATCCAAGGAGTCCGGCCAACATGAAGGGTATCGTGCCCGCCGCCCACGCCTGGGGTTTGCTCGCCAGGGGATAATCGACCGGCACCTCGTATTCTGCTCGTGAAAACCCCGCGAAGAGCTCGGGCAGCCGGTATAAGGAGAAATGCATTGCTGCCCGCATCATGCCCGAAAAGAGCTCCAGCGCGGCTGCGTCGAAGCCGGATCTGCGAAAGCCATCCATTATCAGGGAGTTGTCGTGGGGCCAGACACTTCCGACGTGATAACCGACAGGGCTATAGGCACGCTCACGGTTGGATAGGGTGCGAATGCCCCATCCCGTGAACATGTCGGGCCGCATAAGACGTCGACGACACCGTCGGGCAAGATCGGGCTCGGCTATTCCTGCCCAAAGACAGTGACCACTGTTGGACGAGCACACCCGTACAGGACGTCCCCCTTTCTGGATCGCAAGGGCGTAGCAACCGCGGGAGTCCAGCCAGAAGTCTTTGTTGAACCTCTTCCGCAAAGCGTCGGCCTGTCGCTCCAAAGGCTCAGCGCGGTCCGGACGGCCCAGACGCCGGTACATATCGGCCCAGCGACTGCGGGCCAGATACGCGTACGCCTGTACCTCGACAAGAGCTATCGGGGGCTCAGCCGGGGTACCGTCCACATTGGGAATGCCGTTTGCGGAATCCTTCCACCCTTGGTTCACGAGCGCCTCAGGGCTGCTACTGCAGTATGACAGGTAGCCCGCGTCATCCTGGTTGTCCTCGAGCCAGCAGAGGGCTGCGTCCACGTTGGGCTGCAGCTCCTCGATGGTCGCCCGATCGCCGGACCAGGCAAAATACTCGGCCACCAAGACCAAGAAGAGTGGGGTAGCGTCGATCGTGCCGTAATAGGGCGAGTGCGGGATCCGTTTCGTGCGTGCCAATTCCCCCACCCGCAACTCGTGAAGGATCTTCCCCGGCTGCTCTTCCCGCCAGGGATCGCAACCGACGCCTTGGTACTTGGCCAAAACCCTCAGGGTCTGGCGGGCGATAGACGAATCGAGAAACAAGGTCTGAAGGGCGCTGATGATACTGTCGCGGCCAAACAAGGTCGCGAACCAAGGCACCCCGGCGGCGTAGTAGGCTTCGCCATCGACAGAGCTCCTGAGGAGGTAGAGATCTCGGACCGAGCGGTCGATGATGGAGTCGAGCAGCAGGCTGTTACTTCGAACTCCGGTCTGGTCAGAACGCCATTCCTCCTCAGCTTTCGCGTGACGAGCCATCAAAGTCTCGTGGTCATCCACCCGGAGCGCAGGCTGAGCGACCGGTTCTGCCCCCGCCTCCTCAGAGAGGGTAATCACCAGATGGATCTCTTTCTCCTCACGCGGATCAAGCGACAGGGAGAAATGGGCGGTGGTCCCCTCCCAGGCGTCGGGCTTCTCCTTGAAGCAAACGACCACCCGCCGAATGAGGTTGTCGGCGCCCTGGTACCGAAGGTGCAGGCATCCGTCTTTAACCCGGGGACGAGAGAGCCGGCCGAATCCCTCCGGGTCGAGCAGGCGGACGCTGAATACGTCCTGAAAGCGCGCACGGAACCCGAAAGACACGGGCAGAGCTACGGCTTCCTCCCCGTTATTGCGGATCCGGAGCGCATCACGGAGGGACACCTCATCGGAATCGAGGGTTCGAGTCCATTTGATCCCGATCGTGTGCATGGGCGCCAACACCCGCCCCTCAGAGTCGAGCAATTCGGGATTGGTCAGCTCTATCAACGATTGGTATCCCCGCCCGGCCGTTGAGACCAAGGCCTCCTGTCGCCGACCGGCCAAGCGGAACTCGTACCCGTCGAGAAAACGACAGTCATGATAGTAAAGACCGGTGGCATGGATTTGGTCTGCCGGGACGTCGCCATCGCTCTCAGTCACAAAGAACAGGTCTCCATGCTTGAGTGTGAGGGCGTCGGCGATGCTGGGCGTCAGGGCCGGTCGCAGACTCAGACCGGTCTGGGTCACCTGGTCTTCTCTCTCACCGTCGTAGCCAGGGTAGATGATCGAGGCCATGCCGGGGGGGCATACCGGCTGCCACGCCTCTCCACTATCCGTAGTCGAGTTTGGACGGTGAGGTGTATCTGCGTCGTCCATCGGCCGCTCCCCCGCTCCGGCGGCCGGCGCATACCATCAGTAGAGCCCACAGGGGCTTGTGCCTCGGACGACCTCTTGGTAGCCTCGGCAGGTGGGGTGGTACGCGTTGCCGGAGCCAATCGTGCTGCGACGTGCCATCCCATATTTCTCTACGCCCGGTGACGGGCCCGAACATATTTTTTTACCCGGCACATTGTCGGCTTGAAACATCGAGGGAACGACGCAGGATCCGGCTAGAAGCTGCCTACGCAACTTCACGACACCGCCTCTGAATACCACTGCGAGGTCTCTCCTAGACGACCGTCTCCTGTCCTTCGCCGTCATCCCTGCTAGAATGCCCGCCACTATGGTCAACACGGCCACCAACGTCCATCCGGCCGTCGACTTCGGGGCCGTCAAAGGGTCAGGAGTCTGACCTCGCGGGATCGGCCGACCTCATGACTCAATACCGGCGCTCCTTATATACGACTCAAAGGCAACGGCGCAAAGCTATAGCTCGAAGGCGCGCCGTGTTCGCAACCTTTGCGATTCTGGTGGTCGCCCTGGTGGTCGTGGGAGCCGTGTTTCTCTTCGGTGGGAAGGACACTCCTGGATACGGCCCGGACTCGTCTGTAGGACTCGGGCAAAGCGCCGGCTCAAGTGCTTCGAAGACCACCCAGTCATCCACAGGCTCCGATTCGGATGTCTCAACAACGGAGCCCGACCACGAGTCTTCCTCCACTTCAACCGTTGACACCGTCCCAAGCGTCAACATGTCGGTGCGGGCAACGGCCGAGACGAGTCCTGAAGCCTTCAATATCACAACCAAGATTTTCCGGGGAACGACCCAAATCCCCTCTTTCCAACGACAAAACACCATTTTCTTCGGACCAGGCAAGGAGTACACCAGCCTCGAGGGCATAGTCACATTCAGAGGCAACAACTATCGCGAGGGCGCCGCTTACGGCACGGCAGCTGTGGAGCGGGCGAAGTTGACGCCGGTCTGGAGCGCGAATACGGGGAGTGTGGCAAAAGCAACCGGCACCGGCGCGTGGACCGGGAGTGGTTGGACAGGGCAGCCGTTGATCGTCAGATGGCCTGCCGATATCAGAGCAATCATGAACATCAAGGCCGAAAAGAAGGCCGACCCCGGTCTAACCGAGGTCATCTACCCCTGCCTGGACGGGAACATCCACTTCCTGGACCTCAGAGATGGTAGCCGTACGAGAGAGCCCATCGTCTCAGGAGGTGGGCCCTTCAAGGGAACGGGAAGCCTTCATCCTGATGGCACTCCTCTTCTGTTTGTCGGCCATGGCGATAACTCCCCCGGCAAAGAAAGCGTCCGTTCGCGGCTTTACAGCCTGATCGACCAGAAGCTCCTGTACACCTTCGGACGTAGTAAGGATCCGAACGCATACCGCTCTTTTCACGCTTACGACTCCAGTGCCTTGTTCGATATCAACGCCGACACCATCATCGAGCCCGGCGAGAACGGCCTGCTCTACACCATCAGACTGAACACCCAGTTCGATAAGGAAGCCGGCACCCTTTCCATCTCCCCCGGCCAAGCGGTCAAAGTGAGCTACACCGCGCCGAACTACTCCAACGGTCCCAGTAACACCCCGAGCACCCGTTGGTGGGGCATGGAAGACTCGGCCGTCATCTGGCAGAACTACCTCTACGTAGCCGAGAACGGGGGCAAGTTCATGTGCTTCGATCTGAACACCATGGAGTTGATCTGGGTACAGGACGTCCTCGACGACACGAACAGCACTCCCATATTCGAGGAGTCGCCTGAAGACGGGACCTGTTACCTCTACATCTCTACCTCTCTTCACATAACGAGAAAGGGAGCGGCCGACCCCAGGCATGGGGGTATCCCTATCTGGAAGATCGATGCGGCAACCGGGGAGATCGTCTGGCAGACGCCTATGTACGACTGCTACACGATCAGTGGTGTCTCCGGAGGCGTACAGGCTACGCCGGTGCTTGGGAAAGAAGATATCGCCCATCTCGTGATATACGCCATCGCCCGCACCCCAAACGTTGAGTCGGGGATTCTAGTGGCGCTTGACAAGCGCACGGGCGAAGAAATATGGAGCACCAGTTTTGACCACTATTCTTGGAGTTCCCCAGTCGCGGTATACACACCCCAAGGCAAAGCCTACATCGTGCTCTGTGATTCCATCGGCAACATGTTCCTCTTGGAGGGGACAACGGGCCGAGTACTCGATTCCATCAACCTAGGGACGAACATCGAAGCCTCTCCCGCGGTGTTTGACGACATGATCGTGGTGGGGACGCGTGGCCAGAAGATCTATGGGGTAAGGATCGAGTAGGCCGATCCCGGGGGTATCCGGCCTGTCTTACGACTAAGGGTCGAGTGAGCTGACCTCGCAGGCGGCCGGCGTTTCTTTGAGGACCGGCGGTAGCCAGGCGGATGTCGGGCTTGCGTTGTAGACAAATAGGACCCCACCGGCCTTCCGGGGTCGGTGGGGTCCTCTTACACCTCGACGAACGGGCGCAGATTGTGCGCCTACCTACCCAACCATTCGTCCACCATGGCCTGATTGCCGGGCTCGCTCAGCCACGCCTCCACGGCCTCTTCTTCTTGGCCTTCGCCGTATTCATCGATCACGGCCTGAGAGAGTGAGGCCAGAGACTCATCGTCCATTTTGAAGTTGGACAGCCATTCGGCGACCGTTGCATTCTCTTCTGAGAAGCCTTGGCGGGCCACCACGTGCATCTTGTCCCCTTCTCCAAAGAGGCCTTCAGGATCCTCTAGATCTTTCAGATCATGGGCGGCATAGACCCAGTGAGGCCGCCAGAGGGTCACCACGATGGGCTGCTCCCGATCTATGGCCCGCTTGAGCTCGGCCAGCATGGCAGGGGTGCTTCCTTCTAATAATGTGTAGTCATCGAGGCCATACCCGGGCATGACCGCCTCCAAAGTCAGACGGGTCAGGCCGGCGCCCGGCTCGATACCGACGATCCTGCCCTCGAACATATCGGCCTTGTCCTTGAGGTCGGCTATGGAGTCTATGCCCGTCATGTATGACGGTACGGTCAGCTCTAACGTCCCTTTGTCGTACCAAGTGCTCAGGTCCTCGAGACTATCACTGTATTCTTCCCAGTAGTCCTCATGCGTTGTAGGGAGCCAAGCGTCCGTGAAGAAGTCGATATCCCCCGCCGCCAATCCAGCGTACACCGGCGCGGCGTCAAGCTGGGTCATCTCCACCTGGTAGCCTTCTTGCTCGAGAATGTGCTTCCATAGATAAGTGGTAGCGATACATTCGTCCCAAGCGATCCGGCCTATCTTGATCGTGCCAAGATCTCCGGACGCTGGAGGCGCCGGATCTGAGCCGGATGAGCCTACAGAGTCGGACGGCCCACTAGGGTCTCCCGTCTCTCCGGCCCCATCTCCACATGCCACCAGAGCCGCGGCCATTGCGGCCAACAGCAGCGCGGCGAGCACGCCAATGATGATCCTCTTTGAGATATCTGTCTTCTTCCGTTCTTGCAAACTCATGCGAACTCCTCTGTCTTTCTAACGAACACTACTCTTGTTACCGGCGATCGATCACCACCCTTCTTCATGATGTTCCGTTCTTCCGGTCGCCTTTGGAGCCGCTGAAGGCCGCCGTCAACCGGTCAAGGAAGATGGCCAACACCACAACCGCTAAACCACCTTCAAAACCCAACCCTAGATCGAGCCTGGTCACACCACGGTAGACCACAGCCCCCAGACCCCCCGCCCCCACAATGCCGGCCGTAACCACCATCGAGAGCGCCAACATGATCACCTGGTTCACACCGGCCATCAGGGTCGGCATGGCAAGAGGCAACTGCACCTTCCAGAGAATCTTCAGCTTGGGGGCTCCGAAGGCCTCAGCGGCCTCGACCACTTCTTGATCTACCTGTCGCAGGCCCAGTTCCGTCAATCTGACGGCCGGCGGCATGGCAAAGATCACAGTGGCAAACACGCCGGGCACTTTACCAATGCCGAAAAAAATGATTGCCGGGATCAGATACACAAAGACCGGCAGGGTCTGCATGAAGTCCAGGATGGGCTTGAAGATCTTGCTCGCAATCTCACTGTTGGCCGCCAGTATTCCTAGAGGTATTCCAATGAGCACTGCGACGAAAGCGGCCACCACCACCAGCGACAGCGTCGACATGGCGGCCTCCCAAAGGAGCATGTTTTGAATGAGCACAAAACCGAGAAAGGAGGAGGCCCCAAATACGAACCCCCGCACCCTCCAGCCTACGATGCCAAGTATGGCGGCCATCGCGTACGGTGACGGCCAGAGGAGCGCGCGTTCCAAGCCGCCCGTCATTCGGTTCACCGCGGCACGGACGAAGTCAAACAGCCAACTCACTGTGGCGGTGAGCCAGTCCACCATTGACTCTATCCACCCCCCCACCGGCACGCGCCACTGTGCAAGGACCCAGGTAAGAACGCCGGTCAATACGAGAGTGGCAACAACCCGCACCACCAGCCTCAGGCGCTCATGAGACTCGCGCACCAATTGGTAGTCGTTTGCTTGGGTCTGTTCCATGGTCCTGTCTGTCACAGGTCCTCCTACTTCGAAGACGCGGAAACCGGTGCCCCACCCAACTGGGTTACTTCCTCGTCACCCGACTCCCAGACACGCGCCGCTGGTCCATCTTTGACAGGGCCAGCACCACTGCTACTACCGGCCTCTACTGTGCGGGACACGCCCTGAACGTCAGAGCCATCACCACCGCCGTTCGTCGCGCTCCCCTTCTCTCCAAGAGCCATGAGCAGCGCTACTCGCGGCACCACGCCCACAAACTTGCCCTCTTCCACCACGGGCAGGGGCAAGACGTACTCAGCCGACCGGACGAGTAGCTCCGCGATAGGGGTGGACGGCGTAACCACCGGCACCTCGGGATGGATAAGCGGCTCGAGTCTCGATTCGCTCCTTCTGACGGCCGCTATCACTTCGTCGGCGAAGACTACACCCAGTAGTTGCCGACCAGGCCCGATCAGGTGAAGAGCCGACACCTGCTTCTCCCTCATGGCCCGCAATGCCGCTGAAGGGCCCTCCCAGACCGGAAGAACGGCCACCGGTCGACTCATGATCGAACCGGCCGTGAGCACCCGGGAGCGATCGACCTGCTCGACAAATGCGGCTACATAATCAGTTGCAGGGTTCCTAAGGATGTCTTCTGCCGTACCGATCTGCTCTATATGGCCGTCTTTCATGATGGCGATGCGATCACCTAGATACATGGCCTCATTGAGGTCGTGGGTGATGAAGACCACGGTTTTCTTGAGATCACTCTGAAGTGCCACCAACTGTTGCTGCATCTCGTTCCGAATCAGCGGGTCGAGCGCACTGAAGGCCTCATCCATGAGCAGGATGTGTGAATCGGTGGCAATGGCCCGAGCCAGTCCCACGCGCTGCTGCATTCCTCCTGAGAGTTGATGAGGGTATTTGTCCTCCCATCCGGCCAGCCCCACCATCTCCAGAGCCTCACGCGCCTTGGCCCTTATTGTGGCCTTGCCTGCCCCTTGGACTTCCAGACCCCATCCCGTGTTCTCCAACACACTGTAGTGGGGAAAAAGTGCGAAGTGCTGAAACACCATGCTGATCTTATCCAGCCTGATCCGTCTCAATTCCTTGCGGTTCAGCTTGGTCAGATCGACGCCGTCTACCGTAATCGACCCGGCGGTCGGCTCGTAAAGACGGTTCATGCAGCGGACCAGACTCGACTTTCCTGAGCCGGATAGACCCATGACCACAAAGATCTCACCTTCCTTCACGTCGAAGGAGACGTCGACCACCGCGGGGAGCGCGTCCAACCGCGCCCGGACTTCGCCTAACGGCGTGCCATTGCGAAGAAGCTCATAGGCACGAAACCCATCTTTGCCAAATATCTTGTAAAGATTCCTGATCTCTATCTTATTCATAAGTTCGAGCGCGACCCGGTGTCCCTCGTGGGCGCAATGACAAGGAAGATGCTTGTCCGCGAAGACAACCCTTCCCGAATGACGGGCACACAAAGATGCGCTCGAAACAAACGCCCGCGATAACGGGGGTCAGATATGTGATTTTGTAGAGTGGCCTCTCAGGGCCCCGATGAGGGCCATACGCCGTTTGAGCGTAGGCATACTGACAAGTTGAGAAGCGGCCTTATCCCGTCGCTCTTTCCCCTTTATGGTTCAGATTAATCGGGTTCTTGGTTTATCTCTCCTTATTGGGTGACGGGCATTCTATCGCATTGACTCGGATAGGCCAACCAGCCGCTTAACCCGGTTGCGACTACGGTAGTCTGTCCCCTTGTCATATGACGATCTTGTTGAGAGGACATTCCACGATCCCTTCTGCTCCGGCTTCTTTCAGGCGAGGGATAAGAACCCGGACGGCAGATTCGTCGATGATGCTGTTCACAGCCACCCAGTCCCCGTCGCTGAGCGGGGACACGGTGGGCTCCAGCAAAGCCGGCAGCAGCCCTATGACTGCGGGGAGTTGGGCACACCGCACGTTCATCATGAGGTTCACCTTGCCCATGGCGCCCGTCACCCCTTCGAGAAGCATGGCAAGATCGGCGATCTTTCGGTGCTTCTCCGGCTGCTGCCATGAAACCGGGTTGGCGATGAGTTGGGTGGTAGATTCTATAACGGTATCGATGATGCGGAGCCTATTGTCTCGCAGAGAGCTTCCCGACTCAGTCATTTCGACTATGGCATCTGCCAGTTCGGGCAGTTTGGCTTCAGTCGCTCCCCAACTGAACTCCACTTCGGCCTCGACGCCTCTATCCGCCAAAAAGCGCTTCGTGATGCCTACTAACTCGGTTGCAACGACCTTCCCCTGGAGATCGCGAATGTTTCTTACGGGAGAAGACTCCGGCACTGCGAGCACCCAGCGTACTTCGCCCACACCCTGCTTGGGGTAGATTAGATTAAGTACTGCCTGTACCGAGGCTTCGCTTTCCTCGACCCAGTCGCGGCCGGTGAAGCCCGCGTCCAAGATCCCTTTCTCCACATACCGAGCCATCTCTTTAATCCGAACCAACCGACACTCGATTTCGGGGTCATCGATAACCGGGTAGTACGAACGCTCGCTAGTGATCACATTGAAGCCGGCCCTGCGGAGCAGCTCGACCGTGGTCTTTTGCAGGCTTCCTTTGGGTATTCCAAGTTTTAGAATCATTCGATTGCTCTTTCTCTCGAAGCCGCACGGTGTGGGTAGGTCAACTGACGTCCGGCCCCCACAGCACCGCGGTAAGAAAATAAGAGGATATCACCGCTCGGATGTGGGAACTTTCGACTCGGACGACCTCGCACGGAGAGACGACCGTCCATCGGCGAGGCCTGTAGAATTGAAGCCAAGCTAAGCACGACCCGAGAAGGGAGGCCCCATGGGATGGTGGCAGCGACGTACGGGTTGACAAAAGAAGGGGATGATCGTAGGTGCGGTCACCGCCATTGTTCTGATCGTTGCTTGGGCGTCGGCAGCCGGTAGCGCCGACGATGCCACCTCCACCATCACCACGGCCGAGTCAATCAAGGCAGGGGAGCTCAGACTAAGCATCGTTGGGTTCTCATCCCCAGTCTCACCGGATTCGATCGTCACGGTTACGGCGAAAACGGAGCCCGGCGCCGACTGCCGCATTGAGGTGCCGGGTGGTTTGGAGTCGAGCCGGGTCGAAGGCCTAGAGATAAAGAGGGCCGATGAGAGCGGCATTGTCTCTTGGACCTGGCGGGTGCGGCCAAACGCATCGCCGGGGAATCATCCGATCGTTATCACCGCCTCGCTGGGAGAAAGGGCGGCGCGCGCGGAAGTCACCCTGGTTGTTCAACCTTAATGAGAACCCTTCACGGCGCCGGATCACCACGCCGCAGCTGTAGCGCCGGGAACGCAGATGACCCCACGCCGAAAACCTCGTTACGTGATGGTAAGGACGCCAAGATAAGAGCATTCTCACAAAGAACTCATGGTCGTCTTAATGTAGCGGGCTAGTATCGCCTTGGAGCGCAAACGAAGACAATAGGCCGGTGCTAGGCATCATGGGGGCAACCGGAGAACAGGCCCGCAGCGCCGTCCATTCACTGAGAGGTAACGATGTTCAAGAACACACCACGGGTCGTCGGCCCTATCCTGATGTTGGTTCTGGTTATAGCCGTAGCCGCGTGCGGTAGTACCGGCACGCCCGCAACGCCGGGCCCAACTGAGCCCACTCTTTCAACCTCAAGCTCAACCGGACCGGCTTCGACGGAGGCTCTTGGGCAGAGAGATTCCACGACATTACCCTCTTCCACACCTCCCTCTCCCCCAACTCCTCCCCCTGCGCCGCCATCTACCGTCCCGACCGAGGGCTCTGGTCGCCCGGCAGCCACCGAGCCGCCCTCGGAGTCGCTCGATGCCCAGGGAGCGGTCCGCGTGGCCCTCGCCGATGTCTCGGGCGGCGCCGTCGTGGAGGTCGAACGAGACACGCACAAAGGACGGCCTATATGGGAGGTCCTCGTGCGCGACCCTGAAGGACGTGGGGTAGAGCTCGACATCGATTCATCCACAGGCAACGTCATCAGACGGAAACCAAAGGAACTCCCCCGGTACGCGCGCGATTCCGCGCCCGCCATCGACATTAGTGCCGCGCTGGCACAGGCTTTGGCGATGACCCCAGGCACAATCAAGGAGGCCGAGCTCGAGAGAAGCAAGGGGGGACGCCTTGTCTGGGAGGTGGAGATCATCGAGCCCAACGGACGCAAAGTGGAGCATCTCCTCGATGCCGCCACCGGAGAGGTAATCCGGTAGATTCAGCGGCAAGGATTTGACGGACGGGGATAGAGATCCGAAGCTGAATAGGCCCCCAGCGAACCGTGGCTGTCAAATCCAACAGGTGCTCGGAGCCCTTTGTAGCAGAAGTACGTCGGTACCCACTCTCAACAGAAGTACGTCGGTGCCCGCTGGTAACGGAAGTGCATTGGCGCCCACTCGTCACAGGGAGGTAAGGAGGCCCCAACCATGTACATGGACTACCTGGATCTCATGCTCCTTAACTTGGCGGCGGGGTTCTTTTTGCTCGCCCATTTCTCCTACAAGGCGCGCAGGGAGGAAGACTACAAGAGCTGGGCGCCGGGGTTCGGCTTAGTGGGTCTTATCGCCCTCGCTACTGGTTTTGCCCTGGTCTTTGTTTGGCCCTTACCCGGGAGTTACAACATCGTTTACGGCACCTCTTCTGTCCTCATGGGTGGGCTTTACCTCTTCGCTTCGGTGGCGTTCAGCCGTGGCTGGCAGCTCACCTCGCTGTCGGTTTTCGCCCTCATCGCCGGAGCAACGGCTATCCTGTTCGGGGCCCGTCTGATAGACCTGGGTCTGACCGAGCAGCCCGTCCTGTCTGGGGTGGGCTTCATCGTATCGGGGTTGGCTGCTTTGGTGGCTTCGGCGGCCCTAGCCTGGCCGGGACTGAAGACGAGACGTTCGATCCGTTGGAGCTTGGCGGCCCTGGCTGTGGTGGCAGGGGCTATTTGGGCTGTTACGGCATTCGATGCAGCCTGGAGCCACGTCTCCCAATTCGGCAAGTGGGCCCCATAAGGCAGCGAAAGATAAGCCGACATCATCATGGAGTCGCCGATACGGATTGAAGAAGGCCTTGCGTCTTCGCGTGGTCAGATTCGGGTGGGCGGTCGCCTCGCAATGCCCTTGCAGGTGGCCCTTGCTAGTGCCACCGGTGAGAAGGCGGGCGCCCCGAGAAACGAGCCCAAATCCCTTGGCAGGCGAAAGAGCGGGCGTGACTCGCTTGACAGGCGGAGGAGCCCATTGCTCTTGCAAAGTCGCAGGCACCAGCCCCACCGCCACTCTAGAGTGTCGCCTCTGCCGAAAGCTTGGGAGGCATCAAT
>JAXGNF010000068.1:0-13868 GCA_040768135.1 Thermoleophilia bacterium | reverse complement strand
TGTTCTCATGGAGACCCTAACACTTCAGGCGGTACTCATTTCGGGGGCCGGACCAAATGGGCTTCGAGGCATCTTCTTGCAGCGCTGTTTTGCAGACCTCGTATCCGCCATGAAGAACGCTGACGACACTGGGTTCTACTGCTACCGTGCTTTAGAGTCATTGCGACGTCACTGCGCTGAAACGCATGGTCTATCCAATAGCGGTAAGGCGGCTCAGTGGGAGAAATTTCGCGAAGTGGCGAGCACAAACCGTGATTCTATTGACCGTATCAAGGCCACGGCCGATCCGGCGAGGCACGGTGAGGTGGTGGGCATCACTAGTGAGAAGCGTGCTGAACTACTGACCGCAACCTGGGATATCGTCGACTCCTACCTCGCTCAAGTAACAGAGTAAGGTCCGACAATTCATTCAAACCGACGCGGCTTCGCGGCGCGGCTTAACTCAGACGTTCGATCGAGTACGTCGCATAGATCGAGACTAAGGGGTCGCTAGACCACCCCCATTTCGTCCACCAAGTACCAGCGAATATCATCTGGGTAGGGTCTTGGTAGGGTCAAAACGGCCCTTCTGAGGCACCAGCGGTGACCGGTGAGGTGTTCGGATTACCGCCATATGCAGGTAGAACCTGAGATACCCCCGGGAGGACTCGAACCTCCGACACGAGGTTTAGGAAACCTCTGCTCTATCCCCTGAGCTACGGGGGCACGGATTACGGCGCGCTGGCGTTGAGACCCGGAACGTGACCGGCGCCGGTTGGCTCCGGTAGAACCGTTCTGCAGCCGCGCTCCGTGGATCGAGGGATTGTAGCATCACCCGGTCGACGTGCCACCGGCAATGTGGGCGGCCGTGGTCGTCGAATCCATCGTATAGTAACGTGGTGATGACAGCGAACCCCCTGGAGTATGTGTGAACGATATCCCGCGCTTCTGCGTCAACTGTGCCTACTGGGACCCGACCTCTCCCACCCACGGGAGGTGCCGGCGTCACGCACCCACAGTGCCGCCTCGTCCGGACTCGGACGGGACCGGCTCATTTACCTCTTGGCCGTCCACTCTTGCTGAAGACTGGTGCGGCGAATGGGAATCCCGCGATCCGGCGCTCGTTCCACGGGAACCGCTTCTAGACCCTGAGCAGGATCGTGCACTTCGCAACGCCTCCATTGCCGAAGCGTTGCTCGTCCTACCGCCTGAGAAACGAGATAGACTGCTCCTCGAGGTCTTGACCGAAGAGGAGAGACAGCGCCCTGCGCCTCCGGACGATTTCTACGAACGAGTGCAGGACTACTTTGCCCACCAACAAGACTTGGAGCCTTAGGGTAAGTTCAAGCCCCAGGCCCAGCCATGAGAGTGAAAGCGAGGACCAATGGAGTTCAAAGACATCGTGATGAACCGGCGCGCCATACGGCAGTACGAGCCACGGCTCGTTCCGGAAGATGTCATCCACGAATTGTTGGAGATCATCGGCTACTCGGTGTCAGCGATCAACCTCCAGCCTTGGAAGATCAAAGTCGTTTCCGACCAAGAGACCAAAGAGAAGGTGTTCGCCGCCACCTTCGGTATGGAGCAGACCAGGACCTGCTCACATGCTCTGATCCTATGCGCAGATGTGGACTATCCCTCAATCATCGCCAGGCTTGACAAAGCCATGGCCGCCGCCGGCATACCTGACGAGAGACGAGAGGGCACAGTCGCGTTCGCCAGCCAGGTCTCCAGCGGTATGAGCGCTGAGCAGCGACTGGCCTGGTCCAGGGAGCAGGTCCATATCGCCCTCGGAAACGCTGTGAATGGAGCCTACTCGCTGGGACTCGGCGCCTGCCCCATGACCGCCTTCGATCCGGCAGCACTCGGTCGGACCCTCGGACTGGCCGAAACGCTCATTCCTACTGCCATAGTGACGGTTGGTTACGCGGCCGAGGACGGGGCCCCGAAGCTCCGCCACCCGGTGAGCGACATCATCATCTGACGGACTCCTCCCTACAGACGTTACCCCGAGCATCACCAACCGAAGACTCGCAGCCCCGCGGGCACTCAGGCCTTGAAGGCTCAGGCGTCGTGCTAGACTCCCTCGGATGGATGTGATCTTCAACAGCGTATACGCGCGTGCCTGCATGGGTGCGGGCTTGGCCGTGCTGACCGGCATCCGCGGGTTTCTCCCCGTAGCCTTTCTGGCGCTTTATTCCCGGCTCGAGTTCCAGAGTGCCCCGGTTCTGGAGGGAACCTGGTTTGGGTTCCTGGACAAGACTTGGGTTATATCCACCCTCCTGGCTCTGGCCGTCATCGAGCTGGTCTTGGAGAAGCTCCTCGTCTTTTCGACCGTACGGGATCGAATCATGCTGCCCATCAAGATCGTGCTTGGCGGACTCGTCTTCGCCGCCGCTATGGCGCCTGACGGGTGGATCGCTATGCTTGTATCGGGAGTCCTTGGCCTGGCAATCGCGGGCCTGGCCGACCACGTGCGCCGGCGGACCCGACCCACGCCGACCAAGGACACGACACCTATCATCTTACTCAGCATCTACGAGGATGTGGCAGTGCTGGTCGGGACATTGCTTTTTGTGCTTCTACCCCTCATTGGCGCCCTCGTAGCTGCATTCTTGGTCTTGCTGGTCTACCGCGTTAGAGTGATCAGAAACCGCAAACACAAGGGACTACGGATCCTCAAGGGGTAGTCTCGGGAGGACTCTGGTCGGGAGTCATGGGCGTAGAACTGAGCGACACCGACTTCGCCCACCTCAGACGCCGTATGGTGGACGACCAACTGCGGGCCCGACGCATCACCGACGAACGTGTCTTAGAGGCCATGGAAAAGGTGCCTCGCCATCTGTTCGTACCTCGAGCCCGCCGACGGTCAGCCTACGACGACGGCCCTTTGCCGATCGGTTCTGGGCAGACCATCTCGCAGCCGTACATGGTCGCGCGCATGACGGAGCTGGTTCATCTAGAGCCCACAGACCGAGTGCTTGAGGTAGGTACGGGCTCCGGCTATCAGGCCGCCGTTCTGGCGGAGTTGGTCGCTGAAGTATGGAGCATCGAACGACACCCTGAACTCGCCCAACGCGCCACTGATCTCCTGCAAGAACTCGGCTACGACAACGTGCGGGTCATCATCGGCGACGGTTCGCTTGGATATCCCGAAGCTGCTCCATACGAGGCAATAGTGGTGACCGCTGCGGCCCCGGCGGTTCCCCAATGCCTGCGCGAACAACTGGCGGAGTATGGACGGATGGTCATACCAGTAACCGAGGGCTTCAATGAAGACCTCCGTTTGGTCGAGAGGGTGACGCCCACAGGGTCCGACCCAGACTCCTGCTTCCGCGAACTCTCCATCCTCGCCTGTACGTTTGTGCCGCTGATCGGTAAGGAGGGGTATCCCCCGTGACAACAGAAAACCCCATACGGGTGCGCGTATTCGTCGAGGGACGAGTGCAGGGAGTGTCCTTCCGATATTACACGTGGCAGGAGGCGACCCGTCTTGGGATCAGCGGCTGGGTGCGCAATCTGGCCGACGGACGGGTGGAGGGGGTCTATGAAGGCCCCCGCGCAGCGGTGAAGGACATGTTGGCCTGGACCCGCCGAGGGCCGCTGTTGGCCCGAGTAGACGCGATGGCCGTCCACGACGAGGAGCCAAAGGGCGAGCAGGGCTTCAGCGTCCGCTGACTCTCAGACCGTCGCGCTCAAACCGTCGCGCTGCAGGATCCTATAGGTCGGTCGGCCTTTCCTCCAGAACCACCGTCAGTACCAGCGTGGCCCCATCGCGGTCGATGGTCACCTCCACCTGGTCGCCCGGCTTCTTGTCCCTGATGGCCACCAGCAGATCCGGAGACTCCACCATTTGTTGGTCGTCGACCTTGACGATGATGTCCCCCCGCTCAACACCGGCTTTTGCGGCCGGCCCACGCGCCGTCACCTGAGCAACCAAGATCCCCGACGAGCGCGACAGGCCGTACTGCTGTTGCAGGGCCGAGGTCACGGTAAGGGTACTCACACCCATATACGCGTGAGTAGCTTTGCCGGTGCTGATGATCTCGTCGGCTACCTTGGTCACTACCACCGACGGTATGGCGAAACCGATGCTCACTGCGCCCGATGTCGGCGATTCGTAAGCTACGTTTATGCCTATGACCTGCCCGCCCGCATTGCCCAATGCTCCTCCGGAATTACCTGGACTGATCGGCGCGTCGGTCTGGATGAGGTTCGTCAGAGCCACTCCTTCCGCTCCGGTAGCACCTTTGAGGCTGCGCCCAAGCCCCGATACGATCCCCAGCGTGACTGAGTTCTCGTATCCCAACGGACTCCCGATGGCTACCGCGTACTCTCCCACCGTGGGCTGGTCGGTGACGAAGGTAGCAGGGGGCAGGTCGGTCCCGGCGTTCACTTTGACCACAGCTAGGTCGGTGAGGGGGTCTCTGCCTACGATGGTGGCAGGAAGCTTCTCCCCGGTGATGAGCGTGACCTCTATCTCGCTCACCGGGTTGCCTATGTTATCGGTGACCACATGGTTGTTTGTGATGATCATGCCGTCGGAGGAATAAATGACGCCGGAGCCTTCCGCGGCCCCCGAGTACTGCTGTCCGAACAGCCCCTGAACGGTCATCCTGACCGAAATGTTCACAACGCTAGGAGCCAAGATCTCCGTGGCCGCTTGAGCCGGGCTCGCAAGCCCGTCTCCTGCCGGGACAACGCTGGTGGATCCGGGTGTGCTGAGACGGGTCGTGCTGGTCGCCTCGAAACCAGCCGTCGTGGTCGTCGATGACGCGTCCGCCGTCGGCGAAGGCGTGGTGGGCTCCGAGCCTTTACCTATCTCCAGGGTGCAGCCGACAAGACCCAGACTTACCAGGGCCACGAGGGCAAGAGCAAAAACCATTCCCACGATCGCGAGCCATTTCCGGCGGGATCCGGTGGCCCAAGCGCACCTCTCGCGCTCCCTATCGATCGATCTCATCCTCGGTTCCTCCCCGCGAATTGTGCGACAGCTGCATTCTACCCGTACTGGGCATCGACTCAACCTCAAGTCCTTCAATCTATTGCGGCAGGATAGTCGGTCCATAATAAGGAGACTGTAAGATTGCTGGTCACAAGCAAACATACTCTGCGTTTTACGGGCTCTTTACGCGAGCCCGGCTAGAATCTCAAGCACACCGCTCTTGGTGCGGTCGTGGATGGGAGGGAGTATTATCGCTCCACCTCGATCTATGCGGAATTAAGCGGGTGCGAACATGCGGGTCCTTGTGGTCGAAGATGAAGAGCGGCTGGCCAACACCATAGCCCGAGGGCTACGCCGTGAAGGCATGGCCGTCGACGTCGTGCTCGACGGACGCTCCGCGCTGACAAAAGCGGCAGTCAACGACTACGACGTGATTGTGCTCGACCGCAATCTCCCGGTTGTCCATGGCGACGATGTATGCCGAGAACTGGTCTGCCATCAGACCCTCGCCCGCATCCTGATGCTCACTGCGGCCGGCTCTATACAAGACCGGGTGACCGGGCTCGATCTCGGAGCCGATGATTACCTGCCCAAACCCTTTGCTCTCAAAGAATTGGTGGCCCGGATACGTGCTCTCGGCCGCCGGGCCGTCACTCCAGTACCACCGGTGCTGACCGTGGGTGACCTGACCCTCGACCCCGCTCGTCACTCTGCGGAACGCTCGGGGCGCGACCTTGGTCTTACGAAAAAAGAGTTCGGCGTGCTGGAGGTCTTGCTGGCGGCCGAAGGCCGGGTGGTCAGTGCTGAAGAGTTGCTCGAGAAGGTGTGGGACGAAAACGCCGATCCTTTCACCAACGTCGTCCGGGTCACGATCATGACTCTGCGGCGCAAGCTCGGCGATCCGCCCCTCGTCCAGACGGTGCCCGGCGTCGGTTACAGGGTATGAGTCCCTCACCCGGCGCACCCCCCGACACACCAAACGAAGGGCGACGCCACGGCCTCACCATCCGGCTCAAGCTCACCCTCTGGTATGGGTGTCTTTTTCTCGTGGCCGGGATCCTCCTTATCGCCATCAATTTCCTCATGGTCCGTGACGGTCTGTCGGTGGCCCCCGAAAAAGCCCGGGCCGCTGTGGCCGAACAATTCGGCATCCCGCGGGCGTGGCTCGAACGGAGCTTCCCGGCGGAGACTCCAGGGATGGACTTCAAACCCGGAAGCAGTAGGAACCGGCGAGGCCCCTTCCCGCACACATATCAACTATATGTGGAGACCGAAGAAGGAGTCTTCGTTTCAGTACCGGAGTTGCTCCGAGAGGCCCAGAACGAGCTGAAAAACGAAGCCCTGAGGCAGTTGTGGATCCGATCGATCCTTGCTTTGGCCATCATTACCGTACTCACGTTCGGTCTCGCTTGGTTCGTGGCCGGCCGCATGCTGCGGCCGCTCCACGCCATCACCAGCACGGCCCGCAGGCTGTCTGGGTCGACGCTTCATGAGCGGATCGACCTCAAGGGGCCGCGTGATGAGCTCAAAGAACTGGCCGACACCTTCGACGACATGCTCGGTCGTCTCGACGCAGCCTTCACGGCACAAAGGGAATTCGTCGCCAATGCATCGCACGAACTCCGCACCCCACTCACCATAATCCGCACTGAGATCGACGTCGCTCTGAGCGATCCCGAGATTTCGCGGAGTGAGTTACGGGAAATGGGAGACGCCGTCAACGAAGCCGTCGACCGAAGTGAGAGGCTCATAGACAGCCTGCTGGTGCTCGCGAGAGCGGACGGCGCCCCTGACCTTACCGAGGCCGACTTGGCCCAGGTGGCAGAGCATGAAGTGGCCCTTGCGTCAGAAGAGGCCGATGCGCGAGGTCTCCGGTTGGAGCTCGATCTGCAGTCCGCTCCGGTGCGGGGGGAACTCTCCCTCCTGGAGCGTATGGTGAGCAACCTGGTGGAGAACGCCATCCGCCACAACGTGCCTGGGGGGTGGTTCTCGGTGAAGACCAGCTCGACCGAGACCGAGGCCGTGCTGCAGGTAGCAAACGGCGGACAAGTCGTCGCTCCCGAAGACGTCCCTCGCCTTTTCGACCGCTTCTACAGGCCCGACCGGTCTCGCAGCCGAACGACGGGTGGGTTCGGTTTGGGCCTGTCGATCGTAAGATCGGTGGTGACGGCCCACGAGGGGACGGTGGACCTTGTTGCGCCTCCAGAAGGCGGCCTAGTCGTGACGGTAAGGCTTCCGCTTGTACGTCCCGCTCCGGCTGATCGATCCATGTCCGAAAGCCTGGGATCGCACTTGAGCGCGGGCGCGCTCATCGAAGGTCGAGATACCGGCTCATAGCAACAGCCACGTGGCCTCGTTGCGCCCCCTCCCACGGGGAGAACCTATCGTTCGAAAAGCCCGACATCAGACCCAAGGCGGCTACCAGAGCTACGTCCGCGGTCGCATATGAGGGAGTATCCGGAAACATCACCGCCACGACCGGTGCTCCTGACGGACCGGGTCTCCCCAGATCGTATCCCTTCAACTGCCGCACCATACGGGCGAGTATTTGAGCCAACTGGACCCGACTGATGGCCTCCGTGGGTCTGAAGATCATCGTTCCGGCGGGCGACGGGCTGCCCATGACCAGACCGGCCGCCGCGGCCTCCTCCACATAATCAAAAGGATAGGCGAGGGCGTTTCCCTGCGAATCGTGCAGCAGAGAGACGTCGGCGAAAGTCGGCGAGCCGGCCTTCTCTATCTCAGGAGTATGCAGTCCGCCAACCAATGTCGCCACCTTCGCGACCTGCGCCCGTGTGATGGTGTCTTTGGGACCGAAGTAGTTGCCGTCGTACCCGCTCATGAAGCCTTGGCGCACCATCCGGGCGACCGCCCCCCCTATGTTTGAGTCGGCCTCCACGTCTAAAAAGAGGCGGTTGCCCTTCAGCAGCGTCGAAACGGTAACGAACTCGTACCCCTGGGCCCGCAACCGGCTGACGATGGTAGGAAGAGCCGCTGCTGTATTGCGAGCCGAGAGGTGCATGACGACAATGGAGCCATTCCGGGCATTGTTGATCACGTGGTTGGCGATAGCCGACGCCGAGCCGCCTGCCCAATCTCGGGGGTCGACGTCCCATAGCACCAGATGGGTGAAACCCCTGCTGCCCGCCACTGCAGCGACTTGCGAGTTCGTCGCGCCGTAAGGGGGACGGAAGAGAGGAACAGTCCTCGCCCCAGTGACCGCGCGGAAGGCATCGGTACCACCTCCGATCTCGGAAGCCATACCCGCAGTCGAAAGCTTCGGCAACTGCGGGTGCGACCAGGAATGATCCCCGACTTCAAAGAGGCCCGACTTCATCCCCTTCAGGATCTCGGCATTGATCGCCGGTGTGCCTTTGACGGCCGATCCGATGAGAAATAGGGTGGCCGGGACGTTGTGCTTCTGGAGGGTCCGCAAGATCGCCACCGCGCGATCGGTTATGCCGTTATCGTCAAAAGTGAGGGCGATCTGCTTGCGGTCCGAGGACCCCTTGAAGACAACCGAGGCTGAGGCAGCCTGCGCCGGTCCCGCCCAGATGAACGTCCCCATACAAATGATCAGAAGAGCCGCGGCGAGAAACGCGACCCGACGTGTGTAAAACCACATATTGTTCTGTTCGGCGCGTAACGACATTATCCCTCTCCACTTTCTATAGAGCCGACAAGATGATCACAAAGACCCCAAGCAGCGCTGTATATACGGCGAAAAGACGCAGCCGATGCTGCTTCAAGTAACGCATGAGAAAGGATACGGCTGCGAAGCCCGATATAGCAGCCGCCAGTGCTCCTACCGCGTACGCCGCGCCTCCTGTACCTACAACCGCTCCCCCGATGTCACGTACCTTGAAGATGAAGGCACCGAAAATCACCGGGATACTCAGCAAGAACGAGAAGCGTGCCGCCGTCGGCCGGTCGAAGCCCAAAAACACGCCCGCCGCAATAGTAGAGCCCGACCGGCTCAGACCGGGCGCGATGGCCAATGCTTGAAAGCAACCGACGATGAGGGCATCTGCCGCCCGCATCCTGTCAAGCCGGGCGGGCTCCCGAGTCACTCTGCCCAAAGCAAAGTCCGCCCCCCACAGGAGAAGGCTGGTGACCAGCAGGAAAACGCCTACCGCCATGGTGCTGGCAAACAGACTCTCGAAGAAGCTGGAGAAGGCGAACCCGGCTACCGCCGCGGGTATTGAGCCGATCACCAGCCACACAAAGAGACGACGCCAGTACTTGACCTCTTTACGGTCCCTCAGTCGGTGCGGAGCCGCCAAGGACAGAACGATCTTGCTTACATCGCGCATGAAGTAGCCGAGCACAGCGACCAGAGTGGCCACATGGACGACGACGTCGAACGCCACCGTCGGCATAGGGATGTCGAAGAATTCAGGCACGAGGACCAAGTGCCCGGAACTCGACACCGGCAGGAACTCGGTGAGTCCCTGTACGACGCCAAGTATGAGAGCATCAAGGACGGTCAAATTCTGGCCCGTTTCTTCTCGCTGCCGGACACGTTGGCAGGCAGCATACCACGGGGTGCGAAGGAGACTAGAGGGAGAGGAATCTCCGACCGCGTAGCGCCGTGGCGACGAGGCGGAGCGCTCCAACGGCCACAGCCACCTTGACCGCATCGCCTAGAAGATAAGGGACGGCGCCTAACACGAGGGCTCGGCTCAGGTCTCCGGCCGTGTATGCCACGGTCAGCCAAGATACGCCGCAGACATAGATCGTTACCAGCGCGGGCAGAGCGCCCGCCAAGAGGATACCTATGTCTCTCAGCCAAGCACCCTCCTTGCGCGCGTCCCCCTCCCTGGCGATGAAGCCTCCCGGAGTGAGAAAACCTCGGGCAAAGGCCTGTGGCTCGGATTGGACTTCACCCACCATCCGGTCGATCGTTATGTCGACAACTCCACCAACGACTCCACGGACGGCTCCACCGGCGACACCGGCGTGGCGGGCGGCCAAGCCCATCAAAAAAGCAGCGGGCACAAAGCCGAGAAGATATCCGCCCGTAGGTCCGAGCAGCACCGCCGGCCCTCCGATCCCGTTATGAAACACGGGAGTCCCGGCAAGCCCCAGCGCCAGATAACCGGCTACCGCCGCCGGTCCTCTGCGGGGACCGAGAAGACCACCTACCAGAAGAACGGCCAGGGTCTGCATCGTCAGGGGGACGGGGTAGAAAGGGACCGACAGCCACGAACCAGCCGTCAACAGGGCGATGCCGGCGGCGACAAGACTCAGTCCGACCGCCGCACGGCCGGCACGGGAACTCGAGAGGTCGCGCCACGCGGGCGCATCTGCGGTCACCGTCATAACGTTATCCCTGCTCATGTACCCTCACCTCCGCTCGACCGTTCGAGTCGCGGCGGGCCGGCCTTGTTCTGCCTGCGACGTCTGCGGCAGTGTATCTGGGCCTGTCTCCTCTGTCAACGGCTTGGTCGTCGACGGTTTACAGTCCGGCCTCTGATGGTCACGTCTCCGGCGAACACCGGGATCGTTCTGCCCGCAGAAGTCCGTATCAGTAGCTGTCCCTCCGAACCGATTCCTGCGGCCGTCCCTACAGCCAGCAGCCTGTTATCCGGGGGTCCAGAGAGCACTTCAACCACCTGTCCCATCAAGACGTCCCGTTCACGTAGCCCGGTCAAGCAGCCGCCGTTGGCCGGATCGATCCATACTTGGGCAAGACGAGCCAGCAAAGCCGCTAGCAGGGGCGCCCGGGGGACAGGGCCACCGGTCTCAGCACGCAACGAGGTCGCTCGCGGCCTGCCCGGCCACCCTGCGTCGCTCTCCGCCCTTAGACCCGACCGCACAATGGCCGGGTCACCGTTAACGTTGAGACCGATACCAGCCACCACCCAGTGTAGCCTGTCCGCGTCCATCGAACCTTCGAGTAGGATTCCGCAGATTTTTCTGTCGCCGACAAGCACATCGTTGGGCCACTTGACCCCCACCCTACCCTTCAGGCCCGGGACCGTCTCCAAGACCTCTGCGACCGCTAGGGCCGCCGCCAGAGAGAGCAGATGAGCCTGCGCGGGCCCTAAGGAGGGCCGCAAGAGCACCGAAAACGTCAGGTCTTGACCTGCCTGGCTCACCCAGGTCCGACCCAAACGGCCCCGGCCGCCGGTCTGTTCGTCGGTTACCATGAGTGCACCCGAAGGCGTACATGAGGCCGCCTGCTTGAGCGCCTGGTTGGTCGACGGGCAGGTGCCTACATACTCATAGGGGAGCCCTACCACCCACGTCGTCTCTAGATCGGTCCGCTCCAGAAGAAGGGGAAGCACCGCCTCAGCCGCCAACAAATCAGTGAAGGGTCGCTCTAACCGATAGCCGGCTCCTGGGACCGACGCCACCGCGAAGCCGAGAGAGCGGAGTTGTTCCACGTGCTTGTGCACGCCTGCTCGCGAGAGGCCCAAGAGCCGTCCGCACTCCTCCCCCGAGAGAAAAGGGGCCGGGCCGGGGTCTGCCGGCCGCCACGCCGCCCCCAGGGAGGCCGCCAGCATCGTTCGACGAGCCTGCCCCCGGCCTAGAAGCCCGCGGGCCACGGCCTCCTCGAGACCATTTGCAAGAACGCTATCGATCATGGTCGCTCGGTCGACTACGGCAGACGATAGGGGCAGAAACAGACTACATGATCGGTTCCCACGAGGAGTCGGGCCCCGACCAGAGAAAGAGTATCTCTGATAACTCCTGCAGGTCGCTCGGAACCTTTCTCCAAGCAGCTGCATCTGGTATCTTGTGGCATCTTCAATCTCAGGAGTCAACCGTCCGTGATGAACCAAAACACCAAGACTAAGCTCCGGCACAGCCGCGCGGCTTTCGCAGCGCTCATCGCAGTCGGCGCCATCATCGGCATAGTCGTGCTGGCCATCGTAGTCGACTCCGCCCTCTACTACAACAAGGTGCACAAAGGCGTCAGCATCGAGGGAGTGGACGTAGGCGGGATGACCCGGGCTGAGGCCGAGGCGACCCTCGATAAATTCGTGGGGGATGCCCAGGCGAGCCCGATCGTCCTTACCACCGACAATCGCAGTTGGCCCCTCATGCCCGATGAGGTCGGTACGAAGATGGACGTGGTAGGAGCTGTGGCCGAAGCGATGGAGATCAGCCGCAGGAAAAACTTCTTCGCCAACCTGGGCACACGCTTCCGTCTGTATTTCACCGAACAGGACGTACCGCTCGTGGGAACGGTGGACACGGCAATGATGGATGAGTTCTTGGCCGATCTCGCGAAACAGATCGACGTCGCACCGGTGAACGCAGGCCTGGCCATCGACGTCGGGAATGCCACAATCAAAGTCATCGAAGACCGGCAGGGCCTCAGGGTCGACAAAGACACGCTCCGCGAAGAGCTCAAAGCGATACTCTTCACACTCCACTCTACCGAGATCGAGATCCCCACGGTGGTCCTCGAACCGCAAGTCACGGCTGAGGACAACCGCCAAGCCCAGGAGCAGGCGGAGATCATGATCAGTGCCCCCCTCATACTGAAGGGCGACGATAGGACATGGGTGTTGACCCCGGAACAGATCGCCGTAGCCATGGACTTCAGAGCCGAAATCAGAAACAGCGTCTCCACTCTGATACCGTACATATCCGCCGAGAAGCTCGACTTATCGTTCTTCGACGAGATCGCCGCAGTTGTGGCGCGCGAGCCGGTAGACGCCTCTTTCGACAGCGATGGCACCAAGGCATGGGTGATCCCGGGGACCGTGGGGAGGGCACTTGACCCGGAGAAAACCGTTGAAGCCCTCCTCGCTGCCGCGCTGACCGCCGATTCCCGGACGGTCGAGGTGGCCGTCGCCACCGTCGACCCCGATCTGACGACCGAAGAAGCCGAAGCCATGGGTATCAAAGACCGGTTGGCCACCTACACTACCGAACCATACCGTGGCTCGGCCAACCGCCAGGTCAACGTCCGCATCACGACCAAGTACGCAAGCGACGTGATGATGGCGCCCGGCGATGTCTACAACTTCGACAAGCAAATTGGGCCGCGCACTGCGGCCCGAGGCTACAAGCTGGCCCCAGGGATCGTGGGCGGCGGAGAGATGGAGGATGTCCTCGGGGGAGGCATCTGCCAAGTGTCGACGACCCTTTTCAACGCGGTGTTCGAGGCAGGGCTCGAAGTAGTCGAACGCCACAATCACTCCCTTTACATCAGTCACTATCCCGACGGACGCGATGCCACGGTCACTGCCGGTGGCAAGAACCTGCGGTTCAAGAACAACACCGACCACTACATCTGGATCCGCGGCACCTCCGACGGCATTACTACCACTTTCAACATCTACGGCACGAGCGACGGCCGCAAGGTGACGGCTTCGTTCAGTGGATTCTCATATGGAGCGGGGCGGACTGAAGTGACTATCATCAATGCATCACTGGCGCCGGGGACCAGTCGAGTGAAGATCAGCGGACAAGGCGGCCGGTCGTGCTCGGTCACACGTACCATCACCTGGCCGGACGGCAAGAAGAAGGTCGAAACCTTCAAGAGCTACTATCCGATGATCCCCAAGACCATCGAAGTGAGCCCGGTCACCACCACAACGACTACAGGATCGGTGACCCCGGGCACCACAACCACGACTCGCACCACGGGTACGCCGCCGGTCACGTCGTTCTGATCACGAACTGCTCAAGACCTCGTCGAGGGCAGCCACCGTCACCGCGCGCAAAGCGTCCCGGTTCTCTGGTGTCACTTCGAGGACCCCGCGCACGCCGACTCGGAGCCTGTCCTTGAGGCTCTGTACGAGCCCCGGGCGGCATACCACGAGCGCCACGCGATAGCCGCCGGAGTCAAGCACCTCCAGCGCCTTGAACCATCCCCTTCCACCCTGCAGTTCGAGCGGGCCTACTTCGTCGATAACCAGTAGGTCACAGGGAGTCGACCGGGCGAGCACCGTGTTCGCCCAGGAAAACACGCCGTTCTCATATC
>JAXGNF010000067.1:11780-14022 GCA_040768135.1 Thermoleophilia bacterium | reverse complement strand
TCTTGCTCATGCGCTTCTTGTGCTACGAGGCCATCGGAGTGGCCATCGGCGAGGCGGGGAATGTGGCAGCCGCCGACCACCTGATAGAGGACGTCCTTTCGTGGCGTTTTCAGTACCCCGATATCCAAGGCGCCACTGATGACTGGGAGACGGTGGTGAACCCCTTCCACCTGCCCAAGATCCGCTGTTGGATGCACATCATCGAGTCCAACCCCGCTCTTTACGAGCGACTGGCGGCCGCTCTCAACGTGCAGTTGCGCCTAGGGGGTGTGTACATCGCCGATACCGACCTTTTCCAACGCGATGTGACCCGTTTCTTGAACGCCGATATTCGCCCCATCTACTTCGTGGCCAAACAGCTCTTAAGGGCCTTCCCGGTCTACTTCAACGACGTAGGAGCCGAAGGGGAACTGCGGGCGGTCTCCACCGAGATCGACGAGATCTGCAGTCGCTGCGATACGCTGATGCACTTCCTACGCAAGCAGTCTCACGCCGAATCTTCGAACCGGTTGGTGGCGTTTTCGCGTGCGGTGCTCACCTACTGGACGAACCTCGACCCGTCCGGACTCGAACCGTTCTTATCGGTGAACACGCTGGCGGCGGTGCGTGACGAGAGAGATTGGGCCGTACAACCCCATGAGGTGATGCTCGGGTTGAAAGCCGCTATGGAAGGGCCCACCGCCAAGACGACGACACAGTCGTCTTCGCCTTCCGATATTGATGCCTTCCTCGACCGCTTGGTCGGCCTGGAACCGACGGCTCTCGATGGCTTGCTGAAGAGCCTGCCCTCTCTGAAAGACCCCGGCTCACACGGCCCCCGGCGTGTGGCCTTGATGGTACGCACCTACCAGCTTCTCGCGCAGAAGTACTCGCTCTCGGCCGACGACGTTGGCTCGGCTGTACAGCGTCATCTACGGCTCACCGCGGCCACCCGCCGGGAGTTCACAAGGGCCCTAATAGCTTGGCAGAAGAAGCCCGGCGAAACGACACGCGATCGATTGCTCGACGCCGGGCTTGTCGTGCTCGAAGAACTACAGGCGATCGTGCTCGACCCCACTCCTTCGGCCGCTGTGGAGAACATCTATCAAAAACGTCACATCGCTGCGGGAATCCCCTCGATGTACGGCACGTATACCGAACCCAAGTTCGACGCTCTAGGTCTGTCATTCAGAGTGGAGCAGCTTGTTGCCCGACTCCTGGAGGACCTTGCAGCAGAGAGCACATACTCGTATGTGACAAGAGACTCGCTCCGCCGGATGGCGGCTACTATCCGCCGGTTCGCCCGAGCCCTTGCCGCCGACGGTGTCGATTCCCGAAGCCTGGCGGCGAATCTGCGCCTGCTCGAATCCGGCCTTAGCAGCTATAACTTCACGTTCCACCAGTATCACAATGTCTTTCAATTCATCGCCGGCTCAGTGACCGAGCTATCCCGGACGTCAATCCTCAGCCATGACCAGGTCCTGCATACGGTACTCGAGCACGATCCACGGCAGTGCGAGATCCGAGGGATGTCGTTGGATGCCGTCGCAGAGATGGTGCTGCGTGAGGTCCTGGTCTCTGCTCTGGGGATGCAGGCTCTTGACCGGTACGTTTCCGCCGCGCTGCGCCAGATCTCCACCCTTCATGGACGCCTCTCTAACCACGCGCTCACCCGCATGATGAATTACGACCCCGAGCGGCTCGTCTCCCCCATCCACGAAGCCAGGCCGGACATAGACGACCAGATGACGCTTGGTTTCAAAGGCCTGGGCCTCAAGCAGATGGCCTCTTACGGACACCAGGTCCCGCAGGGTTTTATCCTTTCTACAGAGTTGTTCAGTGCCATGCCGGCCATGAGATACAGGCCGTTGTTTGACGACACCCTTACACGGATCCGCGCCGCGATCGCCCGGCTGGAGAAAGAATCCGGACTTCGCCTCGGCGACCCTGCTCGATTGCTTACCCTCTCCATCCGGTCGGGGGCGGCCATCTCGATGCCTGGGCTCATGTCCACCTTCGTGGATGTCGGACTAAACGATAGACTGACGGTAGCCCTCTCCCGCAAGCCCGGTTTCGAGTGGGCAGCGTGGGATTCGTACCGGCGCTTTCTGCAGTCCTGGGCGATGGCCTCGGGAATCGACCGTGACTTTTTCGACGCCATCATGGGCGAGTTCAAGAACCGGTACGGTATTGAACGCAAGCTCGACTTCACTCCCGAACACATGCGCGAGCTCGCTCTCACCTACAAAGACCGCTCGCGGGA
>JAXGNF010000067.1:0-11680 GCA_040768135.1 Thermoleophilia bacterium | reverse complement strand
GGTGACTTCACGGCCCGCAGTCAGGGAGAGGACCTGGTAGGGGGCCTGGTTTTCCCGTGGCCCATATCAGAAGCGCAGCGCTTGGGTAGTCCCACGTATGAGGGTATCGAGCATTCTTTGGAAAAAGACTACCCCGGTGTATACGAGAGACTGCTAGAGGTGGCCCGTGACCTAGTGGGCACACGTGAACACGATCCCCAAGAGATCGAGTTCACCTTTGAATCAGCGTCGGGAGAGGACCTCTACATCCTGCAGAAACGGGCGATGGTGCATGAACCGCAGGATAACGCTCCGTTCTTCGACCCTTCTTCTCCTAAGTATGGCTCCCCAATCGCCGTGGGGATGGGGGTGGCGGGAGGCGCGTACTCTGGGCGCGCAGCCATCGACGTTGCCCAAATCGACCAGCTGAAGGCGGAAGCGCCCGACGACAACATCCTGCTCCTACGCCCCGATACGGTCCCTGAAGACATCGCGATGATCACAAGGGTCTCGGGGCTACTGACGGCTCGAGGTGGGTCTACATCACACGCAGCCGTGACGGCCAAACGTCTGGGCAAGACCGCTGTGGTGGATTGTCGGGCTCTGGAAGTACTGGAGCAGGACGGCACCGCCCGCTTGGCCGGTACCGATATTCGGGCCGGCGATTGGCTGTCCATCGACGGACGCACCGGGAACATCTTCTTGGGCAGGTTGCCCTTCCAAAATCGGACGCCGGACACACTGTAGGGATGGTAGAGTGCGAGGCGACCCGACCGACAAGAAAGGGATACGGATGAGCGCTCCAAGCACGTTGGGGATCAACGGCCTAGGCCGCATAGGCAAGTTGACCCTTTGGTACCACCTGGGTCACGATGGCTTCGACCGATTCGTGGTCAATGTCGGCCGACAGGTGGGGACCTCACTCCAGTCGATTGCGGAGTACATGGCTAAGGACAGCACCTACGGCACACTCCACCGATATCTTGAGGGCCACCGGGGCCGACCCGACGTCAAAGTGGTCGATGAGGCGACAGGCGTCATCCGCGCCCACGGCAAGGAGATAGTCTTCCTGCGACAGATGAGGAACCCCAAAGACATCCCGTGGCGCGATCATGGCGTCAGTCTGGTTGTCGACTGCACCGGCAAGTTCCTCGATCCGCACGCCGATGTCGACTCAGCCAATGGATCGGTACGCGGCCACCTGACCGCCGGAGCCCGGGCGGTGGTGGTGAGCGCCCCCTTCAAAAGCAAGATCAAAGGCGTACCACTACCGGACGATTCGGCCATCCTCATCCACGGGATCAACCACCTCGACTTCGATCCCGGCAAACATAGGCTGGTATCGGCAGCGTCCTGCACCACGACGGCCCTCGCCCACATGATGCAGCCTTTGCTCGCCCGCGATCTTACACGCAACATGATCACTGCGGGGATGAGCACAGTCCATGCCGTGACCAACAGCCAACCTGTCCTCGATGCGGTGCCCGGTTCAGGAGCGAGCGATCTGCGGAAGACCCGCTCCGGCATGAACAACGTCATCATTACCTCCACCAACGCGGCCAAGGCGCTCGAACAGGTCATGCCTGAGATCGGCCGCATCGGTTTCATGGCCGACTCCGTCCGGATACCCACGGCCAGTGTCAGCCTCATCATCCTGAACGTGACCTTCCAAACCGTGGCCTCGCCGGACGGTACTGTCTCTGTCGACCGCGACGAGATAAACGCCATATACCAGGAGGCGGCCGAAGGTGAGGCCCGAGGACTCGTGAAGTACAGCAACGAGCAGAACGTCTCCGCCGACATGCTTGGCGAGGATGCGGCCGTGGTTATCGAAGGTGTCGAGACTCACACCCGAACCGGCTTTGTTGACCTGAAGCTCCCTGGGACCTGTGGGGAGCACCGCATACCGGTCACCCACGTTAAGGTATTCGGCTGGTACGACAATGAGCTGGGCAGTTACACCTACCGGCTGGGTGAACTGACCACACACGTCGCTAAGAGCCTATGAACCTCCCTCGAGGTCATCATCTGTGCGGCCCCTGTCTATTGGAGCAGGGGCCGCACGCCGTTCTCTACCACCCGTGAGCTTAGAACTAACGAGCTTGGTCATCACGAGGAAACGGTGATGATCTCGACATCGATCCGAGGGGGATCGTCAAGCCCATCCCTCCCTGCCGGGCTGATAGTGAGCCGGGCAATGCTGCGAGGACGTCCGAACCGCACCGGTCCCGCCGACCCAGGGTTGAGCAGCAGCACTCCATTTCTGCGCTCTAGGGCCGCCATGTGCGTATGGCCGTAGATGACTATCGTGCGGCTCCCCTCTGGAACCGTCACCGGCACCTCTCCGCGTCGCGGGAGACGGGTCGCCACATGCTCCACCACGATGTGGACGCCTCCAATATCCAGCTCCGCCGTCGAAGGGAGTCCGGCGGCCCATGCATCGACATCACAGTTGCCTTTAACGGCTGTGACCGGCGCGAGCTTCTTCAGCCTCGCCAAGACCTGCGCCGATCCGACGTCACCTGCGTGGACGATGTGATCGACTCCCGTCAGAGCCCGCACGACTTCCGGATACAGGTCTCCGTGGGTATCGGACAGCACTCCCACAACGATGGTCCCGCTGGTGAGGTGTCCGGCGACACCTTCGGAACCGCCACGCATCCGCGGTGCACAGGTCACCGTTCTTCCTTGACTCTCAAGAGAGGCTGGTCCCTCACCAGCTGTGCCGCAGAGCGCCGGCCGGACAGGCGCTCGTACAGGGCAGCTTGAGCTGGAGACCCTGGCCTCCGTTCCGGCCTTTGCACGGCGAGCAGAGCTCGCGCAGGCGCTTCCTCGCCTCCTCGGTCACCACAGCAACGAAGTCGTCGTAGTCATCCATCTCGATGGCAAAAACGCCCTGAGGGCACGCGGTCACGCACCCCCGATGGTCGCACCGAGCACAGTGGTCGCCATCGATGGTGATGTAGTAGAAACCCGATCCGTCCTCGTAGCCGTAGTTGGCGATCATAGCGCTCACTCCGCGGCGGCGGCAGCCTTCTCTCTTTCGGCCTTCCGATGTAGCGAGTGGGCAAACAACGCAGCTCCCAGCGCACCCGCGATCTGAGGGTCGAGAACAGAATCCTCGGGGAGCCACTGCGCCTCGACCCCTATCAGCCGTTCTATGCGACGGGTCACTCCGATATTCTTGCCTATGCCCCCTGTGATGAAGAACTCACGCTCCACACCGAGACGTTCGATGAGACCGGCAACTCGTTGTGCCATCGCTGCGCAGTAGGCAGCGAGCACCCGATTGACGCTCCAGCCTGCCCTGAGCAGGGAGGTAGCCTCTGACTTGGCAAACACCGTACAGACGTTGCTGACCGGCGGGGGCTCGTCGTCGATCTCGAATGAACGCCGGCCTATGTCTTCGATGGGCACTGACAACACGTCGGCGATGACCTCCATCCCCCGACCGGTCCCCGCCGCGCACTTGTCGTTCATGATGAAGTTGAGCACTTTGCCACGCTCATCGCAACGGATGACTTTGCAGTCTTGCCCCCCCATGTCAAGGATGGTGCGCACGGTCGGTCCCGCCATGAAACTCGCTCCACGGGCATGGCAGGCGATTTCGGTGATGGTGCGATCGGCGAACGGTACATTCACCCGCCCATACCCAGTACCGACGGCGTAGCTCACCTCGTCCAGGGTGAGGCCCAGAGGTTCACCGGCACCCTCAAAGGCCCGAACGGCACTATCAGGGCTGGAAGAGCCGGTACGTGTGGAGAAGAAGGAGAGCAACTTGCCGTCGGCAAGCAAAACGGCCTGAGAACTGACCGACCCTACGTCGATACCAGCCACCACCGATGTCGCGGTCCGCCAATCAACGTCGGGTGCCTGCCAAGACCGTTCGCTCCACCGCCAGAATTCGCCGCCTCCGTTCAATTATCACGCTCCCGCACGGCATCCCAGGCGATAAACGCCGCGCCGTGTGCTCCCAGATAAGGAGCATAGTCGAGCACGTGAATATCGACCCCGCCGAGCGCCTGCGAGAGCGATCGGACGAACCCCACGTTGAGGGCGGTACCACCCCCGAGAACAATCGGCTCCTCGACCCCGATGCGGCGGACCATTGTGGATATCCGTCCCGCCATCGCGTCGTGAACGGCTCGAGCTATGTCGGCCGGTGGTGTATTGGCGTGAATGAGGCTAACCACCTCTGATTCGGCAAACACCGTACACTGTGCATTCATCGGGATGACCTGTGTCGACCCCAGAGACGCTTGAGCGAAATCCGTCAAGGACATCTCCAAGGCCCGACTCATGGCCTCGACGAATGCACCGGCGCCCGCCGCACATTTCTCGTTGACTGCAAAATCAAGCACCTTGCCGCCGGGGCCCAATCGGATGGCCCGTGCTTCGTCGGCCCCTACATCGACGACCGTTCGGGCCGACGGGAAAAGGGCAGATGCACCGCGAGCGTCGGCCGCGATCTCCGTAGGCTGCTCCTGTGCGAAGGCGAGAGCCTTACGTCCGGCTCCTGTGGCGGCCACGATCTCGATCTCGTCTCGGTGGATGCCGACGACAACCGCGGCCTCAGCCAGCCCACGTTCGGCCGACTCCTCATGGTCAAAACCCGATGCCACGACCGCTCGGGCGATCAAATCGCCGTCCCTTAGCAAGACGGCATGCACGTTCTTCGCCCCTACATCGATGCCGGCGACCAGCACGAGTCCCGCCCCCGCCCGGTTACAGACACGCCGTGGAGCTCGGGCGTCCCCCCGCTCCACTCAGTTGCCATTCGGACGGATCGATGGCCAGACCCCGTGCCAACGCTCTGCCGTTCAGCTCTTCTGTGCCCGGCGGCACCTTCCCCACCACGGCCAGCCTCAACGCCTCGATCGAGACCACTCCGGTGATAGCTACCACCGCGCCCAGAGCCAAGATATTGGAGGTCTGTTGTCGGCCGGTCTCCTCCACAGCCATGCTGGTGAAAGGAATCGCAAACGTGATGCCCTTGAAGGCCGGAGGGTTCTTGACCTTCTCCGAATCGTAAATGAATATGCCGTCCTCCCGCAGAGAGGCGATGTATTGCGTAGCGGCTGCCTGAGAAATGGCGACCAGGAGATCCGCTTCTTCCACCTCAGGGTAATCAACGGCCTCGTTTGAGATGATGATGTCGCTTCGACTGTATCCGCCGCGGGCTTCAGGCCCGTATGACTCGGTCTGGACGACGCGTCGCCGATCCATTGTAGCCGCCGTGGCCAGGATCATGCCCATCAGCAAGATGCCTTGGCCGCCACTCCCACCAAAACGGACCTCGGTGAAATCGCGTCCGGCCATGAGATCCCAAGACCGCACATCGCCGGCGCTTCCCTCCACCAGACCGGCCTCCGCCTGCTGTTGGAGCGGGTTGGTCGACCCACTCACTCCTTGTCCTCCTCAACCGTCCTTCCGACAGACTGCGCCTGCACACGAGCGCTCGTCTCAGCATAGGTACGCTGGAACTCGGGTCTGTCCGTATTCTCGTACAGCACCCCTGTCACAATCTTGCCCACCAGGTCCTCAGGCGGGAGACCGGCGGCCTTCGCCCTGGAGATCGAGCGGGCCCGCGCTGCATCCAGCATGTCAACCGCTTTCGCAGGCCTGTTCCGTCGGCCGTACTCGGTGGGGCAAGGCACTATCGCCTCAATGAACGCAAAACCCGGGTGCTCGATTCCGCGTTTGATGAGTCTCTCAGTTTGACGGATACCGGCTGCCGTGCCCCGAGCCACAAACGTAGCACCGGCCGCCTCCGCAAGCCTGCAAAGGTCAAAAGCAGGTTCCAACTGGCCGTACGGAGCTGTAGTGGCAATATCGCCCGGTTCCATAGTGGGGGAGAACTGGCCTCCGGTCATCCCGTAGGTCTGGTTATTGAACAGGATGCAGGTCAAATCGATATTCCGCCGGCATGAATGGATGAGGTGATTGCCCCCGATGGCCGCTCCGTCACCATCGCCCGTGAAGACTATGACGGAGAACTCCGGGTGAGCCATCTTGATGCCCGTAGCCACAGGCAACGCTCTGCCGTGGATCGCGTGCACCGTATTCAAGTCGAGATAACCGACGGCCCGGCTTGAGCAACCGATCCCACTAACCACCACAGTGTTCTCTCGGGTGAGGCCCAAATCAAGCATGGCACGCAGAAAAGCGCTGGTGACAATACCCACCCCGCACCCCGGACACCAGATATGCGGCAGGCGCTCAACGTGGATATATTCTTCAATCTCAAGGGCCATTGCTCACACGCTCTCGTATTTGCCCACAAGGTCGGCGATCCGGTCGAGGATCTCCCGTGGGGATATGAGGGTACCGTCGGTCTTGTTCATGCCGATGACAGTGGTCCACTGCTCGGCCATCTTGCGGATTTCGTGAGCGTACTGGCCCAAGTTCAGTTCGGGGATGATCATGAATTCCACCCGCCGAGCCACTTTCTGAATGATCTCCACTGGGAGCGGGAACAGCGTGTACAGGTGAAGAACCTCCACCGACAACCCCTCCCGGTCGGCCAGCTTCCAGGCGGCTCGGGCGCTTCTCGCACAGGAACCATAGGCGACGATGCACACCCGGCCGTTTCCCTCGTTCTTGACGTCGTAAAGGCAGAGCTCATCGCGGTGATGCGCCACCTTGTTGTAGAGCCCGCGGAGGAACTTGTCCGTCTTAGCGGGATCGTTGGTCGGGAACCCAGTCTCATCGTGAAAGAGCCCAGTCACATGAGGATGTTCGCCAAGCCCTATGATCTGTGGCCGATGCACCTCGGGAGCCAGCTCAGGGTACAGGTAGCTGGGGGTGAACTCGAAATCGCCGCTGGTCAACCGGTAACGGTCGACCAACTCCTCCGAAAAGCTCTCCCGCATCTGGCCAACAACCTGGTCGGCGAGTAGGGTCACCGGTGTCCTGAAGCGACGGGCAAATCGAACCGCCGCCATCGTGAGCCGATACATATCAGCCACGTTTGACGCAGCTAACACGATGGCGGGATGGTCACCGTGGGTGCCCCACCGAGCCTGCATGACATCTCCCTGGGCAGGAGCGGTGGGCCGACCCGTGGAGGGCCCCGCACGCATGACGTTGACAATGACCACGGGCGCCTCTGCCATGATGGCGTATCCGATGGCTTCCTGCATGAGGGAGAAGCCCGGGCCGGACGTACCAGTCATGGCCACCTCACCAGTGAGGGCGGCCCCGATGCACGCGCAGATGGACGCGATCTCATCCTCCATCTGGACAAACACCCCTCCGGCTCGTGGCAGCTCATAAGCCATCGCTTCCATGATCTCGGAACTCGGAGTGATGGGGTAACCTGCGTAGAAACGTACCCCGGCATCCAGGGCGCCCAGAACGCATGCACGGTTGCCCTGGATCAGCAGGCTGGTCTGATCGACGCGTTCTTTGAGAAGATGTCCGTGCCAAGATTCCATAGCATCGGGCAGTTTACCATCCCGTCGCTTGAGCACGTATGAAATCGGTCATGCCGTCCGGGCAACAGTACGGCTGTCCGGGCGGCTGACAGGGCCGATCATGCTGCTTTGGCCCTCCTTCGGTTGCGCTTTGACCGATAGACGATAAGAAAGAGAATGAGCAGCAATATCACAATGCCTGCCCCTGCCCAAGGGACAACAGCCGTGATCGTCACGAACCGCGGTTCGTAGCTGATCTTATCGAGAGCGCTGTCGCCGGCAACCAGAGCGGCACGAAGCTCATACGGCCCTCCGTGACCCACCACGCGCACCGGGATCTCCGTCCGACCGGGTGCGATCTCGACCCGGCGCAACTCTCCCTCCGGCAGGCTCATTCCGACAGCTTCGAGTTCGAGCATCACGGTCAATGGATACCCGGCATCATTCTGCACCACCACCCCCACCGTACCCTGTGACCCCATGATCGATCCCGGACGAGAGTCCCAAAAGCGTATCCTGTCCAGCTCCCGTTGAGCCATCTCTTTGGCCTTCTCTGCGTAGGCCATGCCAATAGTGGCCTCCTGGGGGCTGGTCTCCGCCCGAGACCAATACCGGCTCTGCGCTATGAACAGCAACCGCAGCACTTCCTCCACGGGTGTTCGTGTAGGATCGGCTATAGCCACCAGCCTCCCAACCGCCCCGTGGGCCACACGTAGATCGGCCAACAACGACTCCTCGATGTAGCCACCGGGCACAACGACTGAGGTTTTCAGATGCACTGGACGGGTATCGGGTCCATGTGCGTTGAGCAGGTCGCTCAGAGTCTGAGTCCTCACCCACTCCACCCCTTCGAGAATGCGACCGATGGCCTCCAAGTAGACGACGGGCACTAGGGTGAACCCGATGTTGGGGGTCACAACCATCGCCCCCACGGCATTTGTAGCCAGTTCCGCAGCCAACGCCGCCACGAAAACTCCTGGGTCCCACGGGGAAGTCAGCCGGGCGCTGAGTCGACTGTGGGCAAAAACCAGGGTCAGCCTATCGTTGTTGGTATTCCGCGCCCTGACGCTCACCGTGCCGGCCGTGATCGGTTCCGTAAGCAAGGTGGTCAAAGTGTCCGCGACGACCACGTGATCGATCGAAGCCTGAGCGTAATACGAAAGACCGTCCGACGTGAGGGCCAGGTCGGGCGGATACCCTCCCTGAAGAGGCTCGGCGAGGCCCAACCCCTGCTGCAGCTCCTGTTTGCCCAACTGGAGCTGCTGAAGGCCGTCGCGCCATCCTTCTGCAGCAAGCACCCCGAGGTCGGCCCCCGAGTACGGCCCCACGAGCAGTTCTACCCGTCGCCTTTCGGCCAATCCTCTGAGGCCCTTTACCAACTCGGCAGCATCTCGGGCTGGGCGAGCGTCAGACGGCACCTCGACCGAGTCTCCATCCTCGCTGATACGAGTGTACCCGTCAGCCATGTCGCGCAACTGAGTTAGCAGAACCGGCTCCGGCGCAAGAGTGAAGCGCCAGTCGGGAAAGTGCTCTGCAAGACCGATCACCCCGCGCAGCCCTCCGTCGCCATCAACCTCTGAGACCGCCTGTTCAAGGACCTGATCAAAAAAGACTCCCTCAGCATTGCGGTGGATCCCGAGCGCGACAGGCCATATGAATGCTAGGTCGAGGGGTGTTTCGCGAGGAGCCGCTCGGCCCATCCAGACGCGGCCGCTTGCAATCACCTCACCGGCAGCCTTGACTTCTGCCACAAGCAGGTAGGCCCCTGGTCGCTGCAAGAACCGGTTTGGGATTGTCACAGCGGCCTCGAGAACTCCCGCCCGTAAATCACCCAACGAGCCTACTCGAGGAGCCACAGTAGTAGTGGTGACCGAGTCGGCCCCCTCCGTCGAAGCAGCCGGCTCGGCCACCAAGCTTTCCCCGGGGACCGTGTAGATGGTCGTAGTAGGAACTGCGGCCAAGTCCACGGCGATCTTGCCCGCGTCAGGGATTTCGGGGTTTGACTGTCCTACCTGAGAAGGCTCAGCCGGACCCTTGAGCCGGATAACCAGCCGAGTGTCGACGAGTTGCCCCAAGGAACGCCCTGCGACAGAAACCCGCAACTCCTCACCCGTAAGGCTCAGGGGACGGTTCACGCTGACGCTAAGCGGGACGACGGCCGCCTCCGCCAGGGCCGACCCGCTGAAGAACGGCAACAAAGAAAGACATGTGCCGAAAACAACGGCCAAAACACACGTCGCCAACAACAAAGGACATCGGAAACGGGCTCGCCTCATGGTGTCCCAGTGTAGCACCGTCACCTCTGACGCCCGTTCTCCGGCATGGCCGGGCAAAAAGCCGTGTCAGGCAGACGGGGTGGGGTGGGCAGGTAATCGTTTGACCAGGCGGAGCACGCTGCCCCCGCTTGCGCTATCCGACTGCTCCACCGTGTCGACAAGAGCCTTGATGATGGTAAGGCCCAGCCCACCCTCACTGAGAGGGTCGCAACGACATAGTTCAGACATCCGGCGCCGTTGATCTGGGTCGCGGACCGTGATCTCCCACGAGTCAGGCTTGATGTGAAAATCGATGCGTAGAGACCCCACGTCACTGAATTCAGAACCAGCAGAAGGATCGTTGCCGAGAGGATCATTCTCCGGCCTCCAGACGAAACAGGCGCATGCCTCTGTGACTACCAGCTTCATGTCGGCGATCACGTCCTCGTCGAGAGATTCCCGGGCACCAACGACCCCCGCCACCAGGCGGCATAGACCGACGTATTCAGCTTTGCAGGGGATAACCAGAGAGATGGGCGCCGGCTCTCGCGCCCCCTTCACCATACTCTGTTCACTTGTTGCGTCCACAGACACCGCCAACCCCGTGCACAAGATTCCCCGCGGAGATGCTACCCCCCGCACGCCCAGAGCTAAACAAGCGCAGGTGTTCCGGGCCTGCTTTCGGCCTCCCCCTAAGCTTGAACTACCCCTAGATCCTCACCGCAGGCAAGACATAAACCTCGTCCAAGTCCGGCACAATCGACCGTAGACCCAGTACGACGGATGACCGTTCGTCCGCATCTCGGGCACATTGTGTGCCGTCCGATGTGGTCCGGTACGTTCCCCACATAAACGAAGCGCAGGCCGGCTGATTTGCCAACACGCACGGCCCGTTCGAGCGTCTTGATCGGCGTGGGCGATAGGTACGAAAGCTCAAACGCGGGGACAAAACGGGTGACGTGCCAGGGCGTCCCCGCACCCAGGCGGTCGCGCACCCATTGAGCCATACCGAGAAGGCTGCCTTCATCGTCGTTGAATCCGGGCACGATGTTGGAAACCACCTCCACGTGACAACCGTGCACTTCCTTGGCCCGCACCGTCGCGTCATGGGCCGGCGCCGGGTCTTTGACCTTAGTCAGGCGGGCCCATCCCTCCGGTGTCGCAGCCTTGAGGTCGAACTTGAACGCGTCGACCACGGGGGCCACATAGTCAAGCGCCGCCTCACTCAGATAAGCTGCCGTTATGAACGCGGTGTAAAGTCCGGCCTCTTTGAAAGCGACGCAGACATCGTGCACGTATTCGATCCAAACGACCGGATCGTTATAGGTGAAGGCCACACCGGCCAACTTGTGTTTAACCGCCATGGCAACCGCTTCTTCCGGCCTCAGCACCGGGAGCCTAGCGGTCTCCGTCCGAGCACTGGCGTGTGATATCTGCCAATTCTGACACCCGACACAGAGTACATTGCATCCGTAGCTTCCAAGAGACAGGGCCCGCGACCCAGGATGGAAGTGAAAGAGTGGCTTCTTTTCAATCTCGTCACTGATTGTGGTCGCCGGCCTCGCGTAGGTCAGGGCGAGCATCCGGCCATGGCGCACCCCGCGCACCTTACAAAGCCCTTCTTCGCCCTCCTGCACCACACACAGATGCGGACACAGGGTGCACCGAATAGCGCCTTCGGCCGTCTCTTCGCAGAAAAGAGCTTCGATGGCGATGGACCCGCCACCGGCTTGAGGGGAAAGAGAGTCTGTGATCCGTTCTCGTGGATTCATGGTCGGCCGCGAAGTATACCTTCGCCTGAGACCAATAGACCCACCCGCCTCCCAGGATTTGCCTTCAGATGTTCGACACAACGCACCCCGTCATGGCAAAAAGATACATTGTGGGTTATGCAGAACATCATGATGGCCCCACTTAAGTGCAGAAGAAGTCCAAAGCCGAGGCGGAAGAGATCGCCCGCAACCTGCCGGCCACAGTAGGCCTGGCCGACAAGGCTAAGGCCCTCCTGGAGGAGTCGTTCGGCGGACAACA
>JAXGNF010000066.1:0-14183 GCA_040768135.1 Thermoleophilia bacterium | reverse complement strand
CCCTCGGTCTCTTTTTCGAGCGCGAGTATGTCGGCGCGTATCTCCTCAAGAGTCCTCAGGGGCTGCGGCTTGTAGAAGTGCCGGTTGAAGTTGATCTCATAGCCGATCTTGACGCTGTCCTGGACGTACCAGGCGTCGGGAGCATACGGCAGGACCTCCCGCCGTATGAAGCCTTCAATGCCGCCTTCTTCGGGCAGAGGCACTTGCTCGGTGTCGCGCAGATCAGAGTCCAGCTCGTACTCGACCACGCGTTTCGATCCCTTGATAGTCGTCTCGAACAGTCCACGAATTGGATCTGGGTCCGTGCCTGGCTTGTGTATCTTCTTGATCACGGCAGGAGCGTTTTCATCAACTTCGTGCTTCTCTTTTAGTACCTTGATCTCCTTGGAGGAGTAGGCGCGGCTGCCATCGATCCCGGCAAGCCGAAGCGGCCGGTCAACCGTCACCTTCCAATAGCCGAAAGCTTCATTAGGGAAGATCTTGGACTGCTCGGTCTCCTCAAAGGCGAGGAACGTGTCGCAAATGCGCTGGATATCCTCATCCGAGAGCTCGCAATTCTTCTTGCCCAGGTTCTTGCGCAGCGGCTTGTACCACTGAGTGGCGTCGATGAGCTGCACGTGGCCGCGCCGGTGCTCCGGCTTGCGGTTGGACAGCACCCAGATGTAGGTGGCTATACCGGTGTTATAAAACATGTTGAGCGGTAGAGCGACGATGGCTTCCAGCCAGTCATTCTCGATGATCCAGCGCCGGATGTTGCTTTCTCCTTGACCAGCGTCTCCTGTAAAGAGCGAGCTGCCGTTGTGGACTTCGGCGATCCGGCTGCCCAGCTTGGTCTTGTGCTTCATCTTGCTCAACAGGTTCGCCAAGAAGAGCATCTGACCGTCGCTTGAGCGCGTGAGCAGCGAATACTCGGAATCCCCTCCGTGTTCGATGATGAAGCGCGGGTCCTTGATGCCCGTCTTGCCGCCCATGCGCTCTAGGTCGCCCTTCCAACTCTTCCCGTAGGGCGGATTCGAAAGCATGAAGTCGAACTCACGGGCCGGGAAGGCATCGTTGGACAGCGTGGAATACTCTGGGCCTCCGACGATGTTGTCTGCAGCTTCGCCTTCGCCTTTCAGCAAGAGGTCGGCCTTGGCGATGGCGTATGTCTCTGCGTTGATCTCCTGACCGTAGAGGTGCGTGGTCACCTGCTTACCGTGTTCCTTGGCAATTTGGTCAAGAGTCTCCTCTGCAACCGTCAACATGCCTCCGGTGCCGCAGGCACCGTCATAGAGCAGATACGTGCCGTCCTCGATCTCCTGAGCGATGGGGAGGAAGATCAGCTTTGCCATGAGCTTCACGGCATCGCGAGGCGTCCAGTGCTCTCCGGCTTCCTCGTTGTTCTCCTCATTGAAGCGACGGACCAACTCTTCGAACACGGTGCCCATGCCGTGATTGTCGAGTCCTGGGTGCTTGATCGAGCCATCACCATTCATGACGGGGTTGGGGCTGAGATTGATGTCCGGTGATAGCAGCTTCTCTATTAGCGAACCCAGCGCGTCTCCCTTGGAGAGGCGGGGTATCTGATTGCGAAACTCGAAGTTGTCGAGTATCTCTTGCACGTTGGGCGAGAAGCCGTCGAGGTAGGCCTCAAAGTCGGCCCGCAGCTGCTGCTGACTCGCGCGTGCCTTGAGATCACGAAGGGTGAACTTGGAAGTGTTGTAGAAAGCCTGGCCTGCAGCCTGCCGCAAGGCTTGATCCTGGTTGACGATGCCCGCCTTGTCGAGCGAGGCTTTCATGTCGAGCACAGCCTGCTTAGTCGGTTCGAGAACCGCGTCGAGACGACGTAGCACTGTCATAGGCAAAATCACATCGCGGTACTTGCCGCGAACATACAAATCTCTAAGTACGTCGTCAGCGATTCCCCATATGAAGTTGACTATTTTGGTGTGCTGCGCTCCATTCATTACGGTTTTACACTCCCACGAACTCTGTGCGGAGCGGCAGCCCCGCAAACGGCTAAGGCTCACGCCGGGCCTAGAAAGTCAACTCTCGCACCCGGCCATCTCTTACTGTACTACACGACCCGGACGGGATTGGCGGCAGGTGATGTCTCGCGCCGGATGGGAGGTTAGATTGATGTGGGCGTGAAGTCCGGATTGACCTGCGTCAATCCGAGTGAAGAGCACCCAAGGCGAGCACTTTCTGCCGCACCAGTGCGGTGGCGGCAAGTAGGTCCTTGACCAACCGCTCGTTGACCTGGAAGTGACCACCGTAGTCGGCTGCATTACGTGCCCCGTGAGCCTTGTCCAGCACACGCCAGATATCCTGCGATACGCCCGCCGTATGCTCCAAAGCCTGGAACACGACATACCGATAATCCGATCGATAGCCGTGCCAACGAAGGGCGGCCAAGGCGAAAGCGTGCGAGGCGCCGTAGGCCGGCTCGAACCGACCTTCCAGCGACAGCGAGGCGAGTTGAGCATCCTTGAACTTGGCTTCCCCTATCTTCACCAACCCATCGAATTCGGCTTGGTTCGGGGACTCCTTCTTCAGTTTTCCGGCTGTAACGAGGGTTTCCAGATCAGGCAAGGTCATCTTCCGACCCCAGGACAAAGAGCTTCGGACCATCGGAGACGTTCTCCAAGAAGTGGTTCCGATTCTCCCGTCTCCCCTGCCATTCAGTAAATGAGACCAGGGTTGGATTCACAGGCCTGCCCAGCAGCCGCTCTGCCTGGGCGAGTACGGTGTAGACCTCGGCGTATGTGAGATCTTCGCTCACCATCATCAGGTCCACATCGCTGGAGGCAGTGTCCATGCCCTTGGCGTGTGAACCATACACGAAGGCCGCTCTGGCCCTATCTTCATGCGGCGCGAGCGCGTCTCGGAGGGGATCGACGAGCCCGATCGTCTTCCTGGCAAGCGCCACCAACTCTTCGAACACGGGGGATTCCCGGTTCGCCTGGTAGTGCTTCTCCCAACCGGCGCTGTGGACGGTGATAAGGCCGGCGGCGGTGAGGCGCTTGAGTTCCCGGTGGACCGCCCCAGTGCCGGACGCCGCAAGCCTGATGACCTCCTTCGTGATAAAAGACCTCTCTGGTTGACCGAAGAGGATGCCGAGCACCCTCTGTTGCACTTTGGTGAACAGAGCGTCGGCCGGACGAATATGCTGCGGCTGCGTGGTTCCCATATTGAGAATAGTAATACCCATATTGGGAAGAGTCAATCAGCGCCACAGCCCATCGTTCAGGAGTTCAGACACCGCTCCATGCAGGGCGGGAGCCTCATTTGCGACGATGTCCCGAACGATTGCGCAATCTACCCCTTGGCATTCATGGGTGAGGATATCGAGCAGATAGAAACGAACGTCACGCGACATACCGGACCTCGCGCCCGATACGCTCCTTGAGGGGCGGCCTTAAGGCGGCGGCGCTGACCAGATCCACCGGCACTCCGGTCAGGCGCTCCAAGTACCGCTTGAGCCCCATGTAGTTGCGGAAGGTGGGATGGACGAACTCCACCAGCGCGTCGAGGTCGCTCTCGGCCCCCGCCTCCCCGCGCACGCGAGACCCGAACACCCCCAGACGAGCCACGCCGAATTCGACACGGATCTCATGGCCGTGCTCCCGGATGAGGCTGATCAGCGCGTTTGCGTCGGTCATGGTGGCCGGCTGCGGCTCCCTTGCCGGCACAGACTATGTCGGACGAGTATTGCCGAACCACAACCGCATATTCCGCCCTTAGGCGATGGTCTATCCCATTGGTTGCTTCCGCCAGTGGTGCATAATCGGTGGCGACTACATGCCACACATGGTGCGCGAACCGGACCGCTCCAACCTCTGGATCGTCTCTCGTGAGGTCGCTACACATGCCGTCGGCACGCATGAGGTCGCAACCCGCTCTTTAGCCACCTATACCGTTCCAGGGTAGGAGGCAAGACAAACAGTGAGGCTCAGAACGACCGCCGGTCTACCGGCCGCAAGTAGAGCAACTCACGCCCACCAGAAGGTGCATGGGTAGGAGAAGCACCCGGTTGAGCAGGCGTACTTGATCAAGGGACAGGTCGTCGAGGGAATCCGGCCCCTCCTCGATCGCGCGCCACAGACGCATACGAGCCTGCGCCCACGGGCGCGCGGAATTCTGCTCGAACCAAGCGGTGATACCCAACTTGGCTAGCAGGTCGTCCCGTGACAGGCCCAACTCCTCGCGTCGTTGGGCAAGGAGCACGTTGCGCGGAAGAAGACGGAGTTGGGCATAGCGCCCCAGGAGCCCGTCGTCCTTCTGCCCACAAAAGGCGCAGGAGATACGGAACGTCGGCAGGAAGGCCATATCCAGAGCCTGCACCAGACGCTTCGCTTCCGCCACCGCCAGGTTCGCCTCCAGGTCGATGTCGCTCTCGAGCGCGTCACGCACCCGCAGGGGATCGATCTGCGCCCGAGCCCCCAGGGTCCGCTCGTCCAAGCCTAATTCGTCGGCCCTCTCCGCGAGAGTGCTATGCGGTCCTCGTTTGCGTCTGAATACCACAAGCACCCCTACTCCCTGGGCACGATGCCTTCGCCCGCCCCCGCCTGACTCCGCCCAGTATAGCCTCCGGTCGTCGCCCGCCGGCTATCGGCACAGTTCCCACTGTTAGGCGTTTCCAGCCAGGTTAGGATCCATCAACCGCTCACTGCGCCATACCCGAATGACTGTGACCGCTGCTTCATCCCGGCGATAGACGATTCGAAATGGCGGCAGCTCGAGCTCGCGGAGCGACGGGGTCTCGAACTCCGGAACGACCCTGCCGCTGTCCGGGAACATCGCCAACTGTTCCACCCGTTCAATGATCGCCTCAACCAGCCGCCTGCCGACGTCGGGTACCTGCTGAGAGGAATACCAGGCCATGATGTGCAACATATCGTCCTGCGCGGACCGCGCGAACTCGATTCGAGTCCCGCCGGCCACTATTCAAGACCTAGACGACGTTTCACATCCGCCAGCGAGACGACACGTCCCGCCTCGGCATCCGCAAGACCAGCAACAACGGCGCGCATAAAGTCGCGCTCCTCCTGAGCCGCCTCGTACTGAGAGAGTGCCTGCACGACAGCGACGCCCCGCCCATGGCTCGTCAAGAGCACCGGGCGGCCGGTCTCATCTACGCGACGCACTATCTTGCCGGGATTGATCTTCATGTCCCCGAGAGGGACAACATCTTCCGAGAACTTCACGTTGAGACCCATCAGCTCCTCCGAATGCTACCTTTTTTATGGTGCTGATTATAGCACCAGAGGGGAGTGCGAGGAAGCGACCGGCAGAATGAGTCGGCAGTGCGCGAAGCGCGTACTCTGCCTGCCGCTTATGGTCGCTCTGGGGCCGAAAGACTCTGAGGGGAACCGTCTCCCCGCGTCCTGGCAATTGCTGCGAACTGCGTGCCGAAGGAACGAACCATCGGGTGGTCGACCGGATATCAGAAACCGCTCCCGTGCGGCGAGGCTGTTGTCATTCTGACAACGAGGTGGGCGATGCTGGATTTGAACCAGCGACTTCTGCCGTGTGAAGACAGCGCTCTTCCCCTGAGCTAATCGCCCACGCTGGGAGGCCAAAATGATAGCAGCAGCCCGCGCCGACCGCCAAGGGCCGCGCCACGCAGTCCAACGGTGTCCGCACAGTCCAACGCCGCCGGCTACCAGCGCGGCGCTGCACCATCTAACGCCCCCGGCCCACCAACGCCGTCAACCCGCCGACGCACCAGCCGGTCGCCCCGCCGACCGATCGAGCAGCGCGCCGACCGCCGGACTGTCGACCACTCGACCGGCCAATCCACCGCCCCGCCAAGAGGCTTGCCAATGCATCAGCCGTCAAGTCGTCACCCGACCGCCCTGCCGGTCGCCCCCCAAGAGGCCCTGCTACTCCACCCGGAAGCGCCGCAAACGCAGGGAGTTCGACACCACGCTCACCGAAGACAGCGCCATGGCCACGGCGGCATACATGGGGTCGAGCAAGATGCCGAAGGCCGGATAGAGCACCCCGGCCGCCACCGGGATCAGAGCGATGTTGTAGCCGAAGGCCCAGCCTAGATTCTGCCTGATCACCCGCATCGTGGCCCGGCTCAACCTGATGGCGGTCCCGATAGGAGTGAGATCCCCTCTGATGAGCGTGATGTCGGAGGTCTCCATGGCTACGTCGGTGCCGGTGCCGATGGCCATACCGATATCGGCTTGAGCTAGGGCCGGGGCATCGTTGATGCCGTCGCCCACCATGGCCACTACCCGGCCGGCGGCCTGGAGATCCTTGACCGCCTGCGCTTTGCGCTCAGGGAGCACGTCGGCCAGGACGTTCTCGATGCCCGCCTGGCGGGCTATAGCCTCGGCCGTCCGCCGATTGTCGCCCGTGATCATATAGATGTCCAAGCCCAGGTCCGCCAAAGCTTGGACCGCCGCCACGGAGTCGGGCTTCAGTACGTCGGCCACTCCGATGATCCCCGCCGCCACCCCGTCGACCACCACATACATAGGAGTCTTGCCTTGCTCCGCCAGCTGCTCAGCCGCCTGCCCAAGATCGCCCGCCGCGATGCCTCGTTCTTCCAGGAGCCTTAGGTTGCCCAGCAGAACCTTCTTCCCCGCCTCGGGGCCTATGGTCGCCTCCACCCCCCGCCCGGGAACAGCGGAGAACTCCCGTGCCTCGAACAAAGTGAGCTCCCGGAGACGGGCTTCGTCCACAATGGCTTCGCCCAGAGGGTGTTCGGAGCCGCGCTCGGCCGAGGCGGCCAGGGCCAGTAGACCGTCCTCAGCCGCTCGGTCGTCTTCGGCCCCTCGGTGGTCCAGTGCCACTGGGTCGCCCTCTTCCGCTCCCACCGGCTCATCGACCACGCTCGTCCCGTCGGCCACGCTTAGCGCTCCCGCCGCCCCGCGGGCCGCGCCGGCCGCCCCGGCCGGCCCGCCGGCCGCATCGGTCACGTTGAGAACCACCACGACATCTGTTACCCGGGGTTTCCCTTCGGTGAGAGTCCCGGTCTTGTCGAGCACTACCGCATCCAGCTTGTAGGCCCGTTCCAGAGCCTCTCCCGAGCGGATGAGGATCCCGTTCTCCGCTCCCTTCCCCGTCCCTACCACTATGGCGGTTGGTGTAGCCAGACCCATGGCGCACGGGCAGGCGATGATGACCACCGAGACGAACGCCAGCAGACCCAGGGTGACGACCGGTTGAGGCCCGAAGAAGAACCAGATGAAGAAGGTGATGGTAGCCACACTCAGCACCACCGGCACGAAGATGCTGGCGATGTAGTCGGCCGTGCGTTGGATAGGAGCCTTCGACCCTTGCGCTTCCTCCACCAAACGCACGATCTGGGCCAAGGCCGTATCTCTTCCCACCTTGGTCGCCCGAAACTGGAACGCTCCGGTTCGATTGAGAGTGGCCCCGATGACCTCGTCGCCCGGTCCCTTCTCCACCGGGATGGACTCGCCGGTAAGCATGGATTCATCCACGGCCGAGCGGCCCTCGGTGACGACACCGTCTACCGGGATCTTCTCTCCAGGCCGAACGATCACCAGATCGCCTACCAGCACTTCTTCCACAGGTACGTCGATCTCCACGGTGGGGTCGAGATCCTCGGACAACACCGGACACGCCGCCCCCGACGCGTCCGTCGCTTCCGCCCCGAGTGCAGCGGCCGTCACCGCCTCCGGCGCGGTGGCCGCCCCCGTTCCCGCCCCCAGCGCGGGCCTGACCACGCGGGCGGTCTTGGCCTGCAAGCCGATGAGCCGGCGCATGGCCGCCGAGGTCTGGCCCTTCGCCCGCGCTTCCAGATAGCGGCCGAACAAGATCAGGCCGATGATGATGACGGCCGAGTCGAAGTAGACCGCCGCCTTAAAACCGACTCCGCCCGCCTGCTCAAAGACTCCGGGGAAGAAGGTCACGGCCGTCGAGTACAAATACGCCACCGAAGTACCCACAGCGACCAGCGTGTTCATGTCGCTGGTGCGGTGACGGAGCGCAGCCCAAGCCCCACGGTAGAACTGTCCCCCGGCCCAGAACTGCACCGGCGTAGCCAGGACGAACATGATGATCCACTGCCACCGATGGCTCAACCACGACGCGGGGATGAACATCATCAGCATCAGGATCACCCCGACCGCCAAGGCGACGATGAACTTAAGTTTGATGAGACGTACCTGCTTCCGGCGGGCGGTTTCGGCGGCCGCGCCCGGCTCCGCCGGCGCGGCCCCGGCCTCAGGCAATATCAAACGGTAACCCGCCTTCTCCACGGCCCGAGCGATCTCCCCCGGGGTGATGACCTCCGGCAGGTAGGTCACCGTGATGCTCTCGGTGGCGAAGTTGACCACCGCTCTCGCCACGCCGGCCAATCCCCCGACGGCCTTCTCCACCCTCCCGGCGCAGACGGCGCAGTTCATCCCCATCACCGGATAGGTGGCGGTCGTCGACGCCACCCCGTAGCCGGCCGCCCGCACGGCGTCCACCAGCCCACCTGTTCCTGCCTTGGCAGGGTCGTAGCTCACCTGGGCCCGCTCGGTAGCGAAGTTGACCACCGCCGTGGCCACACCCGGCACTCCGGCCAGAGCCTTCTCCACCCGCCCAGCACACACGGCGCAACTCATGTCGCCAACCGGGATCTGGATGGTGACCAGACCTCCGGCCACAGCCAGAGATTCCGACGAGTTACGGTCGCGTCCTTGCGCTGGGCCATCCGCCATCTCGGCCGTCGGCGCATTCACCGCTGTCCCGCTACTGCGCGCTGCCGACCCGGCCGCCATGGGCGTTGAGCCTCCTTGACCGGACGACTCACTGTGATCCCCCGAGACTTCGTCGACCGACGTGGAAGCGAGAGGACAAGTGGATTCTTGAGGATCCTTATGTTCGGAAACCATCATCGTCCTTAGGGAGATGGGGCTGTGACCGTCGTCCGACAGGGACGGACCCGGCCTCCCACATCCGGACTCTAGTGGGTCCTACTCCGTAGATTGCGGGTCTTATCGATGGCTTGGAGCTTGGCCAGAGCCTTCGCCTCGATCTGACGGATACGCTCTCGGGTGACGCCGAACCGTTTGGCCACCTCTTCCAGCGTCCGGGGGTGCTCGCCCTTCAGACCGAACCGCAGTTCGATGACCTTGCGCTCCCGATAGGGCAGCATGGCGAGGGCCTCATTCACCCCGTCGCGATCGAGTTGCAACGCGACCGCATCGAACGAACGCACAGCATCCTCGTCTTCGATGAAGTCCCCCAGCTCTGAATCCTCTTCTTCACCGATGGGAGTCTCCAGCGAGACGGTGGTCTGGCTAATACGCAGGATCTCGCGTATCTCGAGATCAGTCATGCCCATCTCAAGCGCGATCTCTTCCGGCGCAGGCTCCCGACCCATGTTCTGCAGGAGCTGGCGCTGGACGCGGATGAGTTTGTTGATCTTCTCGACCATGTGCACAGGGATGCGGATGGTCCGGGCCTTGTCGGCGATGGCGCGGGTGATGGCTTGTCGGATCCACCAGGTCGCATATGTGGAGAACTTGTGGCCTTTGCGATAATCGAACTTCTCCACCGCCCGGATGAGACCGAGGTTGCCCTCTTGGATCAGGTCAAGAAAGCTCATGCCGTCGGTGTGATAGCGCTTGGCAATCGACACGACCAAGCGCAGGTTGGCTTCGGTGAGCTCGTGCTTCGCCCGGATGTCACCCCGTTCGATACGCTTCGCCAACGAGACTTCCTGCTGGGCGGTGAGGAGCTTCACCCTGCCGATCTCTTTGAGGTACATACGGACCGGGTCTGTCGTGGGCACGTCGACGATCGGGTCGGCTTCGTCGGTCCGTCGCCAGTCCAAGCGGTCGGAAGAGATTTCGAGTTCGAGATCCTCAACCGATTCGAGGGAGTTGCCATCAACGACCTCGATGCCCTGGTCGAGCAGCGAGGTGTACATAGCCTCGATCTGCTCAGTACTCAGATCGAGTTCGGCAAGAACTTCAGCGATGTCCTCGGTGGTGACGAATCCTCGTCCCCGCCCGAGCTCGAGAAGCCCGTCGACCTCTTCTAGATTGATAAGCCAGCCTTCAGACGCAGGGGTCGCTGTCAATGCCCGCCTCCGTGCCCGGTACGTTTAACTGCAGGATCAAGCGCCGGGCGCGTCGTCATCAGTCGATACAAGGGCGCTGGGGCGACCGTCACAGAGCCATTTTGAGCCATAGTCGCGCATGTGATTTATAAGGGGGATCAGATCCCAGCCCATGCCGGTGAGTGTGTACTCCACCCGGGGCGGCACCTCAGGATAGCTCTTGCGGGTGATGACCCCGGCCTTCTCCAGACTTTTGAGCCGTTCGGAGAGGGTCTTCGGGCTGATCCCGGCGAGCGATCGCTCGAGCACACTGAAGCGGTTAATGCCTTGAGAGAGATCACGCAAGATGAGAAGAGTCCACTTGCCTGAGATGATATCTGCGGTCTTCAGAACGGGGCAGGGCTCCGGGTGCGCATCTGTGGATTGCACGACGCCGACACCTTTCTGGCATGTTCAAGCGTTGTCAAACCCTCATGTGGACTCCGGTCGCCACCGGCTCCGAAAAGGTAAGGCAAGGTACCAGAGATGGGCTCGGTTTTCAACCCCAGAAGGGCCGCATAACGTGGGAATGGGTACAAGAGAACCCTCTCCCAAGACCTACCGGGCCGCCTCTAGTCTCCGGAGCCGGCCAAGTGTTTGCGCAGCAACTCGTTCACCAACTGCGGGTTCGCCTGGCCACGGGTCTCCTTCATCACCTGGCCAACGAAGAAACCTAAGATGCGTTCCCGACCCTGCCTGAATTCCTCGGCGGGTCCGGGGTTGGCGGTCACGAGGCGGACGACCATGGCTTCGAGCTCACCCGCATCTGATATCTGGCCCAGTCCTTTCTGGGCGACGATCTCAGAGGCCCGCTCCCCGGTGGCGGCCATAGCTTCGAAGACTTCTTTCGCCATCTTGCCCGAAAGGGTGCCTTCTGCCACCAGGCCCAGCAATTCAGCCAGGCGGTCTACAGTGACCGGGCTGCGGCGGACTTCCAGTCCGGCCGTCTTGAGGTGCGCACAGAAATCACCAAGCACCCAGTTCACCGACGTGCGGGGGTCCCCGGTAGCGGCGGCCAACTCCTCGAAATAATCGCCGAGAGGTTTGTTGACGGCCAAAAAGGAGGCGTCTTTGGAGGCAAGACCGTACTGCTCCCTCAACCGCTCCTTCCGGGCCGCCGGCAGTTCGGGCAGGGAGTCCCGGATCTTCTCGACATAGGCCTGATCGAGTTCAATGGGAGGAAGATCAGGCTCCGGAAAATACCGGTAGTCGTGCGCTTCTTCTTTGCTCCGCAGCGCCGAGACCGTCCCCGTGGCCGGATCGAAGTGCACCGTCTCCTGCACGATCCGCCCTCCTGCCTCGAGGATCTCTAATTGGCGTTCGATCTCAGCTTCCAGCCCGCGCTGTACGAAACGGAAGGAGTTCATGTTCTTGAGTTCGGTCTTGGTGCCGAACGGCTCTCCCGGCCTGCGCAACGAGACGTTGACGTCGCACCGGACCGAACCCTCCTCCATGTTCACGTCGGAGACGCCCAACTGCTCAACCAAGTTCACTAGTTGGACGAGGTACGAACGGGCCTCCTCAGGAGTCGAAAGATCGGGTTCGGTCACGATCTCCACAAGCGGAGTGCCACCGCGGTTCAAGTCGACCAACGAGTAGTCGGCCCCATCGATGCGGCCCGTAGCCCCTCCGGCATGCACCAGCTTGCCGGCGTCTTCTTCCACGTGCACTCGGGTGATGCCGACCCGCTTGATGCTCCCGTCGTCCAGTTCGACGTCGAGATACCCGTCTGCCCCCAAGGGGATGTCGTATTGGGAGATCTGATAAGCCTTGGGCAAATCGGGATAAAAATAGTTCTTTCGGTGGAAGATGGTGCGCTCGGCGATCCGGCAATTGAGGGCAAGGGCCACGCGGGTCGCGTACTCGACCACCTTCTCGTTGGTGACCGGCAGTACGCCCGGATGACCCAGGCAGATCGGACAGACGTGGGAGTTCGGCGGCGCTCCAAAACTAACCGCGCAGCCACAGAACATCTTGGTGCGGGTGCTCAACTGTACGTGGGTCTCGAGGCCGATGACGGCTTCCCAACCTTTGTATGTAGTCCCGGCCGCCTGGTCCCCGCCCCGGCTACTGTCTCTTGCCCCTGTCTCGGCGTTCATCAAAGCACCTCCGCAGACGCCGCTTTCGAGGTGACTCCCACTGGGGCAGACGTGTCGACCTGCAGCCGCCGCTCAAGCGCGTAGGCGGCGTCCAGTATCCCCGGTTCGGAGAAATGGGGCCCAACGATCTGCAAACCGACAGGCAGCCCAGCGGCGAAGCCGGCCGGGATGCTGATGCCCGGCAGAGCGGCCAGGCTCACCGGACTGGTGCAGAGATCAGACAGATACATCGCCACCGGGTCGGTCAGACGTTCGCCGATCTTGAAGGCCACAGTGGGAGAACTCGGCGAGATGAGGAAGTCAAAACTCTTAAATGCAGCCTCAAAGTCCCTGATCACCAGGGTGCGGGTACGCTGCGCCTGGGCGTAATAAGCGTCGTAGTAGCCGGCCGAAAGAGCGTAGGCGCCGATCATGATGCGCCGCTTCACCTCAGCCCCAAAACCCTCACCCCGTGTCTGCATATACATTTCGTTCACGTCGCTGTTGGGCGTGTGGCGGTACCCGTAACGGACCCCGTCGAAACGGGCCAGATTGGAGCTGGCCTCCGAAGCGGCAATGAGATAGTACGCGGCTACCCCGTGCTCCACGCTCGGCAGGCTCACCTCTTCGCAGACCCCGCCCAGAGCCCCGATAGCCTCCACCGCCGAGTCGAACACCGCGTGCACACCCGGTTCGCAGGCGGCGCCGAGATACTCCTTGATCACCCCGAACCGCAGACCTTCCAGGCCCTCGCGGCCGGGTACACCGACCGGTTGAGGGAGGCCGGTGCTGGTGGAGTCATGAGGGTCGCATCCGGCGATCAGATCAAGCAGGGCGGCCGCATCCTTCACATCGCGGGTAAGCGGACCGATCTGGTCGAGTGAGCTGGCGAAGGCGACAAGGCCGTAGCGACTCACTGCTCCATAGGTAGGTTTTAGACCAACCACCCCGCACAGCGAAGCGGGCTGTCTGATGGAGCCCCCGGTATCACTGCCTAGGGCCCAAGGAGCTTCGGCAGCGGCGACGCAGGCGGCCGAGCCGCCACTGGAGCCGCCCGGCACCCGCTCGAGGTCCCAGGGGTTCCGCGTAGTCTGAAAGGCCGAGTTCTCCGTGGAACTCCCCATGGCAAACTCATCCATATTCAACTTGCCGAGAAAGATGAGACCGGCTTCCCGCAGTCTGGAGACAACCGTCGCATCGTAAGGTGGGAAGTAACCTTTGAGGATGCGGGACGCGCAGGTGGTCTCCATTCCCTTAACACAGAGGACGTCCTTGAGCCCGATGGGGACACCCTCCCAGGGAAGTCGCTCGCTTCGAGGCTTGGCGTCCACCGCCGCCGCGGCTGAGAGCGCCCCCTCTTCGTCTACGGTCAGATATGCCTGCACCGACCCGTCAACCGCTGCGATGCGGTCGAGGTAGGCACGGGTTAGCTCAGTAGCCGAGATCTCCCCATCGGCCAGCAGGTCCCTGCAACGGCAGGCGGTAAGAGTAGTGACGTCTAATCCTGCCATGGCGGTCTAGGCGATCCGTGGGACAACAAACTGCCCCTCTTCTACGTCGGGCCCACTGCGAGTAGCCTCTTCCTGGCTCAGACTGGGCACCGGTTCGTCCTTTCGAAACACGTTCTTCAGGGGAACCGCGTGCAAGGTCGGCTCCAGACCCAAAAGGTCCAGTCCGGCCAGTTGCTGCATGTACTCGAGGATGCGGCCCAACTCGGGCCCAAGACGAATCCGCTCGTCCTCGCTCAAATGCAGGCGGGCAAGCCTTGCTACATGCTCTACTTCTTCCTGGGAAATCATTGCGCAGCCCTCCTGGGTGCAACCACGGCTCGCACGGAAACGGGGGGTACTGCCCGCCCAAGACCGTCGGACCTTCGGGATTATAGCGGAAAAAAAGGGGCGCCTTGGTCAGGCGCCCGAGAGGAGAAATGAGAGTCTGAATGGGAAACTCTCACCTCCTCTATCGGCCATAGGCGCTGAGACTTTAGGGTTTGCCCGCGAAGGAGACTCCTTCTTCAAGAACGTGTGGCGCACGCGCAAGCAGGAGGGAAC
>JAXGNF010000065.1:0-14495 GCA_040768135.1 Thermoleophilia bacterium | reverse complement strand
GAGGGGTGAGACGTACCTGCCCACCGGCGGCGCAGGCGCTGGTTCGAGCTCCGAAGGGAGTGCCTCCCCAACCAAGGCCTCGGCCGGCGACGCCGGCATGACCGGATGGGGCGCTGTCTCAGGCACCTCTGCTAATTCGGTCTCTACTACTACTTCTGCACTCGTAGTCACTTCTGCCAGTTCTGCCACTTCTGCCAGTTCTGCCACTTCTACGGCTTCCCGCGCATATACCTCCCGCAGCCTGGCGAAGAAGTCGGCGGCATAAGCTTCATCGGACCCTTCAGTCACGGAGCCGAGGGCGGCAAGGGCTCCATCAGCAATGGCCACAGGATGGGCGTCGCGGTGGAGACGGATCCATTCCGCCACCCCTGCAGCGCCCGCGAGTCGGGCCTTCGGCTCCGGCGCTGCCACAAGCCTCCCAAAGAACTCCTCGGTAAAGGCGTAGTCTTTCTCCGCCAGATGTCTCGTCTCGTCGAACGTAAGGCTCTCATAGCGGGCCTGGGCGTCGGCTGCGATGCCCGAGAGTGACATACCCCGAGCCGACCAGACCGCCACGTACCTATATGCCCCCTTGACACCGAACGCATCAAGCTGATCAACGTCGTAAAGAAGCTGCGCCTCCAAACCCGCAGCCGCACGAGACTCAGCCCCAGAGCGCGAGCGGTCCTGATGAAGTAACACAGCCGTTTCGACCCGAGGGATATCCTCGGCAGGTAGACCGTCGACCGCAGTCAGCACTTCCCGAGCGAGCGAAGCACCCTCGGCTCCGTGATCACGGCGGTCGGCCCCCAGATCGTGGAAGCAGATCGCCGCCGCCAGCACCCGCCAATCGACTTGGTCCTTCGCTCCCAGCCGTCCGGCCAGCATCGCCGAGCGGGCCAACAGGTCGTGCGCATGGCTCAGTCCATGATGCGCGTTGCGGCGGAAGTCTTCACCGAGTTTCGGCGTTACCACGCGCAGCAACTCCTGGGCAGGTTCGGGTATGGCCGCATCGAACACAGTCGGCACTGGTGGAACGGCGACAGGAGCCACCTCTTGATATATCCCCGTGGATTCACGCAGCACCTCGTACAGCGGCCTTCCCTCGGCAGCCACTTGAGCGGACACCTCTCGCAGAGCAACCACGTAATCGGCAAAGCGGCTGCCGGCGATGGGCACCCCCCTCTCCTCCGCCAGCCGTTCGATGATGCTGAACATCTCTTCTCGTATGAGCTCAAAGAGCTCCTTACCCCGCAGGTGGGCAATGCCGCGCGCCATGGCGAGAGATACGGAGAGCAGAGCGTTCATGCCGAGATTCTGCTTACGCTGGACGGCACGGATGCTGTCATCGCTACCGGCATCCGCCGGCAGTTTGCCCCGGCGCCGCGCTACATTCAGTTCCAACCCGTAGAGAATACGGTCGACGTCCGAGAGACCCAGCCCTGAGATGATGCGTCCAGCAAAGGCGGGAGCGATCACCGTGTGCACGTTGTCAGCGGCGTTCAGACAACCCTTACCCTCGTATCGCTGAGCGCGGTCCCAAAGGGCCAGTAGTTCCTCGTCTTCGCGCGAGCGTACTTCGCCTTCCCCCGCTTCTTTCGCGAAAACAACGACCCCCGGCTCGGTCTCCCGGAAAAGGCCCAGGTTCCTTTCTACCACCTCCCGGTACTCTGCCTTCTCGATGACAGAGTCGACCAGATGGATGGCTTCGCCCGTTCCTGCCGATGTCCCAAGCGGTGTCGCCCCCCGGAATTTGAGGGCCACACCTGCGTCGGGGATGCCGAACTCCACGGTAACTCCCACCGTAGGGATGCCGGCGTTTGTTGGCTCTTCGTAGGCATACATCCGCCGCACTACGGGGTGCTGGTCGGCCCGGATCCCCCGACGTTCGACATCAACTCCACGGTGCATGAACTCGGTCACCGCCTGGTATTTCACCAGTCGCTCGGTGTTGGCCCCTCCACCCGCCTTCAGCCCCAACGCGTTAACAGCCAGAGCGATCTGAGCCTCCATATCATCGTTGGGGCTCTTCGACCGATGGGAGACGACCAACTCCATTCCCCGACCCAAAGCCACCAGCATGGCGAGGATCGTCTCGTAGAGAGAGCCGATCTGGTTCGCCTTGATGAGGGCGGTGTTCATGAGACCTTTGTCGGCCGCCAACTCAATGGTTGCGTCATTCGTGGTCACCAGGTCATCACCGATCACCAACAGGCGGTCGCCTAGTTCGGCAAGCAGGTTCTTCCAGCCCTCGTGGTCGTTCTCCGAGAAGCCGTCTTCGATGGAGAGGATGGGGATGTCGTACTCGTGGATGGCGCGCTTGTAGATCTGGAGAACCTCATCCCGATCCATGACGGTGAGGGCCTTGTCGCGCCAGAACAGGTACATGCCGACGGCATCCGGGACTCGGTGATGCTCGCGGTAGGCGATCTCCAGCTCCGTCATGGCCGGATCGAGGGCGATGGCGACGTCCTTGCCGGGGCGATAGCCGCACTCCTCGATGGTACGCCTCATCATCGCCCACAGCCTCATTTCAGGCAGTGGGTATCCACTCTTCTCGATGTAGGGAGCAAGACCACCTTCCAGGCCGATCCCCATCACGCGACAGCCCTCAGAATTCTCGATGATCTCCTTGAGCCGGTTCTGCAGACGCACTGTCATCTCCTGGGCTTCTTGGTAATCAGAAGCTCCCAGGATCATGAACATGGCTTCCTGCATGCTGATATTGGACTCCGGATACTCCTTCTCCGTGTGACGGCCGCCCATGCCACAGTTGCGGAACTGCCAGGGCGCGTACACCGGTCCGAGCTTGGGATGGGTGATCTCTTGGATACGCTTGGTAAGGAGCGTCTCGCGCACGGTCATGACCTCATCCCACCAGGCGCCTGTCTGCTCGACTGCTTTGGCCTTCTCCGCCGCCCTCCGTTCCCGACGGCGAAATTCCCAGTACTTGCCCGGGTCGGCCAACAAGAAATCGAGGAGGGCCACTAGTCCGACGCCGAGCAACAGCCGTCCCACGTAGATCGGGGCCACGATATCCAGAACGAGGCCTACAGCCAGAAGAGCCACCGCCGGCGGCAGGAGCGCCAGCGCTACCCGCAGACTCATCCGCGGCCCGGCAGCAGAGACGGCCAAGTTGTACGGGGCGTCCGGATAGTAGTTGAGGGCTTCACGCTTGATGCCCGGAGCGCGGCCGTACGGCGCCAACACAAACACCCTCACCATGCCCCAAATGCGGGCGGGCAGCCCCCCGGCCAGGATTCGTTCGGCGGCTTCCTGCGACTCCTTGTTTAGCGCTTTTAGTTTGGCCGCCGTCCACCAGTGACCGATCTCGTGCAGAGCTACACCGGTATGAAAACTCAGGTATAAGAATACCGCCGAGACCGCCGTTTCAGGGCTGACGAAGATGAATTTAAGGACATCAGCCCGCAGTATCTGGCTTGCCGGGAGAGCTAGGACAGAGGAGATGAAGGCGACGTGAAAAGAGACCAGAATATGGTTGGCAATCACCCACCCTTCCTGCAGAAGGGCGCGCCTGGGCAATAATCGCTTTTCAGTCATAGGGTACTCGCGGCGAGAGTTCGCGTTGCGGGGAGAAGGCATTGATGCTGCCCCCACCCGGGCGATTGTATCGAACCCCCGATGCAGGCGTCAAACAGGTTTCACCTGAAGGACGATTCCACACGAGGATTCCGCCGCACAACTCCGAAGGACGATTCCGCGGGAGGGTTCCAAATAGGCGCCGGCCCCCCGGGTACCCCGACTACCCAAAGCTATAATCATCTTGTTGAGATTCCGCCCCGGGTTGGTCTGTAAACGCGGGTGCGCCAATCGGGAGGGAGTGGTCGCCACATGAAGGCACACACAGTCTATAAGACCATTAACACCAAAGAGCGCCGGGAGTTCGTCCGCATCACCGAGGACGTAGCCGCCGCCGTACGGGAGGCGGGGGTACAAGAAGGTATGGTGCTGGTCTCAGCCATGCACATCACCGCAGGCGTATGGGTGAACGATGACGAGCCCGGCATCCAGACGGATGCCCTGGAGTGGCTGGACAAACTCGCGCCGCCCTCGTGGAGGAGACCCGCAAACGAGGTGGCCCGGGAGCTCCTTCCGGAGGGCGGCGACTACCGCCACCACCGCCTGGGAGAAGATAACGGCGATGCTCATCTCAAGAACCTGCTGGTCCACCACCAGGTCGTCGTGCCCATCACAGGGGGGAAGCTAGACCTAGGACCGTGGCAGGAGGTTTTCTACATGGAGTTCGACGGGCAGCGCCCAAAACGGTTGATCATCAAGGTGCTGGGAGACTGACCCGGTCCCATGCACTGCGTGCCGATCCCGGGTTCTGAGCGGTCGCAGGTCTAGGCGGGATAGCCGGCGTTACGAAAGGTCTCCTTCACCCTCCCCAGCGTGTCCCCCAGATCGAACTTGAGTTTCTCTTGAGTGGTGTGGATGGTCAGCCTGTCGGGGTTCCTTATGCCAGTATCATCCAAAAGCCCGCGCTTGAATTTGAGCTTTTTGACAAAGGCGCGGGGAATGGCGAAGTTGTCCGGCTCTTCAGCCAAGATGGCGTCTGGAGTCATCTCCCAATAGTGCTGCTGGTAGGTTGATGACGCCCGCATCTGGGCTCCCCATTGGCCCAACAGGCCCTTGCCCTCGAGTTTGGCCGCATCGCGGGCCTGACCGACGAGTTCTCTGATCTTCCCCGCGGACAGCCCTGCGAGAATGATGCGGTGCTCAGTGAGGATAAGGGCGCATGGTTTCCGTTTCACGCCCATGAAACCGGAGACACGCGCGAGGCCGCCGATAACCGCCAGGATCGACTCACCGGTCTGTGAGGCCTGCTGCGCCGGGTCGAACATGTGAATCTCCTTCATCCTTCGGATAGCCAACCTGGGATCAGCTCACCACAACCCGCGTAGATGCGTCTGCCGGCGATGCTATCACGCCGGCCATCCCGTCGATATAGGTGATCGACGGGCGAGGATGCCGATCGCGATGCCAGACTGGGACAGCGAACGGCCGTGGAGTCATCTCCGCTTCAGAGGCCTGCGCGGGTCGATGTCCTCTTTGCGACATGAAACCCGCCCTGAAGAGACCGGATGAACGCAAAACATCCAATTCTTGTTCTCCCACTTCGGTCGCGATATAGTCAATATGCGATCTGTTTCCGCCTACCGTGCCCCGATGCGACGAGAATACTGATGCAGGCATAGCAGCAGGCTCGGCATCCGGATATCGACCGAAGTAGAGCACCGAAGGCTGAGCAATGGTCTCGCCTCGGTCGAAGAGCGCACTGAGTGTCAAACTAGGTGATAGTCCATCGAACAACGATGTGACTTGTATGGAGACGGCCCCCTGTAGGAGGTGAACGCTGGGCTTGATTTGCTGGTAGGCAGGGCAACGCCTGAATATGGGTTGCTCGAGTGTGGGTTGCTCGAGTGTGCAAACTGAGAGGGGAGTTGATATGCAAACGAGGAATCGCTATCTGAAGTTGTTTGTCATCCTCACGATTGTGGCAGCCATGACCTTTGTGTTCGCCGCATGCGGTGAAGACAAAGCCACAACCACCACGGCACCCGGAAGCGAAACCACAGCGGTCGGCAACGGCCCCGACACCACGTTGGGTGGCAAAGACGTCATCGTTTGGGGCGCCGCCCGTTCTATCTCCGGCCCCCAGAGCATCTTCGAAGAGACGGCCATGGGCCCCATCTACAAGATGTTCTTGGATGAGATCAATGAGCAGGGCGGCATCTACGTAGCCGAGTACGGCAAGAAGATGCCGATCGAGCGCAAGATCTACGATGACCAGAGCAGTATCGATACCTGCACCCGCCTCTACGAGAAGCTCATCGTGGAGGACAAAGTGGACTTTCTTTTCGGACCGACCAGCACGGCGTTCTTGTACGCGGCGGCCGAAGTAGCAAAGAGTCACAAGTACATCCTGATGGCCTCCGAGGGCGGTGCGACCAGTCTTCACGAGCAGGTGAAGGAGAACCCCTACATATTTGGTGACCTCCAGTTCGCCGACTGGAACCAGGTACCGGTCCTGATTAGCGTTATGCAAGAAGTGGGCGTGAAGTCGGTCGGTATCTTCTACATCGACGACCTGCACGGGATGGAATACAGCGGCGTGGCTGAGAAGGAATTGGGCAATACCGACATAGAACTCAAGTTCAAGACGGCCATCCCGGCCGACATCAAGGACTGGACCAACCAGATCAAGCAGGCCGAATCCGCCGCTCCTGACGCGATATGCATCTTCGCCTATCCCGATCAGAACTTCCCGGCCATCGGCGCCATGATCCAACTCAAGTACAATCCCAAAATGATCGTTACCGGCCCCGGTGCGTGCTATCAGGCTTTCGCCGACTCCTTTGGCCCAGCGGCCAACGGGGTCATGGGCTTCGGTGCCTGGAACGCCAAGAGCTCAGCCGGTCTCGCCGACTTCGCCGAGAGGTTCGAGGCCCGCTATACCAAGGCGGCGATGGACTGGTGGGGCGGCGCACCTTACTACTCGACCCTGCAGGCATTGGCCCAAGCAATTGAAAAAGCAGGCACTTTGGATCAGGCCAAGGTGCTTGAGGTCCTAAATACCGAGCACTTCGAGACCATCTCTGGCGACTGGTACTACGAGACCCAATTGCCGGCCATTGAATGCTATCCGGGCATGGTCGGTCAGTGGCAGGACGGTGTGTTCGAAGTGGTCGATCCGGGTGACAGGCGGACGGCAGCCCCCATCTATCCAAAACCTCCTTGGCCGAGTGAGTAATCCGGGCGGGGATAACTGAGCAGCAGATGGGTATGCGGCCGGCCGGACCGGCCGCATACCCATCATCGTTCCGAACAACAAGACAAGCGGAGATAACTGAAACGCAAGCATGATGAGGTCGTCAGAAGCGTGTGGATCGGCGCCGGTAGAAGGCATGCTAATCTGTCCGGCTTTCTGACGGCCTCTACGTGCATACGGCATACGAAGGACGACGATTGGAAGCCGCAAGGGACATCATCATTGCCGGTCTGCTACTCGGGGGTATCTACGCCCTCATTGCCGCGGGGCTGAGCCTGCAGTACGGGGTAGCCCGGGTGCTCAACGTAGCTCACGGCGAATTCATCATGATCGGGGCGTTCATCAGTTGGTGGATGTTCACCAACGTGAGCTTCAACCCCCTCATCTCGATCGTTATCACAGGACCCCTCTGCTTCGTCCTGGGTCTCCTGTTGTACAGATTCGTGTTCCGCAGGATTATGGTCCACTCGCCCACGATCGAAGCATTCGAAGGCAAGTCGATGTTGGCGGCCTTTGGGTTGCTCTACGTGGTCCAGAACATAGCCCGGTGGATATGGGGCTCCAACACCTACGCGTACACGTACCTGGCCACCTCGGTTACCGCCTGGAGGATCCCTCTCAACCGCTTGGTGGCGCTGGGCATCGTGGTGGTCCTTGCGGTCATTTTCTTCGTTTTTCTCGGCCGTACGCGCATGGGCAAGGCCATCCGGGCGTCAGCTTTGGACACGAGCACTGCAGGCTTGGTAGGGGTGAATGTCTATCGGGTTCTGGGGATCTGCTTCGGCTTGGGCCTAGCCATGGCCGGTATCGCGGGCAGTCTGCTCAGTATGGTGTACTCGGTCAACACCAGCATGGGCCTCGGATACACCGTCATCGCCCTGATCGTGGTGGTGCTGGGGGGGCTAGGTAGCATTCAAGGGGCCTTCATCGGCGGGATCCTTCTCGGCCTGATGGCTTCGCTGGTGAGCTACTTCCAGCCTTCGATGACCATGGTCGCCTATTACGTGGTGTTCATCTTGCTTCTTCTTATACGACCCAAAGGGATCATGGGGAAATAGATGGACGGGCGCTTACTAATACAAAGAAGAAGCATCGGCCTAGTCGTACTGGCCGTCATCTTCGTAGTGCTGGCCGTCCTCCCCTTGATGACCGAACGCTACATCATTGTCCTTTTCAGTGACATCCTCAAGTTCATCGTCCTGACTGCAGCCTGGGTCATGTTCGCCGGCCCCACCGGGTACATATCCTTGGCTTCGGCCGCCTTCTACGGCGTCGGTCTCTATACATCGGCCATCCTTAGTGGAGAGATCCCCTTCCCGCTCGTCATCATCTTGGCCGGGGTCTTCTGCTTCGTCGTGGCCCTGGGAGTGGGCGCCCTGACGTTGCGACTAAAAGGGGTGTATTTCACCATCTTCACCTTCGGTCTGGTGCAGTTGCTGTTCTATGCAGTAGCCGAAGCCGAGCGGATAGCCACTGGCAAACGGGGACGCTTCGTGTCGACCGAGTCGATCACAACGGTCTATTGGGCCATCCTCGTAGTCGCCGCACTTGTGTTGATTGTTGCGCTCCTACTCCGGCGCTCGCGCCACGGGTTGGCGCTGCAGAGCATCGGTGCATATGAAGAGGCCGCCGCCCACAGCGGCGTCAACATCATGTGGACCAAGATCTTGGTCTTCGCTTTGAGCAGCGTGTTCATGGGCATGGCAGGAGCCATCATCGCTACCCGGCGTGCCTACATAGACCCGGGTATCGCCTTCGATCTGAACGTCTCGTTCTTACCGGTGCTCATGGCGGTGTTGGGCGGCATGACCAACCTCATCGGCCCGGTCATTGGGGCAGTGGTCTTCGCCTATCTGGGGGAGTTCTTGCTGACCCGGCTACCCGACCTCTATATGCTTGCCTTCGGAGCAGTGATGGTACTGGCGATCCTCTTTTTCCCCCAAGGGATCTGGGGGTTGCTTGTGCAGGTCTGGCGGAGGATAAAGAAGGGACGCGCCCCCCAAGGAGCGTAGGAGCCCGCCGTCGCCGCCGGACCCGCTGAGCCTGAACCGGCGGTCGACCCTGTGGGACTGCAAACAGGAGGTGGACTTTGAAGCTCGGCGTGGTAACCAGCGGAGGCGACTCCCCGGGAATGAACGCAGCCGTCCGCGCGGCCGTCAGGCAGGGTATCGCTCTCGGTGCCCAAATGATCGGCTTCAAGCAGGGCTTCCAAGGGGTCATCGACGGAGACTTCGTTGAACTGAGCGCCCGAAGCGTCTCGGGGATCCTCGACCGAGGCGGTACTTGGCTGGGTTGCGGACGATGCGCGCAGTTCGCGTCCGAACGCGGGCTCCGGAAGGCGCTTGACACCCTGCACGCCCTTGAGATACATGGCCTGGCCGTGATCGGCGGCGACGGCTCCCTTAGAGGAGCTCATGCGCTCAGCGAGCAGAACCTTCGCGCGATAGCAATACCGGCGACCATCGACAACGACATCTACGGGACTGAGGCGACCATCGGGTACGACACCTGCCTGAACACCATCCTTGATGCCGTTTCGAAGATCAGAGATACGGCCTCAGCCCATGATCGATTATTCGTGCTCGAGGTCATGGGACGTGATTCTGGGGAGTTGGCCCTGAACGCGGCCCTCGCGGGAGGAGCCGAAGTGGTCGTCATCCCAGAGGTCGGACCCCCATGGGACGCAGTGCGCGAAATGATCGGTTACGGCCAGACGAGAGGCAAGAACCACATCGTCATCATCGTGGCCGAAGGAAGCCTGAGCGCGGATGCAATGGCTGAGTTCGTGAGCGAGAACTTCCCGGACCGGGAGGTGCGTAAATCGGTTCTAGGCCACATTCAAAGAGGGGGCCACCCCACCGCCCGCGACTGCATTCTGGCCGCCCGCATGGGAGCCCGGGCTGTGACGGCTCTAATGGAGGGGCAATCCGACGTAATGGTGGGCCTGCAGGGAGACAAGCTGGTTCTTGTTCCCTTGGCCGAAGCCGTCTCTAACAAGAAGGAGATCGACCTTAGTCTCCTTGATTTGGTGGCGGATCTGGCGCGTTGAGACCCGAAGCGGGTCTGCCCGGTGAGCGGAGAGAGAGACGGGTTTCTCTCACCCGCAGTCTCGTAAGGCGGGCCTCGGCTGTACGGCGGACACCGGGCTCTTACACCTTGGGATCGTCTGTGGAAGTCACCACCGCATAGTACACCACGCCATCTACGAAGCTGGTGGTGACTTTCCCCGCCTTCTTAAGAGCGCTCAGTTGTTTCAGCGCCTCATTCACATGTAGCCCCAGGCCCGCAGCGACGTCATTCAGCGTGCACGGCCTCCTCCGGAGCATGGCGACTACATCAACTCCGCAAGGCCCCAAGGATGAAGAGCCCCCGTCGTCCTGTTCGCCCTTCTCGGTCTCCTTTCCCTCCCTTCTCTCCGAACCATCACAGATGATGTCGACCGGTCCCGGGAACAAGTTGCTCAGAGACTCCATTGCCTCCTTACTGAGCGCTCGGGCCGACTGTTCCGAGGGTGGACGGGATACGGTGTTCAGTTGAACGCGGGCCGGCGCGATACGCCTGACCAGTGCGGCGATCTTCTCGACCTCAATGGGACTACCGGTTACTCCGGCGAGGAGGAGGACCTCCAGCCACACCTCCCCCGGGTAGCGTCGGGTGAAAGAGACGAGGCCCTCGACCATCTTCTCGAAGTCTACGGCCGGATGAGGGCGGTCAACCCGCCGAAAGAGGTCGGCATCGCCCGCATCCAGCGAAGGCAGGACCACGTCTGCGTCCATTAGGGCGTCCTGCACCTCGGGCATGAAGAGCAGCGACCCGTTGGTAAGCACCGCCACCGGTACACTGGTGAGGCTTTTGATCCCCCGTATCACCCGTCCGATCTCGGAATTCAGTGTGGGCTCGCCCGAGCCGGCGACGCCGATGAAATCGGGCGGGGAAGGCTCAGTACTCAGCCTCAATTCCAACTCGGCCAGGATAGCGTCGGCCGCGATATAGGCCCGGCGCTCGATTGTTTTGGTAGTCGTCCGTCCGAGTTGGCAGTACACGCAGTCGTACGTGCATACTTTCTGGGGTACCAAGTCGACTCCCAGAGAACGCCCAAGGCGTCGGGAGGGCACAGGGCCGTAGGTGTACTGTATGTCCACGGCCGACAAGAACCGAGCCTCTAGCCCGGCTGCTCCGGGCGGAATCGTCACCGGTCTGCCTGAACGACCGGCCAAACCGGTCCAAGACTGTTCGGGGTCATCGGGTATCCGAAGCACACAGTATCCTTCGCCCCGTCCGGTCATGGGCCCGCGCCCCCGGGGTCCGGTCCCATCACGCCCCGGCATCAGGATTGCCTCCCTCGACTTCGCGGTCCTTCACGATAGGCGCCACGGGCTTCCCAACGAACGCCCCGATAGAGCGAGCCCGAAGCCGCCAAGAAGGGCCCCGACCCTGTTGCTGACCGGAGTGTATCGGGTGAACAGACAGGCCGCTACGAATCCGACGACATACCCGGTTAGCAGGTAGGGCCAGACAGCCTCGCTCGGCGGCTCGACGCCGTGACGACCCTCTCTCCCTGTTGTTGGATAAGAGCTTTCCATTAACTATCACTCCGAGAACAGACAACAGCTCCGACCGTCACCTCTCTCTGGTCATGACGGTTCCGCACTTGGGGCATGACTTCTGATTGCAGGGCTGGCCCGGATTGTGTTGCTCCCGGTGTCCACAGGCGGGACATATGCAGAACCCGCCCGGTCCCGCGGCATACGGACCGCCCATCCCGCCTTTGCCGCCTCCCCCACTGGGGGGCCCAGTCCCATCGCCTCTTGGCATGATCGTTCCTCCTCTTTGGCCGAATGTCGCATCCATCAGTCGCACGCAAGTTGTGTGCCGACCCCGGGGCAACCGTCTGCCGACGCCCCGGCAGCCGGCCACCGCCTTCTCCGTGACCGGCTACCGCCTTCACTACATTCAGCGAACGACGGTATGCCGATCGGCTGCCGGAGATCTGGGAATCATACGCTGCCGATGGACGTCAGCTATATCATAGTACAATCTAGATGCAAATGCCATCTAGCGGTGACAGACACTACCCAGGGGCAGGCATTGCCCCTGCTACCAGCACCCACCGTCCGCCCTCAACCGGACTTCTGGTCACCGAGGTATAGACCGACCGTCATCCTGGGTACCGTCGGACTTGTAGGTGCCGGGCTACGAGCGCGGTTTTGCGCCTTTCCGGCCGGTTGTCCGAGGGAAAGGACGTAGATATGAGACTCCGCTCCAAGCCTATCGCGGCCGCCGCAATCCCGGTCGCTATCCTCTTCATCCTCCTGATAGCAGGCGGCGTGTCGGCCGCTCCGCCGTGGCCAGATGCCCCCGATTCCTGGTGGATAAGTAGCTACGGTGTCACTGAAGCCGAGGTCGGCACGGTCGCCGACGGTTATGAAGATGGGCGCTTCAGGCCTGATTATCCCGTAGGCCGGGGGCAGTTCGCAAAGATGGCGGTCAACGGCCTGGGCGTTAACACCTCCCGACCGGTCACACCGTCCTTCTTGGACGTTCCCGACACACACACCTTCTTCCCTGAGGTGGAAGGCGCCTATGCGGCAGGCCTCATCGCAGGCTATCCCGTCACCGAAGGACTGCAGTTTCGACCCGGCCTGAACATCCAAAGACAACAGGCTAACAGCATCCTGGGGAGATACCTTTCGGCCCTTGAGTTGGACGCAACCGGGGCCATCCATGGCGCCGGCGGACTCACCTACCCGTCGCTTGCACTTTGGTACGCAGCCCAGGGAGCCCAATACTTAAATGGATTCTTGGACGCAATTCAGGTGGCTGACGTGCACCGGCCCACAACCGCGTACCTCGTCTATCGCCAAGTTGTCCAGGGCTCCCAAGGACGCCTGAACCCCACTTCCACCCTGAATCGCGCTCAAGCGGCGGCCATGGTGTTGCGGGTCGGAGCCGAGGCCGGTAAGGTCACCACTCCCCCCGATCCGGGCCCACCCCCAAGCGGAGGACCATTGGACGCTCAAGCGGCCGTGGGCGCAGCCCTCGCCGCCGTACCGGGCGGCGCCGTGATCGAGATCGAGCGAGAGACGTACCTCGGGCAGGCGGTTTGGGAGATCGTCGTCCGTGAATCCAACGGTCAGGGCGTAGAGCTGAAGATCGCCGTTACCACAGGTGACATCGTAAGAAGAGAAGCAGAGACTCTTCCCGACTACGCGCAGCAGGCTGCTCCCGCGGTCGATATACGTGCGGCCATGGCCGCCGCCCTGGCTGCGATCCCCGGCACCATAGACGAGGTCGAACTTGACTGGGAGCGCGGCCGTCTCGTATGGGAGATCGACATAATCACTACGGGCGGGCAGAAGGTGGAGATCGATATCGACGCCACTACGGGCGAGATCATCCCGTAGAGAGGAAGGCCTGCGTGAAATCCCAGTCGTCAGTCAACCTGCCACCGATGTCGCCATATGAAGTAGGTTTGCAACATTCTAGAGAGGGGTCAGGGGCCTATGCACGGCCGTGAACTCCTCTCCCGTTTGGTCCGCGCCGTGCCGCATTGGTATGCGGCCGAGTATGGACCTGTGGCCCACTCCCTGAGCGTCGGCTCTGACCAACTGGAGTTTTTCAGCCACAGCCCGCCCGGTCCGCAGCTTTCTGCCGTCCTTGGGCTGATCCGCGGGAGACTCCCGGAATGGGGGAATTCTCTACCCGAGATACCTTCATTCGCCGATTTCTCTCTAATAGAAAGAGAGGTAGTGGTCGCGTGGATGCAGCAGCACGATCCCGAAGTGGCCTGGGGAAGGCTGCTCGCCTGGGCCGACGGACTTGAGTTTCGCACCTCCGAGAACCGGAAACAATCGCTCAATCTCGTCCTTTCTCCGGGAACCGGCAGCGTCGACGTCACGCATGGAGCCTTGCAGAAGGGCATCGATTCAATCGCCACGACCGGCGAGGTGTTTCTGGAAGTCGACAAACACCTTCGCTTCCTCGATTACCGGGAGATTGCCAAGGACGAGCTCTGCGCGGCCCGCTCCCCCAGTTTGGGACCGGCTTTTCTTGACCCATTCACTTCCGTGCTTGGCCCGGGACAGTGGTCGGTTCATCTGACCGAGCGAGGCGAAAGGGTGATCCTCGATCAGAACGGGCTAATGGCGGCCTTCAGAAAAGGCCGATGGCTCATCTACGACCGGCCCGCTCTGCTGGCGGCGGCTTCGGCGATATTCGGCGGACCTGAGGTGGGTAGAAACGCGATCCTCACGGCGCTTGATCTGAGCTATACCCATAGAGGCGCCCTGCTCGTGTTCGATCCGTCCCACGAGGTGTCCAAGCATATCGTCGGTGCGGGCGATCGCCCGGTGGACTCGACCGACGAACCGCCGGACATCCGCTCCCTTCTTGCTCCTCGGGTAGCCACCATACGCATGGGAGCGGGCGACAGGCCGGAGTCGCAGCGGAAAGTGCTTTTTGAATTGGCAGCACTGGATGGAGCCGTATTGTTCGACGGATCTTCGGTGTTCAGCTTCGGCAGGATCCTTCACATGCATGACGCAGCCCGGAGACACCTAGGTGCCCGCACGACAGCGGCCTTTTCGGCCTACCACTGGGGCGGCGTCCCGATCATGGTTTCCGCGGACGGCGAGATCACCATCGTGTTCGAAAGCAAGGACCCCAGTACTGAGCGGACGGCGGTGGCCACGCTTGACCTTATGTAGCCCCTGTTGTGGGCACA
>JAXGNF010000064.1:1814-15074 GCA_040768135.1 Thermoleophilia bacterium | reverse complement strand
CCTAGAGCGGATACGCTGGGGCGGCGGGCGCAGGCCTGCCGCCCTTTTTCCATCCGCCTCATTGCCGCCCTGTGCTAGCCTAGAAATCCTCTAGAAAAGTCCGGCGCGTAGGCGACGCGCCACTAGTTGTGATGGAGGATCGAGTGCAACATCTCGAGGATACCAAGGTCCTGGTGGCCGAGCTCATGGACGACGAGGCCATACAACTACTGCAGTCCGCCTGTCGGGTGGATGTCAAGTACGGGTTGAGCCGAGAGGAGATCTTGGCGATCATCCCGGAGTACGACGGCATCATCGTCCGCAGCGAGACCATTGTCGACAAGACCCTTCTGGAGACCGCCACCAGGCTGAAGATCGTGGGACGAGCCGGGTCCGGACTCGACAACATCGACGTTCCGGCCGCCACCCAACGTGGTGTCATCGTATGCAACACCCCGGAGAGCAACGTGGTCTCAGCGGCTGAACACACCATGGGGCTACTTCTAGCCAGCAGCCGCAACATCTGCTGGGCCGACCGCTTCATCAAGAGCGGCCGGTGGGGGCGTCGACAATTCGAGGGCAGCGAACTCTACGGCAAGACTCTCGGCATCATCGGCTTGGGGCGCATCGGGGGTTTGGTCGCTCATCGGGCCCGCGGCTTCGCCATGCATATCATCGCTTACGACCCCTATATCCCCGATTCGCGCTTCGAGAATCTTATGGTCGAGAAGAAGGCCACCTTGGAAGATCTCCTGCGTGAAGCGGATTTCATCACCATCCACACCCCTCGCACCAAAGAGACCATGAACATGGTCTCCGACCCTGAGATCGCCCTCATGAAGCCGGGTGTCCGCCTGGTCAACTGTGCTCGGGGCGGACTCTTCAACGAAGAGGCCCTGGCCCGGGGACTCGAGAGCGGCAAGATCGCTTCGGTGGGCATCGACACCTGGGTGAACGAACCCCAGTCGGGCCATCCGTTGTACGAATTCGACACGATGGCCGGTACTCCCCATCTCGGAGCCTCCACTTTCGAAGCCTCCAAGCGCGTGGGTGAAGAGGTCGTGGCGGAGGTAGTGGCCGGCCTGCGCGGGGAGATCGTGAAGAACGCCGTCAACATGCCCAGCCTTTCGGAGGAGTCGTTCGCAAAACTGCAGGCCTTCATCAGCCTGGCCGAGAAGATGGGTGCACTCTACCGGCAGATACGACGGCGGATGGTAAAAAGCGTCGAGATCGTCTTCGCCGGCCGGGAGATCGACGTGCCCGAAGACGCCCGGATTCTGTCGTTAGTGGCACTCAAGGGTGTGCTTGAAGGGAGCAGGGCCTACGGCACGGTGAACTTCGTTAACGCCGGCCTGTTGGCCGAGCAGTTCGGGATAGAGGTGCGCGAGACCATCTCTTTGGAGAGTGGGGACTATCGTAACCTGATCAGGATGATAGTGACCGAGGGAGACGGTACCCAGTTCCCCATTGCGGGTACGGTGCTTGAGCGCAAGTATCCGCGTATCGTCCAGATTGGGGAGTTTCCCATCACCTTCATTCCCGAGGGTAAGACCGCCTATATGCCGCACCGGAATGTTCCCGGCGTCATCGGAAAGGTGGCGACCACCATGGGTCAATTCGGTGTCAACATCTCGCGGATGGTGACATCGAGTGGTGTGAGCGACGTTCTTAGAGACTCCATCATGATCTTGACCCTCGACAACGAAGTTCCTCAGGAGGCCATTGACCGCTGTCTCGAGATCGACGAGGTCTACGAGATGAAGATCATCGACTTCTAATCGATAGGGGTCGTCCAGGAGTCCCGGATAGAGGCGGTGGTGTCTGAGAGGATGTTGCCCCCTCCCAAGGACACCCCTTCGGACGAGGGGCCGCCGTTTCTCCTTCGGGTCCACCATCTCTGACGGGAGCCTCCTGTCTCTGGCAAGGACCTGCCCTCTCTAACAGGAGCCGATCTCCTCTGGAAGAGGGTGGTTATTCATGGTTAGAATGGCATGGTCCTACATCCCTATGGTTCGCTCTGTTTCCGCAACGTGCGAAGAGAGGACGAAAGGGGGTCCGCCCACCGATTGCCAGACCGGGAACGTCCGCGCACGAGGTCGTCGGAGACCGGGTTCCGTTATCAATGAACTGTCTCCAGGCATCAGTCATCAACAAGAAGGGTGAGGTGCTCTCAGCAATGCTCGTATCCCTACCACGCCGCGCCTTCATGGACAGTGTCTTGATCGCCGTGCTGGTTCTTATGGTGGCCCTTGCCACCTCCTGCGGCAAGGCTAAGGAAGAGACCACTAGCAGCAGTGCCGCCGCACCGGCAACCACCGTTACCACTGCTGAGTCGATGTCTACCGACACCACCGCCTCCCAACCAACCAGTACCGAAGCCGCTCCTCCCGAGGAGTATGTCTTTGGCATGATCTTGGTCGGTCCGCACAACGACAACGGCTGGAGCCAGGCGAATTACGAGGGTGGGCTCTATGTCGAGGAGAGACTCCCCGGAGCCAAGATGGTCTACGTCGACAAGGCTAACACGACTGATCGACCAGGCACTACAGTCGAACAACTGGCCGAGGAACTGCTCGCCCAAGGTGCTAAAATTGTGATTTTTACCTCTGACGACATGAAAGACGGGGCGATCGCATTCGCCAAAACCCACCCGGACATCCCCGTGCTTCATACGTCCGGTGACGGTGCCTGGATCGACGGAAAAGACTTCAAGGACCTTCCCAACCTCAGCAACATCATGGGGCGCATGGAATACGGCAAAATGATCTCCGGCGTTGCCGCTGCCCTTACGACCAAGACAGGTAAGATAGGCTACCTAGGCCCCCTGATCAACGACGAAACCCGCCGGTTGGCCGCCTCCATATATCTGGGAGCCAAGTACGCCTGGACGGAATATCTGGGCAAGGACCCGGACGAGCTTAAGTTCCGAGTCGACTGGATCGGTTTTTGGTTCAACATCCCCGGAGTCACCTCCGACCCCACTCAGGTGGCCGACAACTTCTTGAACCAGGGCTTCGACGTGCTTATATCGGGTATCGACACTACCGAGGCCCTGGTCGAAGCCGGCAAGATGGCGGCGGCCGGCAAAGAGGTGTGGGCGATCCCCTACGACTACATCGGCTCCCTGGAGGAGGCTCCCACTGTCGCCCTAGGCGTCCCCTATTACAACTGGGGTCCGGAGTACCTGAAGGTCCTCACGGCCGCCCGCGAGGGCAATTGGACCACTTTCTTCGCCTGGGTGGACCCCGACTGGACCGACATCAACAACCCCGACACTTCGTTAATCGGTTTCGCTAAAGGCAACGCCCTCTCGGCTGAGGCAGCGGCCCGGGTGGATGAGTTCGTCGCTGCTCTGGCTGGTGGTCTGAATCTTTGGCGTGGACCCATCAACCTGCAGAACGGCACCTCCTACCTCGCCGACGGGGAGGCGGCCACCGACCAGCAGGTCTGGTACCTACCGCAACTGCTCGAAGGGATGGACGGGCAAAGCGTTTTTGAATAGAGCAAAGGGCCTCAACGAGTTTTGCGTCCGGTGGAAGGGGAGGCTTCGCGGTCTCCCCTTTCTGCGTCAGTAGTGCCCCTATTGTCGTGTTCCGGGCCCATGTGCAGAGTCGTGTGACACGGACCGGACGTCGGCGCTCCATCGCAGGAACTGTCGCTAAGGTTGAAGTTGAGGTTGAGATGAACAGAAGAGGCCATTGCAAGTCCGACTGACCGACATCCGCCAGCGCTTCGACCCCGTCAGAGCCAATGACGGGATCACGATGACCGTACCAGTCGGCACGATCCAGGGGATCCTGGGCGAGAGCGAAGCCGGCAAGAGCACTCCCATGAAGATCCCTTCTGGATACCAACCTGCGGGTCATGACCCTGCCGTTCGTCAATGTCCGGAATGTCGAGTGGCTGGAGCGAGTCCTGGTCGCCCTCCCCGAGGGGGCTCGCAGGATGGCAACGAAGGTCATCCGGGCACTCAAAGTCGATTAGCCTCGAAGCCTGCGCATACCGTTTGAACACGACTAACGTGGCGTCGGCGGGAGGGTGTAGGCTGTGGGTATGTATGTAGATGGCGAAGTCACGGGCACCTTAATCGCGTAGTCGAAACCAGCGTGGATACCCCAAGCCAAGACCCATAGGAGACCATATGGACCACCGATTGACCACAACAGCCTTGACCATCCCCGGCTACCGAGTCGTACGAACCCTTGGAGTGGTACGCGGGGTGACCGTCCGAGCCCGCTGGATCGGCAGTCAGATCACGGCTTCGCTTCGCACCCTAGGCGGCGGTCAGATCCCCGAGTACATCGAACTTTGCGAGCAGGCTCGGGCCGAGGCCTTCTCCTGGATGGTGCAACATGCCGAGCAGATGGGTGCCAACGCCATCATCGCGATGAAATACGATGCAACTGATCTCGGCGGCAACATGACCGAAGTATTGGCTTACGGTACCGCCGCCATCGTGGAACCGGAGTCCCAGTCGTAGCCCCCAGGACGGTCCCCAATGATCGCGACATCTGCTTGGAGTCGTCCGGCGCGCCGGGTGCGCTCCCCGCCTCAGACTTCCAAAGCATAGGTGAAACCTGTCATCACCGCGGTATCGATATCCATCTTGTCGCCGAAGCAGTCACCGATGCAATACGTCTCGGGGACCACGGAGATGAGTTCGCCGATCTTGTCGTAAGGTACCTCCATCCCGAGTGCGTTGATCACAGTGTCGGCCTCTGCGAAGCCTTCGCTCCCATCCGTTCGGAGATACTTAACGCCCGCGTCGGTTATCTGGACGATCTTTGAGTCGAGTATCACCGTCACACCCAGTTCCCGATGGAGCCTGAGGATCGACATCGCAGCCTGGTTCCCCATCCATGATTGCTCATACTTGTCCCGCGGATACATGTCGATGAGAACGACCTCTTTGCCCTCCCGAGCCAACGGGATGGCGCATTCGCTCCCAGTCTGACCAGCGCCCATGATGACCACCCTGTCGCCGACCGGAGCAGTCCCGGTGTCCACGTCGGCGGCCGCCACCACGTTCTTTCCCATGATTCCGGGGATAGGCGGATGGCTCAGTTCGGCTCCTATGGCGAGCAGCACCGCGTCCGGAGCCTCCCGACGGATGTCGTCAGGACCCACCTCGTGCCCAAGAACGATACGGGCACCACATTCCGTGGTCATCCGTATTTGCCACTCAGTGTAGCGGGCGAGATCATATTTGTCGGGCAGCGCCGAGGCAACATGGAGCATGCCTCCCAACCGGTCGCCCTTCTCGTAGAGCACTACGTCGTGCCCCCGTTTGACGAGCCACTGCGTAGCCTCCATGCCGGCGGGACCGCCGCCCACTACCATCACCTTTTTCTTGACCCGAGCAAGGGGGATATCGTGGTACTGGTACTCGCGGCCCACGAGCGGGTTGACGGCGCACCTAATAGGTTTGAAGTAAAAAAGCCGATCGGTACAGTGCGCACACCTCAGGCAGGGCCGGATCTCGTTCTCCCAGCCCCGAAAGGCTTTGGTTATGTGCAAGTAGTCGACAAGCGTAGCCCGACCCATGCCCACCATGTCGGCTCGGCCACCCGCAAGGATTTCCTCTGCCTCGGCCACCGTCACCACTGATCCGGAACAACTGACTACTACGTCCGGTCCGGCGGCCTTCACCCGCTCCGCCCACTTGGTGTTGACCATGTGAGGCAAATAATGGCTCTGGATCATGTACTCGGTGGTATCGAACAGAAACTGATCTCCCACCGATATGTTGGCGCCGGTGACGTATGGAGAGGCTGCGTGGAGAAAGGTTATGACCTCCTCGATATCATCGTCTCCCCAAGGAGACAGGTCACCCCCGGTGCTCACCCGCACGTCTACGGCCATCCTGCCACCAACCTTCTCGTGCACGGCCTTCAGCACTTCAAGCGGAAATCGCATGCGGTTCTCCAGGCTCCCGCCGTATTCGTCGGTGCGCCGATTGGCACGTTTGGACAAAAACTGCGATAGCAACCAACCATGACCGCAATGGAGCATCAGAGCGTCAAAACCCGCGCGCATCAGCCGGTCGGCTGCTCCGACGTACGAAGCCACCAACTCGTCCATGATGGCCCGATCTATGATGATGGGGTCCCTCTGCTGAGGATACCGTGGGGGGATGTCCGGATTGACCGAGACCGCCAGACGCCTTCCCGAGGAGTTGATCGCGTCGTAGGCGTAGTCACCCCCGTGGTTGACCTCGATGCCGATCTTGGCGCCGTATCGATGGACTTCGTCGACCAGATCGGTAAAACCGCCTGTGTTGCCCTCGTACGAGAGATCGAGCGGCGTGTAGTGGGTCAATCCGTGCTTGTGATCGAGGTCCGAGTCGCCCACATACACCAATCCCACCCCCGTCTTGGCACGGGCACCCATATGGGCCACCAATTCCTTGGTCACCCGACCGTCCGGGGTAGATAGGCCGCTCATCATGGGCAGCCCGATGATCCGATTCTTCAGCCTTAAGGGGCCGTAAGTGATGGGTTCGAACACATGCGGATATCGCGGATGCTTCATCAGTCACATATCTCCTCGCGCAGCATGGGTCGCGGCAGTGGCGGCGGAATCGTTCGAAAGCCTACCATACCGACATTTCCCCTCTGTCACCTATCGGAACCCGCAGGCCACCTTCCAGGCGAAAGCAGTAGGAGTCACACCGGCGACACTCTGCAGAGTCACACCGCCCGCAGAAGCTTCTGTGACCCGAGATCCGCCCCCAGGGTTGCCGGACACCAGGACACCAGCGCCTTCGATATCGCGGTCAACCGAGAATCCGGGGAATAGGCTTCATGACCCAGTTCTGGGGCGTGAACAGTGGAGATCGAGGCCGGTCATAGCCTCAAAACAGGTAGCGGTAGAACCGTCGTTGTTTTCAAGGGAGATGGGCGGAACGCAGGTAGTCCTGTGAGGGCGAGCCATGAGTCAGAACCGCGGACGGCTGGGTGTTTCCACGGTTCGTGCTAAGATTTCAGCGTTGAAGATCGAAGAGAACAACGGCGGTCAGGCCGCGCGCGGGGTGCTCCGAGGCGCCCTTGTTATCGAAGCGGCGGGCCCCCGTCATACTGCGGAGGTCCCGCACACACGATGGCGACGCTTGGCATCGACATAGGCTGCATCAGTATCAAGGTCGCCGTGGTGGGAGAACCCGAGGACCAACAATCGTTCCGGGAAATAGCGGCCAATTCGGAGCTTTTCTACGACCCAGTACACACCGATCGCGTCCTTCCCCATCCTGGGGCTCCTCCCATACTGGCGACCGTATACAGACGCATCAAGGGCAGCCCCGCCGATGCGGCCCAGGAGCTTCTGACCCAGGTTCTCGCAGCCCTCCCTGAAGGGATGGTCGCACAAGTCGGCGTGACCGGCACCGGCGGGCGCCTTGTGGGGGCGATGCTCGATCTCCCATACGAGAACGAGTTCAAGGCCCTTGCCCGCGCGATCGGAGCCTTGCATCCCGACGTCACAACCGTCTTTGAGATGGGCGGCGAAACCTCGAAGTTCATCCAATTAGAGACCGACGCGGAGTCGGGGCGAGTAGGCATCGCCGACTACGGCACCAACGGCGACTGCGCCGCAGGCACCGGTTCATTCATGGACCAGCAGGCCAGTCGTTTGCGTTATGACATCGAACAGGTGGGCGATATCGTACGGAGCGCGGGCAAGGCCGCCTCCATCGCCGGGCGTTGCTCGGTCTTTGCCAAATCCGACATGGTCCACGCCCAACAGAAGGGCTACCAGCCCCCAGAGGTGTTGAAGGGCCTCTGTAACGCGGTAGTACGCAACTATCGAGGCACCATCACAAAAGGTAAAGAGATCGGCGAGCGCGTAGCCTTCATCGGCGGGGTGGCGGCCAATACAGGGGCCGTCGCAGCCATGCGCGAGGCGTTTGACCTAGACGAGGAGCACCTGATCGTCCCAGCGTACTATGCCTGGATGGGGGCGATAGGGTGCGCCCTGACGGCCGCCGACGAACGGGCCGGTCGGGAGATAGTCACGATCGACCCCACCCGTCTGACTCAAGCTCAGGTCGCCGACTTCGAGACGAGTGAACCATTGTCGATGGAACGGGTCATCCTGCTCCGCGACCGCGTGAAGCCGTACCAATTCCCGCCGGGTGAAGGCAAGATCGGCGCCTACCTGGGTATCGACATCGGGTCGGTCTCGACCAACCTGGTGGTGGTAGACGAAGAGGGCGAGGTGGTGAAAGAGATCTACGTCAAGACCGACGGCCGCCCCGTCGAGGTGGTCAACAAGGGCTTGGCCGATATCTGGAACGAGATGGGCCCGCGTCTGGACATCCTGGGTGTCGCCACCACCGGCTCAGGCCGGGAGTTGATCGGCGAACTCATCGGAGCCGATACCGTGAATGACGAGATCACCGCCCACAAGACCGGAGCTACTTTCATCGGACGCAAGCTGATCGACCGGGCGCCCGACACGATTTTCGAGATCGGCGGACAGGACTCCAAGTTCATCAGCCTCAAAGACGGAGTGGTGGTCGATTTCGCTATGAACGAAGCCTGCGCGGCCGGTACAGGCTCCTTCTTAGAAGAGCAGGCGGAGAAGATGGGCATCAATATCATCGGCGAATTCGCCGAATTGGCCCTGTCTTCCAAAGCGCCTATCCGTCTTGGTGAGCGTTGCACCGTCTTCATGGAGAGAGACGTCAACTCCTACCTCCAGCGAGGCGCCGACAAGAAGGACCTCGTCGCGGGGTTGGCCTACTCCATCGCTTACAATTATCTCAACCGCCTGGTGGGCCGGCGCCACATCGGCGACACCATCTACTTCCAAGGTGGGACCGCCTACAACGACTCGGTTCCTGCCGCCTTCAGCAAGATCCTGGGCAAAGAGATCATCGTGCCGCCGCACAACGGGGTCGTGGGAGCCATAGGCGTGGCCCTGCTGGCCCGCGAGAAGATGGCGGCCACTCACGCGCCTTCCCGCTTCCGTGGATGGGACCTAGAACAGGTCGACTATACGATGCGTGAGTTCACCTGCAAGGGATGTAGTAACGAGTGCGACATTCGCCAGTTCACCATTGGCGAAGAGAAGACCTACTGGGGCGACAAGTGTTCAGACCGGTACCGCAAACGGGCCAAGGTGGACAAGGAGCCCATCATCCGGGACTTGGTGGAGTACCGCAACGCCCTCATGTACTCCTACGTGACCGAAGCAGAAGACACCTCCACCCTACTCCGCACAGGCAGCGGCTCTCCGCTGGGGACGGTCGGGATACCTCGGGCCATGTATACGTACGAGCGCCTCCCGTTCTGGGCCACGTTTTTCAGAAGTTGCGGCTTCGACGTCGTCTTATCGCGCCAGACCGATAAGAAGATCCGTGAGCTGGGTATCGAGGCAGCGGTAGCCGAACCCTGTTTCCCCATCCGGGTGGCACACGGTCATGTAGCAGAACTGATCGCGGAGGACGTCGATCATATCTTCGTGCCGAACATCCTTAACGAAGAGACCGATCACCCCGAGATCGAGTCGCACGCCTGCCCTTGGGGCCAGACTCTGCCGCACGTGCTCAGGCTGGCGCCGCAGTTCGAGGCCTATGCCGACCGCTTCCTCTGCCCCACTCTGCATTTCCGTCGAGGACCTGCAACAGTGCGCAGGACGTTGCGCGCTGTCCTTAAACCCTTGGGAATCCCGCCTCAAACAGTCGATGCCGCCCTAGACGAGGCCTACGAGGCTCAGGACGAGTTCCGCAGCCGCCTGATCATTGCCGGAGCCGATGCCCTCGCGAGTCTCAACGAACACGACGAATTAGGGATCGTACTGGTGGGACGCCCCTACAACATCTACGATGCCGGGGTGAATATGGACATCCCGGCCAAACTCCGCCGCTACTACGGGGTGAACATCGTCCCGTTCGACTTCTTGCCGCTCTGGGGTAAAGACACTCGCCAAGTCACACCCAACATGTTCTGGGGCTACGGACGCAGGATCCTGCAAGCCGCGGAAGTGGTGGCCGAGCAGCCCAACCTGCACATCATTTACATCACCAACTTCAAATGCGGACCCGACTCGTACATCAAACACTACATGGGCGCCGCCTCATCCGACCCCTTCCTGGTGCTGCAGTTCGACGAGCATACTAATGACGCCGGGGCTATGACCCGGTGCGAGGCCTATCTGGACAGCAAGGGTTTTCTGCGCTGGTGGGCCCGAGGGGATAAGGCGAAGCAGCCGTTGAGGGAGTCTTGATGGATACCCACACCACCACCAAAGGGGGCAACGGTAAGGCCACCCGAGAAGCAGCGGAGGCCGCCCTCGCCGCGCTACCGAAGACGATGGCTGCTCACAGTGTCGATACCAGTCCGATACACACTGACGTCGACATCAAAGGACGCACCCTGTGGCTCACCCGCATGCCGTACGGAGGGTCACGCATGCTGGCGGCGGCTTTCCGCTCCATCGGTTTCGATACCCGGGTCACCCCCGACGAAGACGCCCGTACCCTGGAACTAGGGGCCAAGTACACCTCGGGGGACGAGTGCTATCCCCAGCGGATCGTGCTGGGCGACTACTTGAAACTGGTCGAGGACGCCTGCCTCGATCCCAAGAAGACTGCCCTACTCCTTCCCACCGCCAACGGGCCCTGCCGCTTCGGCCAGTACGTAGCTCTGCTGAGGCGTATTCTGGACGACCAGGGTTACCACGAAGTGGCCATCTTTTCGATAACCTCCGCCGATGGTTACGCCGGCATCGGTGATCAGGCCAACGCTCTCATCCGCACGGCCTGGCGGGCTGTGGTGATTCAAGATATTCTGCTCAAGCTACTGCTGATGACCCGGCCTTACGAGGTGAACGCCGGGGAGACCGACAGGGTCTATTTGGAGTCCCTCGATCTGATGGATGAAATCGTGGGCCGTCAAGGCATCAGCAATCGAAAACGTATGTCCGCCCTACGAGCCGGTCTGCGTGTGGTCAGGGAGAAGTTCCAAGCCATCCCGGTCAAAGACGAGGACCGCCCGCTCATAGGGGTAGTGGGTGAGATCTTCTGCCGCCTCAACACCTTCTCGAACAATGAACTCATCCGGCACATCGAGGCCCAAGGCGGTGAATGTTGGCTGACCGGGGTAGGCGAATGGATCTGGTACACCAACGCTGAGGCCTTCCGCCGGCATCGAGAAGAGAAGCAGCGTTTCCGGAAGGCGTGGCTCAAGACGTTCATCACCTCCCGCCTCATGCACAAGGACGAGAAAGCCCTTCTCAAGGACTTCAAGGAGATGTTCGCCCAGCGTCCCGACCCTCACGTTGACGAAGTGCTCGAGTGCGCCAAGCCCTACCTGCCGCAATCGGGCGCCTTGGGCGAGATGGTGCTCTCCACAGGAGGGACCATCGCCTACTACCGAAGGGGAGTCGACGGCGTCGTCGACATCAGTCCTTTCACCTGCATGAACGGCATCGTCACCGAGGCCATCTATCCTCGGATAAGCAAAGACCACGACCATATCCCCGTGCGGGTCTTCTATTTTGACGGCACACAGAGCGATCTCGATCGCGACGTGGGGATTTTCCTCGAGTTGGCCAAGACCTATAGGCGGCGCAAGAAAATCGCCCGGGCATAAAAACCCGGCTACAGGCACGCAGGTAGGGCGGCTTGGATGACGACTACGGCGGCGGGCGCTGCAAGGAACACGGCGTGTTCGCCCGCATAGGCGCGTTCGTCGTCAGGTTTCGCTGGGTCGTGGTCGCTGTATGGGTGGTGGCGGCCGTCGTACTCACAGGCGTCGCTCCCAATATCGATGAAGTGGCGGTCAGCGACCAGCGGGCCTTCCTCCCGTCCTCCGCCCCCAGCCTCGATGCCCATGACGTCGTGGCAGAGTACTTCCCAGACAGGATATCGCCCTCCAGCGCCGTGATCGTGATAGATGCAGGCGATGGGCACCGAATCGATCGAGGAGTGGCGGCAGACTTCGTGGCCGAGTTCAGCGCCTGGCTCAGCCATGCAGAAGAGCAGGAGGACACCACGCCGCGTACCGTGGGCGCGTCGGAAGAGCCCCACCCGCTTGTCGCGGTCGACAGAGTACTATCGCCGACTCTTGGCGACGAGCAGACTCGAGCGGGCCTGATAAGCGCAGACAAACAGGTGGCCCTCGTGCTGGTGCGCTTCAACGCTGTGGGCACCACACCGGAAACCAGAAGTGCACTATCGGCCATCGAGGAGCGGTTGGCGCAGGCGCCCGCCGGAGTGCGGGCTTACATGACCGGCGACGGGCCCATCCTCGCCGCCTACACGGGTGCAACAAAAGAGAGCGTCGACTCGACGACCTGGATCACCGTCGTGCTCGTAGTGCTCATCCTTCTTGCCATATACAGATCGCCGGTCAGCCCCTTCATCCCGCTCGCGACGATTACGCTCGCCTATCTGATCTCCCGGGGCGTGATCGCCTTTTTAGGAGCGCATGTGTTCACCATATCCGCGTACACGAACATTTTTTTGATCGTGATCCTGTTTGGAGCCGGGACCGACTACTGCCTTTTCCTGATCAGCCGCTTCAGGGAGGAGATGTCGGGCGCCGATACCTCAGCCCCGGCCGTGAAGACCACGGTCCGCGCGGTAGGTGCAACCATCTCCTCCAGCGCCGGTACAGTGATCGTGGGCGTGGCAATGATGGCTTTTGCCGAGTTGGGGCTCTATAACACCAGCGGGCCCAGCATAGCCATCGGAGTCGCTATCGCGCTGACCGCCGGCCTGACCCTAACCCCCGCGATGCTGAGTCTGTTGGGCCGCTATGCCTTCTGGCCCCGCAAAGCCCGGCCGATGAGAGAAACCGGTGCCTGGTATGGCTGGGCTCGTAAGGTGGTCAAGCGTCCCGTCGCAGCCCTCCTGGTGCCGGTCGTAGTACTGGTTCCACTGGCGGTCTACGGCAACGGTCTCACCCGGGACTTCGACCTATTGGCCGACCTTCCCAAAGGCAACGAGGCCCGGGTCGGATTCGAGATCCTCGCAACTCACTTTGGAGCCGGGGAGATGCAACCCCTCAACGTAGTGGCCCTAGACAACTCCGGTTACGACACGCCCAAGGGTCTGGCCCGCTCCGAAAGGCTGCATGCCGCCCTTGCCGGCCTCGACCACGTCGCCACCGTGCGCAGCTTCACCGCATCGCTGAAGGACAAGAGCTTCCTTGAAGTAGCCGACCAGTTGGCAGGGATGATCCAAGGAGTGCGCGACTCCACGACGGAGTTGAGGAACGCCCTCCTTGGTCTTCACTTCACCGACGGAGCCCCCCCGTCGGATACCCCTCTCGCAGCTCT
>JAXGNF010000064.1:0-1714 GCA_040768135.1 Thermoleophilia bacterium | reverse complement strand
TCCTTCTACCTCAGCTTTATCTTCAGAAGAACGAGGGACTCAAAGCCCTGCGTGACGCCTACATCTCCGTTGACGGCACCGCCGTTCGCCTGCAGGTGGTGCTGGATGTCGGCCCGTATACCCCGGAGGCCCTTGGCGCCGTTCAGACAATCAGACAGACCCTCATCGATGAGGGGTTTGACGGCGTGGTTGAAGGCAACTCTCCGGTCCTGCTCGATCTACGCGATGCCTCCGACCGCGACATGAACAAAGCCATCATTTTCGTGCTTGGCGGCGTTTTTGTAGTATTGCTGCTTCTGTTGCGCGCCCTGGTGGCCCCCATCTACCTCATCCTCACCATCCTACTCTCGTACGGCGCCACTCTGGGAGTCATGCGGCTCATCTTCGTCGATGTCATGGGGACGGAAGGAGTGACCTGGTGGGTACCTTTGTTCATGTTCGTCATGCTGGTCGCTCTGGGCATGGATTACAACATCTTCCTGATCGGCCGGGTGAAGGAAGAAGTGGCCGTCTACGGCGCGCGCGCCGGGACTCGCCAGGCCTTAGCCCGTACGGGCGGCATCATCACCTCAGCCGGTCTTATCATGGCGGGGACGTTCGCCAGCATGATGAGCGGAAACATACTAGGTCTACTCCAGATCGGCTTCGCCGTAGCCTTCGGTGTGCTGCTCGACACCTTCGTAGTCAGGACCACGTTAGTACCGGCCATCACCGTCCTCTTGGGCCGATGGGCGTGGTGGCCGCGCCGCGGTCCGGGTGGGACCGATCTCAGACGCCCGGTGACGGCCGAGGACTGACGAGCCCAAAGAGCGGTCGTCTTGCCGTTTGCCGGGTCCACAGCGTGGTAGCGCTCAGGCCGACGAGCAGATGGACGGCCGAGAGAGACGGCCGAGAGAGACGGCCAAGAAACACGGCCGGGAGCGAAACGGCCGAGGCAGATATCCGAGGACCGTGTCCGGCGCGGACAGACCTCGGCCTAAACGTAGGCGGGCGGCATCACCCTGAGCCAGTCGTCGGTAGGTCTTTCTAGGATGAACGTACTAACGAAGTCGATTCCCGGCTCTAAAAACGGAAACCGGTCGTAGGAGGTCCAGTTCGGCGGTGTATATGTTGGCGGAGCTTTGACGATCGACTCGACCCATCCGTTGTTGTTCTCGTACCACAACTCCGATACTCGGTGCCAATTGGAGGACACCTGGGACCGAGGGTGCAAGAACGTCGAAGACCCCTTACGCACGGACACGGGCGAAGGAAGGACCCGATAGCTGAAAAAGCGCGTTAGCCCTGGCTGTTGCATAACCTCAGGAGCGTGAACGTTGATATACCAGTCATCGCCTTCCTCGACCTCGATTCCTTCCGGGTACCTGAACACCATCATCCATCTGAGGATGGTCCTATCGTCCAAAGACGCTCCTGCCCCCAAGAAGTCCTCGGTCGGAGCCGGGGGGACGTTCACCATTATCACTTTCAGCGGCACTACTTCGGGCGTCATAGCCAGAAGAGCGAGCGAAGCCTCTTGGTCACCCACGCTCACGTTCTCGTGGATCTTGTAGTTGAAATACCCATAGTCTTCCGCGCCGGGTGGTGGCGGCACCGCTCGGAAACTGAGATAGCTCAAGGGACGATTACGCATGACCTCAGGGATGTGGTACCGGTAGAACCACCGCTCCGCCGCGGGTAGGTCGTTCATATCCAACAGATGGTGGAAGATGAT
>JAXGNF010000063.1:7985-15115 GCA_040768135.1 Thermoleophilia bacterium | reverse complement strand
CCCGCGGGCCAGCCGCCCATCCTTGTTGAATCCGGCTATGGAGGCGTCAAGTGCTTCGATAAGCCTGTCCCGCTCTTGGTCGGCGTGCGTGCTGTCTTGTGATGCCATTTGTTCTCTCGGGCGAAGATGGTTATTTTCCGAGGCAAGGGTATTTACTTTCCCAAGTAACTAGTCTACACTGCGGATTGACGAAGAACAACTCCTAGTACCGAACAGCGGTCGCCCTACTGCAGCCGGGATGTAGTCGAGATCGACCGCAACGCTACGATAGACCAAGAAGGCGGGTGAAGACATGAGCGGGCAGCAGAGTGGCGGCGAACGCACTGTGGTCAAGGGCCTCAGTTTCAACGGCGTCGTGCAGGACGGCAACACCGTGCAGGTCGACATCAAAGACGGCAAGATCGTACGGATCAGGCCGTTTCATTTCGACTGGAAGTACGACCGCAAGCCCTGGCAGATAGAAGCGCGCGGGAAGGTATTCGAGTGCAGTATGAAGGTACTCATCCCGCCCTTCACTCTCGCTTACAAGAACCGCGTTTACTCCCCCAATCGGGTCATGTATCCGCTCAAGCGCGTCGACTGGGACCCCAACGGGGATCGTAACCCGCAAAACCGGGGCAAGAGCAAGTACGTGCGTATCTCGTGGGACGAGGCTACCGACATCGTTGCCTCCGAGATCCGGCGAATCGAGAAGGAGTATGGGCTCTCTGCAGTGCTGCTGCAACAAGACGGGCACGGCGAGGGCAAGGTCGTGCACACTACCCACGGTTGCAACCGCAAGATGATGGCCCTGTTGGGCAACTACACGGTGCAGAACCGCAACCCAGACAGCTGGGAAGGCTGGTACTGGGGCGCCAAGCATGTCTGGGGCAACGAACCGGTGGGTAAGGCCTTCTACTCTTCTAACATCATCCCGGATATCGCCCAGCACACGCAGACTATTCTGCACTGGGGCAACGACCCCGAGACAACCCCCTGGGGTTGGGGGGGCCAGACTGTGAGCCGGCTTCTCTACTGGTTCACCGAACTGGGTATCAGACAGATCTGCGTCGGTCCCGAAGTCAACTGGGGCACTGCGGTACACGCCGACAAATGGATCCCCATCCGGCCTAACACCGACGCGGCTCTCTTCTTTGCCATCGCTTACCAGTGGTTGCAGGAGGGGACGTACGATAAGGAGTATATCGAGACGCATGCGGTGGGCTTCGACAAGTTCGCCGCGTATGTCCTTGGCGAAGAAGACGGTGTACCCAAGACCCCCAAATGGGCCGAGGAGAAGACCGGTGTCCCGTCCCGGATCATCAAAGCCCTAGCCCGGGTCTGGGCAGGTGGCCCCACCGTCATCACTCATGGCAACGGTGGCAATATGGCCCGTGCCCCGTACGCTACCGAGAACATGAGGGCCGAGGTCTGCCTGCTGGGTATGCAGGGTCTGGGTAAGCCCGGGCGCCATATGCTGACCACGATCGAATGGGGTCTCATGGGGGTCCGGGTGGGGGACAAGTTCCCGTTTGGTCGCTCAGTACCGGTGCCCCGCCACCTCGTCTATCCCGATCTGATCTCCACCGAAGCCAACAGAGCTGCCCCTACGGTGGGCGACCTCCCGGCGCAGTTCATTCCCAAGGATCTGATCCACGTCGCCATCAACGAGGCGACGTCGGAGAAGCCGATCACCTGGTACGGGACGACCCAGAGCCGGCAACTTACCGAGGACCAGTTCAAGCAGTACCAGTATCCCGTTGAAGGTTGTTCGGAAGTCCACATGATCTGGACCGACTCGCCGTCGCTGGTGACCTGCTGGAACGACGGCAACTACATCGGTAAAGCTTTTCAGAACCCCAAGATCGAGTTTATCGTGGCCCAACACCCCTGGATTGAGAACGACTGCCAATTCGCGGACCTCATCCTCCCGGTGACGACCAAGTTCGAGAACAACGACATTGGGATTGACAACTACACGGCTGAATTCGGCACCTTGTTCTACGACGCCAAATGCATCGAGCCCGTGGGTGAGTCGAAGAGCGACTACGAGGTGGTATGTGCCATCGCTGAGAAACTCGGCATACTGGAGGAGTTCACCCAGGGCAAGTCTGTGAACGACTACATCCGTCTCGGTTTCGACCAGTGCGGTATCGACCACCTAGTGACCTGGGAAGAGTTCATGGAGAAGGGCCACTATGTGATCCCCACCGATCCCGATTGGGATAAGCACGAGATCGGGCTGCGTCCTTTCGCCGAGGACCCTGAGAACCACCCACTGACCACCCCCACCGGGAAGCTCGAGTACTACTCGCAGCGTCTGGCAGACCATTTTCCGGACGACGAGGAGCGTCCCCCCGTGCCCCGCTGGATAGAGCGCGGTCCGAGCCACGACGAGCGGATCTCCGGCGATCGGGCGAAACTCTATCCCGTGCTCTGTGTATCAAACCACCCTCGTTGGCGGGTGCATTCGCAGCATGACGACATGCAGTGGCTGCGTGAGATCGAGACTAACAAGATCGTCGGGCCTGACGGCTATGGGTACCAGACCGCCTGGATACATCCCGACGACGCCCAGAAGCGCGGTATCAAACACGGTGACATCATCAAGGTCTATAACGAGCGCGGCGCCGTGCTGGCAGGTGCGTACGTTACCCAGCGCGTCATCCCCGGTGTCATTTCCATGGATCACGGCGCGAGGTACGACCCGATCGTCCCCGGCGAACTCGATCGCGGCGGCGCCATCAACTTGATCACCCCGCGTAACACCATCTCCAAAAACGCGACGGGCATGGTCTCCGGTGGTTTTCTGGTGGAGTACGAACTCGTCGACCTTGAGGCTCTACGCCGGGAGTACCCGGAAGCTTTTTCGCGTCCTTCTGATTCGGCCACGGGGTTGGCCTGGGAGCGGATGCTGGCCTAGGTGGGAACGGGACAAGAGAAGCGGGATAAGTGATGGATACGTCGCGAGAGCGGACCTACATCAAGTGTACGGGCAAGTCCAGCTTCGGCATCGGGTCTCATGTGGCGGCCGTGGATGTCAAGGACGGCAAGATACTGCGCATTCGGCCGCTCCCTTATGACTGGAAGTACAGTCCCGAGGAGTTCCGGCCCTGGAAGATAGAGGCTCGGGGTAAGACCTTCCACGTCCCCCTCAAGACGACTATCAGTCCCTTCGGGCTGGGCTACAAGAAGAGCATCTATTCGCCCAACCGCATCCCCTATCCGCTCAAACGGGTGGATTGGGATCCGAGAGGAGCGCCGGGATCTACCGGGCCCGGGGGCCGCAACACCCAGAACCGAGGCAAGAGCGGCTACGTGCGCATCTCCTGGGATGAGGCCTTGGACCTCATGGTGGGTGAGTTGAAAAGGGTCATCGACGAGTACGGCCCCTACGCTGTGTTTGCTCAGGGAGACGGCCACGGCGAGACCAAGACCGTCCACGGGACACACGGTTGCCAGATGAAGCTGCTGGATCTTCTGGGCGGCTTCACGCTCCAGGTCCGGAACGCCGACAGCTGGGAAGGTTGGTACTGGGGCGCCAAACACGTCTGGGGGGGCGAACCCTTCGGGTTGATGCCCAATCCGACCAATATCTATCCCGACATTTCCCGGCACAGCGACCTGCTGCTGTTCTGGGGTTGCGATCCGATCACCACCACCCGCGGGTTCAACGGAGGAGACTACGTGGGTCTGTTCTGCTCTTTTTGGAGGGAGCTTGGCATCAAACAGGTCTACGTGTGCCCGGATCTCAATTACGGTGCCGCCTTTTTCGCGGACAAATGGATACCCATCCTGCCCAACACCGACGCGGCGCTACAACTGGCCATCGCCCACTATTGGATTGAGAACGATCTCTACGACAAAGAGTACGTGGCCACCCACAGTGTGGGGTTTGAGGCGTTTAGGGACTATGTGCTGGGCATTGAGGACGGGGTTCCCAAGACCCCGACCTGGGCGTCCGAGAAGACCCACGTGCCTGTGCGTATCATCAAAGCGTTGGCTAGGGCCTGGGCGCGCAGGGCGACGTCATGCGTGCATGGTTTCGGGGGAGGTCTCATAAGAGGGCCGTACTCGCACGAGCCCGCTCGTCTAGAGGCGGCGCTCCTAGCGATGCAGGGACTGGGCAAGCCGGGGCAGCATTCGTTCTGCATCATCAACCGTGCGGTGTTCGGCTCTGAGGACCATCCGGCGTTCCCACCCTCCCCGGGGAGCATCATCAACAATCCCAATCTGAATCTCAGGAACACGTTCCGGGGCTACTCGCCTTTTCCTTATACGGGGCTACCCAGACAGTTCATCCCCAAGACGCTGGTGCATGACGCCATCTTGGATGGGAGGTTCACCATTTACGGCAGCTCGTTGCAGAGTTCGCCCGCTGAGGAGCAGTTCACTAAGTATGAATATCCGGCTGAAGGCTGCTCTCCCATTCACATGATCTGGTCTGATACACCCTGTCTGCTCACCTGTTGGAACGACAGTAACAAGATGACCGAGGCCTACCGGCACCCATCGATAGAGTGTTTTGTGGTGCAGCATCCCTGGATGGAGAACGACTGCTTGTTCGCCGATCTCGTCCTGCCGGTGAACACCAAGTATGAAGAAGAAGACATCGGCATAGACACCGAGAGTGTGACCTTCGAGATGATCTACCTGGAGCACCAATGTGTCGAGCCGCTCGGGGAGTCTAGGAGTGACTACGAGATCGTGTGTATGGTGGCGGAGAGACTGGGTCTGCTTGAGGAGTACACCGAGGGGCGGACTGTCTCGGAGTGGATTCGTTACGGCTTCGATACCAGCCGGGTGCCCGATACGGGCCTCATCGATTGGGAGACCTTTCAAGAGAAACAGTATTTCGTAGTGCCGTCCGATCCAGACTGGGAGAGCTATCCGGCGGGGATGTACGATTTCTACCGCGATCCCGAAGCCCATCCGCTCACTACACCCTCGGGTAGGCTGGAGTTCCGTTCACTCAACCTGGCCAAGTATTTCCCCAGCGATGAAGAACGGCCGCCTGTGCCGCACTGGGTAGAGAGCAGCGTGCTGCACGACGAACGCTTGTCGAGCGAGCGGGCCGCTAAGTTCCCCCTGCTGTGCATGTCTAACCACCCGCGGCATCGAGTGCATGCACAGATGGATGACCATACTTGGAGTCGGGAAATAGTCACCTGCAAAGTCAAAGGCCCCGACGGATACCTGTATGAGCCGGTTTGGCTGCATCCGTCGGAGGCGGTCAAACGAGGCATAGAGGACGGGGACATCTGTAAGATTTTCAACGAAAGGGGTGCGGTGCTGGTAGGGGCTCGGGTGTGGGAACGTGTTATGCCGGGTGTGGCTTATGTGGACCACGGCGCCCGGGCCGACTTCATCGTTCCCGGGGAACTGGACAGGGGAGGGGCGATCAACACCATCTCTCCGCACGGCACCACCTCAAAGAACTGCGCGGGCATGGCCAGTAGCGGCTTTTTGGTCGAGGTGACTCCGGTCGACCTGAAAGCGCTTGAGAGAGAGTTTCCGGAGGCGTTCAGCAGGCCCTACAGCGAGGCGGCCGGCCTGCGCTTCGACAGAGTCTTGGTATAGAGGGAGAACCGACATGGGCAAAGCGATGGTGATAGACATCAGCAAGTGCAACGGCTGTTACAACTGCCAGGTGGCCTGCAAAGACGAGCATGTTGACAACGACTGGCGGCCGATCGCGGCCCCGCAGCCCGACACCGGGCATTTCTGGATGAAGGTCACCGACATCGTACAGGGCACCGTGCCAAAGGTGCGGGTGCGCTATATGCACGACATCTGCCAGCACTGTGATGATGCGCCTTGTATCCCGGCCTGCAAATCCAACGCCATCTATAAGCGCGAAGACGGCATCATCATCATCGATCCGGATAAGTGCCAGGGCAAAGCCGACTGCCTCAAAGCCTGCCCCTATGATGTGATTTATTGGAACGAAGAGGCCAAGATCGCTCAGAAGTGCACGTTTTGCGCACACCTGCTTGATCAGGGATGGAAGGAGCCCCGCTGCGTGGATGCCTGTCCCACCGCCGCATTGGTGTTTGGCGAAGAGTCAGAACTCAAGGATCTTATTGCCAAAGCCGAGGTGCTCAAGCCGGAACTGGGCGCCAAGCCACGGGTTTATTACATCGACCTGCCCAACAAGTACTTCATTGCCGGCGCCGTGTTCGACCCCGAAGCCGACGAGTGCCTCGAGGACGCGACGGTGACCCTCACCAACGTCGAGACTAGCGAGACAGCTTCACTCGCCACCGACGACTTCGGCGACTTCTGGTTCGAACGGCAGGAACCGGGCCGATACCTGCTGCGTATCGAGAAAGAAGGGTACTCCCCCAAAACGCTGGACGAGATCGAGGTCACCAAGGACGTCAACGTAGGCGACATCGAGCTGCGTGCCGTAGGGCCGCGTTGAGCCGGCCTGGACCGGTGCGCCGTCGAAGCGCGACATAATGTGAGCTAGTCAGAAAGGATGGGGGTAAGGCCGGAGGCCCCTTCGGGCTCCATGGGCTCCGGCCTCTCAACTTCGGGTTCGTCTGGGTCCATGACGCTCGCGCTTTTCTCGCCACCGTAGCCCATGTTGGCTGAGATCTCAGCCACTGCCTGTTTGAGGTCGCGCACGGCATCGTCCAGGAATTCTCGATCGTTCTCCCGAGTTGAGGGGAAGCCGAGGGATAGGACACCGACTATGTCACCCGAAAAGTCGAGGATGGGCGCAGCCACTCCCATTAGACCCTCCACCACCTCGTTCACATCCAGTGCGTAGCCCTGGTTTCTCACAAAGGGCAGTCGGGCGAGGAACTGCTCACGGTCCATGATGGAATACGGGGTGTATTGCTCCAGGGGATATCTGTTCAGCACCTCATCGACGGTCTGAGGGTCCAGTGCCGCCAGGAGCACTTGGCCGATAGGTCCGTAGGTAAGCGGCCGCACGGTTCCCACCTCACCGGGCACGGGCGCCATGGTCGAGCCGTTGCCGAGGCCCTGCCGTTTGTCAACGGTGACGATATGATCGCCATTCCGCATGGCCAGCACGATCGTGGCACGCGACCGTTGTTCGCGCGCCGCCACAGGTCCCCCCGCGGCTTCCACCACCGGGCGTGCCGAGGAGACGAGGCTGCCCCAATCGACCCGCCGGGGGC
>JAXGNF010000063.1:0-7975 GCA_040768135.1 Thermoleophilia bacterium | reverse complement strand
GGCGCCCCCCGCGCCCACGCGCCCCCTGCTGCCCCGGGCCCCGCCGGCGGGGGGCGCGGGCGGTGTGGCGGCCCCCCGCCAGAGGTCCCACCGCTGCTTCCACCAGCGAGAGTGACGAGTAGACGAGGCTGCCCATCTCGAAGAGCCGGGGGCCGAGCCTATAACGGCGGGCGGCCGGTAGTCGCTGCAGAAGTCCTCGCCGTTCGAGACTCGCCACGAGCCGTATGGCGGTCGATCGATTGAGGCCGGTCGCTTCGACGATCTCAGGGATGCTGAGGTCCGTGCGGCGAGCCGTGAGAGCATCGAGGATGTCAATGGCTCGATCGAGGACCCTCACCTGGTAATTGGCCCGCTGGTCGGCCGTTACGCCAACGGTAGCTTTTGGACTGTTAGGTTCTGGTGTCACCGGTCTCTCTCCACGCCCGGTTGTAGTCCCGAGACGCTTGATTGTGTTCATACTGTGAACAACATTATCATAATATGAACATTTTCTTGACAGCAGTCTCCGGATATGGATTAATGATGGCCCAACGAATGACCCGCAGAGCGGGGAATGCGGACACTCAGAAGGAGGAAGCATCCATGGCAATGCAGCCGTATGTGCACGTGGAGACACTGGAGGAGTACAGCGAACGATTCAAGGATTTCGCCCACCTGGAGCGCACTGAGGATGGCATCCTCCTCTGCCGCCTTCACTGGAAGGGCGAGGCCGTTGTGTGGAGCTATCAGACCCAGATGAGCTACGGTGAACTTTGGACCGCCCTGGGGCACGACAAGAAGAATGAGATCATCATCTTGACCTGTGCGGACCCGTATTGGATCACTCAAAGGAGTGACCCCACCTCTTTCGACGAGGTCGAAGACTCCGACGACGTGGACCTCAAGTTCAATTGCAACATCCCGGATACGATGAATTTCGTCGAGAACTTCATCAACGACATCGAAGTCCCGGTCATCGCGGCCATAAACGGTATCGGACAGCACTACGAGTTCGCACTGATGGCCGACATCGCCATCTGCGTCCCTGACTTCTATTTCTCCGACGCCCATTTCTCCCACAACATCATCCCGGGCGACGGCATGAACTTCTCGTACCGGGTCTGCTGCGGGCAGAAGCGTGCCGCATACATGGCGTACATGGAACCCAAGATCGACGCCCAGACCGCACTCGATTGGGGCCTCATCAATGAGATCGTCGAGCATGATCAACTGATCCCCCGCGCCTATGAGATCGCCCGGCACATCATGAAGTCGAGCAGGGCTGTGCGCCGGCTGACTCACGAGCTTGTGATGCGCCCCTGGAAGCGCGCCTTGCAGGATGATCAGCGTGTGCACGTTCTGGCTGAGATGTATGCCGTCCAACTGCAGGCAACCCGCCACAACTTCGACAAGATTGCCGCAGATTTTGTGGGGGACCGGCCCCAGCACAAAAAGTAGGGGGCCAAGAATACGCCTTTCTTGTGACAGGATGGAGCGTGTAGTCCGCCGGACTGGATAGCGCGTCAGAATCAGTAACACACGGGACCCAACAACACACCGGACCGAGTGACACCTTGACTCGAGCAGGAGTGCAGAAATGGCAGAAAAGATACTCATCGTAGGTACCGGGACTATGGGCGAGGGTATCGCCCAGACGTTCGCCCAGAACGGGTTCGATGTGCGCCTTGTGGCCCGTCGTGACGAGCCACTGGCTCGCGCTCTGGAGCAAATCCCGCAAAACATCGAGCAGTTCATTGAGTTCGGCCTCATTACTGAGAGCGTCGACGAGGTGATGGCCCGTATCGAAGGCGTGGTCACCACCGACATGGTCGAGGCGGTCGAAGGATGCAGTTATGTGGTCGAGACCATCCGGGAGATCCTGGACGACAAAAGGGCCCTCATAGCCGCTATCCAGGCAGCCGACCCCGATCTGGTTATTGGGAGCAATACCGGCAGCATGACGATGGATTCATTGGCCGAGGGGATGCCCAAGCCTGAGAACATCATCGGCATCCATTACTTCAACCCGGCTCACATCATCCCGCTGGTGGAGGTTCACCGGGGCAGTCGGACTTCTGACGCGGCCTATGAGTTGACTCTGCGCATGATGGAGCAGTCGGGCAAGAAGACCGTGCTTGTGCGCAAAGAGCTCCCCGGCTTCATAGTCAATCGGGTGATGGGGGCCATCACGCGTGAGATCCACTTCATTCTTGACGAAGGAATCTGCACTCCCGAGGACCTCAACACCGCGATCAAGTCCAGTACCGGTTTTCGGTTCGCGTGCTTGGGTCCCATGGAAGTGGACGACATGATCGGTCTCGATATCAGCGCGACGGTTTCGGGGCGGGTGTTCCCCGGGCTGAGTAACGCCACTGGTCCTTCGAAGTTGCTTGTGGAGAAGGTCGAGAAGGGTGAACTGGGGATCAAGTCGGGCAAGGGTTGGTACGACTACAGCGGCCGGACCCGTGCCGAGGTGCTCGAAGAGAAGAACCGGGCCCTCCTCCCCCAACTCAAGCTGTTTATGAGCCGCGAACAGGGCTAGTGTCCAATAGCCGGGAGCGAGGCTGGAGAAGACGATGTCCGCCGTCTTCACGGATGATAAGGAGGATCTATGTTCGATCTGACAGGCAAGGTCGCCATCGTGACGGGAGGCGCTGGGGGGCTGGGCCGGCCCATTTCCCTGGGATTGGCTAACGCCGGAGCCGATGTGGTGGTCGACGACCTGGAGACGGCCAATCCACAGGGGGTGGCCGACGAAGTCAAGGCCCTCGGCCGCAGGGCTCTCGCGGTCTCTTATGATGTCACCAGCGCCGAGGCCATGCAGGACATGGTCGACCAGGTGTTCGGGGAGTTCGGTAGGGTTGACATCTTGATGAACACAGCCGGCATCAACTGCCGTTTCTCGGCGGAGGAGATGCCTGCCGAGGAATACGACAAAGTGGTTCGTTTCAACACGCTGGGGACCTTTCTTCCGTGTCAGGCGGTGGCCCGGGCGTGGATCGAGAAGGAGCAGAAGGGCAAGATAGTCAATATGGGCTCGGTACGGGGTTGGGTCGCCCCCGGGATCGGCGGTAGTGCTTACGCCACGAGCAAGGGAGGCGTACATCAGTTGACCCGCACTCTGGCCGTGGAGTGGGCCAAGTACGGCATCAACGTCAACGCCATCGCCCCGGCGCTTGTCATGACTGCCATGACGCGCGACTTCCTCTCCAAACCCGAGATCTATTCGAAGATGACCGCCGAGATCCCGATGGGCCGTCTGGGCGTGCCGGAGGATCTGCTCGGCGCCATCATCCTGCTGGCGTCGGACGCCTCCGACTTCATCACCGGTCAGATCATCTACGTAGATGGGGGATTGTACGCCGCGTCATTGTCGTTGGATAACGGGTAAGGAGGTCGTAGGCCGATGAAGAAGGTCGCCTTCGCTGACATGAAGAAGTACGGTGTACCACCCCTGCACTTCAACGTCGTCTCTGGGAGGTTTCAAGGGCAGGCCGAGACTGGGGTCACCAAGTTCTGGATGGGTATGTCTCATTACTTGCCCGGTGGGGGAGTGGAGTTCTCGGGGGCGGATTCGGCTGAGGAGAAGGTTTACTTCGTCCTCGAGGGGGAACTCACAGTGAAGAGCGAGACCGAGGAGTTCGTCCTCGGACAGTGGGATTCGCTCTACATCGGCCCGCACGAGGCCCGGTCGATCATCAACAACACCAGCAGTCCTGCCACCATGCTGGTGGTGGTCAATACCTGAGAAGGTAGGTCGGTAGAACCGGGAGCGGTACAGAAGCACAGGAGTCAACAGATGGGTGACGTCGTCCGGCTGACCAATCTCACTACCGGAGGCCCGGTGCACGTGGATGTGCAGGGCGGCAAGATCCTCCGCATCGTCCCGCTTGAGCTGGACGACAGCGACGGGCCTTCGTGGAGCATCCATGCGCGGGGGCGTGATTTCACGCCCCCGCGCCGCACTACCCTGGCGCCCTACATCGTCTCCAACCGCTCGCAGGTCTACTCGCCGAAACGCATCCTTTCGCCGTTGAAAAGGGTCGACTTCGATCCCAAAGGCCCGCCGGGCTCCACCGGCGCCGGGGGGCGCAACACCCAGAACCGTGGGACCTCGGGGTACGAACCGATCAGTTGGGACGAGGCTCTGGACATTGTTGCCGGTGAGATAGTGCGGGTGCATCGCGAGCTTGGACCGGCGGCTATCCTTACCTCCCCGGGCTCTCATCACCTTTGGGGCATCTTGGGCTATCGCACCAGCGCGTACTACCGCTTCATGAACCTGGTCGGCTTCACTTATGGAGAGCACAATCCGGATAGCTGGGAGGGTTGGCACTGGGGCGGCATGCATATGTGGGGTTTCAGCCACCGGCTTGGTATCCCCGAACAGTACGATCTCTTAGAGGATGCGCTCCAGAATACCGAGATGATCGTCTTCTGGTCGTCGGATCCGGAAAGCACGGGCGGAGGCATCTATACCGCCTTTGAGAGTACCCCCCGTCGTTACTGGCTCAAGGAACTCGGCGTCAAGATGGTCTTCATCGATCCATACTACAACCATACGGCCGGACTGTTCGCCGACAAGTGGTTTGCGCCCAGGTTGGGGACCGACGTGGCTTTGGGTTTGGCCGTCGCTTTCACGTGGTTTGCTGAAGGTACCTACGACAAGGAATACGTGGCTTCACACACTGTGGGCTTCGATGAGTGGAAGGATTACGTCCTTGGGTCTCGCGACGGGGTTCCGAAAACCCCCGAGTGGGCTGAGGGCGAATGCGGCGTCCCTGCTCGGGAGATCCGGGCTTTGGCCAGGGAGTGGGGTGCCAAGAAGACCATGTTGGCGGCCGGTGGCAAAGGTGGTTTCGGAGGTGCCTGCCGGTCGGCCACAGGCAACGAGTGGGCCCGTACGATGATCGCCCTTTCCGCCATGCAGGGCTTAGGCAAACCGGGTGTCAACATCTGGTCGACCACCCAGGGTGCTCCGTGCGACACCACTTTCTGGTTCCCCGGGTACAACGAAGGAGGGATCTCCGGCGACCCCAACACGGGGAGTAACTTCCGTTTGGCTCAGCGGATGTGGCCCGATGGCGGTAACCCTACGGGTAACCCCCAGCATTCCACCGAAGGGCAGACGGTCTCCCGCCTACTGATCCCCGAGGCCATGATGCACGAGCGCCTGGAGTGGCGGGGGAAAGGTTTCTGCACCTCTTCCATCGAGTCGCAGTTCCAGAAGTACGAATATCCCGCCCCCGGGTACTCGCCGGTCGGGATGTACTACCGCTACGGCGGGTCCTTCATCGGCACCATGACCGAGACCAACCGTTTCGCCCGGGCGTACTGTGAAGGCAAAGTCCCGTTCGTGGTGAACCAATCGATCTGGTTTGAAGGAGAGGCCAAGTTCGCCGACGTCATCCTGCCGGCCTGTACCAACTACGAGCGTTGGGATATTGGGGAGTGGGCGTGCCCGACCGGGGCCGGCGCTTCGGCGGCCGATGCCTGCAATCACCGCCTCATTGTCCTTCAGAAGAAGTGCATCGAACCGCTGGGTCAGTCAAAGTCCGACTACGAGATATTCGCCACTCTGGCCGACCGCTTGGGCGTCGGCACTCTCTACACCGAGGGGGGTCATTCGGAACTCGACTGGGTCAAGCGCCTCTTCCATGCGAGCGATCTGCCGAGCCGCATATCGTGGGGGGAGTTCGAGGAGAAGGGCTACTACTTGGTGCCGGTTCCCCCTGACAGAAAACGTACCCCCGCCTTGCGATGGTTCGCCGAGGATCGCAGGCGAGATACGCCTGACCTGGGCCCCAAACCTTGGGATACCGTGGGACTCAAAGGCCTGCAGACCGCTTCCGGCAAGATAGAGTTCGTCGCCTCCAGCCTCGCGCGCTTCTACGCGGGCGGCGTGGTCGATGAAGAGCGTCCGGTGATGGGTCCGCAGTACATTCCCAGTTGGGAAGGGCACCATACCGCAGAGCTCATTGACAAGTACCCGCTCCAACTTGTGAGCCCGCATCCGCGGTTCTCCTTCCACACCATGAGTGATGGCAAAGACTCGTGGACGAACGACATAAAAGACCACCGTGTGCTCGTCGATGGCCATTACTACTGGGTCCTTCGCCTGAATAAAACCGATGCCGAAGCCCGGGGAATACGGGACGGAGATCTGATCCGAGCCTTCAACGATCGAGGAGAGGTCATCCTCGCCGCTCAGGTGACCGAACGTCTGAGTCCGGGCACAGCCCACAGTTATGAATCGGTCTCAGACTATCTTCCCCTGGGTCAACCCGGGCGCTCGGCAGACACTGCGGGCTGTATCAATATTCTCACTCCCAAGCGGTTCGTGACACCGACCTCAACCGGTATGGCCTCTAATTCCTGCCTGATCCAGGTGGAGAAGTGGGATATGGAGAGGGCGCGGCCGTAAGGGCAGATGAACCACCATCCGAACTGCAAACAACGATTGGTCAAGTAAGAAACTGCACCAGGAGGTAACAACACTATGAACCCGATTATCACCGCATCGCTCACCGGCCCTGCTGCCTTGTCGAAAGACACCCCAGCTATGCCACGAAATCCCGAAGAAATCGCCGAGGCTGCGAAGGGAGCTTACGAGGCCGGCGCCGCCGTGCTTCACATCCATCTGCGTGATAACGACAACTTCACCGCCGACCTCGATGTGGCCAAACGCACGGTCGAACTGGTCCGCGAGAAGTGCCCGGGCATCGTACAGCTCTCCACCGGCGGTGGGATGGAGTATGAGGAGCGTACCAAGATCATCGAGGCGAAGCCGGCCATGGCCACTCTGAACCCCGCCACTATGACCGTGGGTGACAATGAGTTTCGCAATCCGCCCAAGTTGATGTATAAGCTCGCCGAACGCATGCTCGAGTTGGGTATCAAGCCTGAGATTGAGATCTATGACACGGGCCACATCGGCCTCATGCTGGACCTGCTCAAGAAGGGTCTGGTCACCGAGCCCCTGCAGGTGTCGTTCATCTTGGGCATGAAAGGCGGCATGCCCCCGGATCCCCTGTTGCTCTCGTACTGCGTGCGTGAGTTGCCCGAGGGCACCAGCTGGCAGGTGATAGCCATATCGAAGGCCAACCTGCCCTTCACCACCATCGGCTTGGCCATGGGAGGCAATGCCCGTACAGGCCTGGAGGACACAATCTATATAAGGCCCAAAGAGCTTGCTAAATCGAACGCCCAATTGGTCGAGCAACTGGTGGGGGTGGCGAAATCCATGAACCTGCAGCCGGCCACCAAGGAAGAAGTGGTCGAGAGACTCAAGCTGACGCCCGAGTTGGTACGGTGAGGCTGGCAGTGGCAAGTGCGACAGAAATCATAGAAAGCGCCCGCAAGGATGGTCGCCTCATACTCACCGAACTCGAGTCCAAAGAGCTGCTCAGGAGCTTGGGGATCCCCACTACCGAGATGCGATTGGCCACATCCCGCGAAGAGGCGGTGTCTATGAGCGAGGAGATCGGCTACCCAACTGTGCTCAAGATCTCCTCGCCGGACATCACTCATAAGAGTGATGCGGGTGGAGTGAAGGTGGATCTGAAAGACGCCGACGAGGTGGCTGCTGCCTACGACGCCATCATGACCTCTTGTCGGCAAGGGTTCCCGCAGGCCGCCATCGAGGGCGTGACGGTACAGAATATGGCCGCTCCGGGCCTGGAGGTCATCGTCGGCTTGGCTACAGATCCTCAGTTCGGCCCGGTTATGATGTTTGGGTTGGGCGGCGTTTGGGTGGAAGTGCTGGAGGACGTCAGTTTCAAATTGGTGCCTCTGAGTAGGAGCGACGCCAAAAAGGCCGTGCGCGAGATCCGCGCCGCCCGGCTTCTAGACGGCTTCAGGGGTTCTCTGCCGGTCGACACCGGCGCCCTTGAGGATATCCTTCTACGGGTCTCTGACTTCGCCGAGAAGACACCGGCGGTAGCCGAGATGGATCTCAACCCCATCTTCGCCTACCCCGATGGGGCCGTAGCCGTCG
>JAXGNF010000062.1:0-15233 GCA_040768135.1 Thermoleophilia bacterium | reverse complement strand
CGTAGCAGGTGGGTCAGAAAGTTCATCCCGGAGGCATGCGGCTCGGCATCATCCATGACTGGAAGGCCCACTGGTACACCGAGAGGCAGTTTGCCGACTTCCTTCATGAGGACCTGGCCATCCGCGAGCACATCCAGCGGAAGATGGGGCATGCCGGCCTTTCTACTATTGTCATTCGCAAGGACACCAACAAACTGGTGATCGACATCCACACCGCCCGGCCGGGCATCGTTATCGGCAAGTCGGGCGCCGAAGTGGATTCACTGCGACGTGATCTCCACGATATGACCGGGAAGACCGTACATGTCAACATCATCGAGATCAAACGCCCCGAGCTCGATGCCGTACTGGTCGCTCAATCGATAGCGGAACAACTCGCCAACCGGGTGAGCTTCCGCCGCGCGATGAAACGCGCCATCACTTCGGCCATGCGTTCCGGCGCCGTAGGTATCAAGGTGAAGTCGGGCGGCCGGCTGGGCGGGGCTGAGATGGCACGTGTCGAGGGCTACAGCGAGGGACGAGTGCCCCTGCATACCCTGCGGGCGGACATCGACTACGGTTTCTCCGAGGCTGATACGACGTTCGGCAAAATCGGGGTCAAGGTGTGGATAAACAAGGGTGAGATCATGCCCGAGGGGTTCGACCAGGGCTCCCGCGGGCAGGCTGAGGCCCGTGTCGGGTGACGGTCTCTCGCCGGCTAAGGCAAGGGTATAGAGATGCTATTACCAAAACGGGTTAAACACCGCAAACAGCACCGGGGCCGCATGGCCGGTAAGGCGAAAGGCCAGACCACGGTCCATTTTGGTGAGTACGGTCTGCAGGCGTTGGAGCCTGGTTGGGTGACGAGTCGCCAAATAGAGGCGGCCCGTATCGCCATGACCCGAAAGATCAAGCGCGGTGGGAAGGTATGGATCAACATCTTCCCCGACAAGCCCATCACGAAGAAACCGGCCGAGACCCGTATGGGCTCCGGCAAAGGGTCGCCCGATCAGTGGGTGGCCGTGGTGAGGCCGGGGCGGGTTATGTTCGAGCTGGCGGGGGTCTCCGAAGAGCTTGCCAGGGAGGCCATCCGCGTGGCGTCGCACAAACTTCCTGTCAGATGCAGATTCGCGACCAGGGAGGACGGAGGCATTGAAGGCTAAGGATATAGTCGAGCTTGCTGACGACGAATTGGCTCAGCGTCTCAGGCAGTCGCGGGAGGAGCTGTTTAACCTGAGGTTCCAACATGCGGCGGGCCAACTCGAAGACACCAGCCGTCTCCGCCAAGTGCGTCAGGACATTGCCAGGATCATGACGGTGCAATCGGCGAGAGAGCGGGCAAGGGAGTTGTGATGGCCGAAGAACGGACCACAGCGCAGAGGGAGCGGCAGGGCGTGGTCGTCTCCGACAAGATGGACAAGACCATTGTCGTGCAGGTGAGTGCTGTTAGACCGCATCCCGTGTACAAGAAAGTGGTGCGTCGGACCAGTCGGTTGAAGGCCCACGACGAGAAGAACGAAGCAAGGGTCGGAGATACCGTGCTTGTGCGCGAATGCCGGCCGCTTTCCCGGGAAAAGACCTGGCGCCTGATCAAGGTGCTCGAGCGGGCTGAGTAGTCTGCCGGCAGGAGATGGGTGAATCACGATGATACAGGTGGAGACAAGACTGAAGGTCGCCGACAATACCGGCGCACGTGAGTTGCTCTGTATCCGCATCAAAGGCGGGTCGCGGCGACGCTACGCAGGTGTGGGTGACATCATAGTGGGTGCGGTCAAAGAGGCGAATCCGGGTGGCACCGTAAAAAAAGGCGACGTCGTGCAGGCGGTCGTGGTGCGGGTCAAAAAGCCCTACGGTCGTCATGACGGTACCTACATCGGGTTCGATGAGAATGCCGCCGTGCTTATCGACCGGCAGATGAACCCCCGTGGTACCCGCATTTTTGGCCCCGTGGGGAGAGAGTTGCGGGAGAAGAACTTCGCGAAGATCATATCTCTGGCTCCGGAGGTGCTCTGATGGCTCAGGCACCGGTGCATACCAAGAAGTTCCGGGTGAAAACAGGCGACACTGTGGAGGTCGTCCAAGGCAAAGAGGCCGGCAAACGAGGCAAGGTGCTCCGTGTGCTGGCGGCAGAAGAACGGGTTGTGGTCGAGCGTGTCAATTTCGTCAAGCGGCACGTCAGACCCTCGAAGAAGACGCCGCAAGGCGGAGTCATCGAGCGGGAAGCCAGCATGCACATCAGTAATGTGAAGGTGGTCTGTCCGAGCTGCAACCAGGCCGTTCGGGTGGGCACGCGCATGGAAGGCCAGGACAAGGTCCGCTTCTGCAAGAAGTGTAACGTCCAGGTGGATAAGGGTTAGTGATGGCAGTTCCCAGACTCAAAGAGAAATACTTCGGCGAGATCGTGCCCGCCATGCGCGAACAGTTCGGCTACGCCAACGTCATGCAGGTGCCCAGGGTCGTCAAGGTGACTCTCAACATGGGTATCGGCGAGGGGACTCACGACGCCAAGGCGATGGAAGAGGCCTCGAACCAGCTCGGTCAGATAGCAGGTCAGAAGCCTCAGGTGCGGCGGGCCCGTAAGTCGGTGGCCAATTTCAAGCTGCGGGCCGGTATGCCGGTGGGGCTGCGTGTCACACTGCGCGGCGACCGTATGTATGAGTTGCTCGACAGACTCGTGAGCATCGCCCTCCCCCGCATCAGAGATTTCCGTGGGGTGGCCCCTACCTCTTGCGATGGTCACGGAAATTTCAATATGGGCATCAAAGAGCAGATCATCTTCCCGGAGATTGAGTACGACAAGATCGACCGGCTCCGGGGTCTCGATATCGCCATTACGACTACGGCGAAGACCGATGCAGAGGGACGGGCGCTCCTCAAGTTGATGGGCATGCCCTTCCGCGAGAGCTGAAGGATAGGAGCATCAACGCATGGCAAAGAAATCGATGATCGCCAAAGCACGGCGCCCACAAAAATATGCAGTCCGAGGTCGTAACCGGTGTTATCGGTGCGGGCGGCCGCGTGGCCATCTGCGCCGTTTCGGCCTGTGTCGTATTTGTTTTCGTGAGCTGGCCCATCAGGGATTGATCCCTGGGGTCACCAAGTCGAGTTGGTAGGAGGGGTCATGTCGCAAACCGATCCCATCGCCGATATGCTTACCCGCATACGAAACGCGAATAAGGCGCTTCATTCTCAGGCTGAAATGCCGGCTTCTGCTCAGAAGGTGGAGTTGGCCCGTGTGCTCAAGGACGAGGGCTATATCGCCGGGTATTCAGTAGTCAAAGAGAATAGTTTCGCCAAGCTGGTGATCGAATTGAAATATACTGACGGTCGCCGCCGCGTTATCTCGCAGGTCAAGCGGGTGAGCAAGCCGGGCCGCCGCATATATGCCAAGAAGGACAATCTCCCCAAAGTCCTCGGAGGACTGGGTACGGCCGTCATCTCTACCTCGCGTGGTCTGATGACTGCCCGAGAGGCGCAGCGGCTGGGCGTGGGCGGCGAAGTCGTCTGTTTCGTGTGGTAGTGATATGTCTAGGATAGGTAGAGCACCCATAACCATCCCGGCCGGTGTCGACGTCACCATCTCGGGAAACAACGTTGAGGTCAAGGGCCCCAAAGGGTCACTGTCTCTGGATGTGCACCCGGATATGCAGGTGACCCTTGAAGAAGGGGTCATGGCCGTGACCCGGCCTGACGATTCGGGCCCAAACCGCTCATTGCACGGCCTTACCCGCTCGCTTCTTGCCAACATGGTCACTGGGGTGACGGCCGGCTTTGAGAAGAAGCTCGAGATCCAGGGTGTTGGATACAGGGCGTCGAAGAAGGGGACCGACCTGGAGATCCTGGTGGGCTACTCCCACCCCGTAGTCGTGCCTTCGCCGGAAGGCATCGAGTTCGACGTGCCTGCGCCCACGCAGATCGTGGTCAGGGGCATAGATAAACAGCGGGTCGGCCAGGTAGCGGCCGAGATCCGTGCCATCCGCAAACCCGAGCCGTATAAGGGTAAGGGTATCCGTTACGAGGGCGAGATGGTGCGGCGCAAGGTCGGTAAGAGGGCTTAGGGAGCGACGTGAGATGAAAACACGCCGACAGGGCGCGACGGACGCCGGCGGGGCGGGGATGCAGGGAGTGCTGATGGCAGTGCCATTCGTGCGACCGAGGGCAAAGCATCGTACCGTCCAGCGCGGATCCGGTGGCGGCGAGCTCGTTTCGCGTCGCGATCGCGATAGGAAGAGGACGGTATGAGTATCCGAGAGAGTAACAAAACGATGAGGGCCCGGCGCGCAGTCCGCGTACGCAGTAAGGTGCAGGGCACGGCCGAGCGCCCCCGTCTTTCTGTCTTCCGCTCCAACCGGGCCATCTGGGCACAGGTGATCGACGACGATGCCGGTCGTACTTTGGCCAGTGCAGGTAGCATTCATGTGGCTGAAAAGGGGTTGTCGAAGACCGACCAAGCTACCAAAGTGGGCGAGCTCCTCGCCGAGCGGGCCAAAGCCGCCGGCATCGAGCAGGTGGTGTTCGATAGGGGTTCGTATCTATATCACGGTCGAGTGAAGGCTCTGGCGGAAGGCGCGCGCCAGGGCGGCTTGGACTTCTGAGGGAGAGTGAGGTAGGACTTTGGCACAGATCAAGGCAGATGCGCTCAACCTAGAGGAGAGCGTGATCCATATCAACCGCGTGGCGAAGGTGGTCAAGGGCGGCCGTCGCTTCTCGTTTACCGCCCTTGTTGCAGTGGGTGATCGCGAAAGCACGGTCGGTGTGGGCTACGGCAAAGCCAAAGAGGTGCCGCTCGCCATCCAGAAGGCGATCGAAGACGCCCGCAAGAACCTGTTCGTGGTACCCAAGCACGGTACCACCATCACACACGAGGTCCTTGGCCGCTTTGGCGCAGGTCGCGTGGTCATGCGACCTGCTGCTGCTGGGACTGGGGTCATCGCGGGTGGCGGAGTGCGGGCCCTCCTCGAACTGGGCGGAGTCCACGATGTCCTTACTAAGTCCCTGGGTACGACCAACCCCATCAATATGGTGAGGGCGGCTGAGCAGGGTCTTCGCTCTCTGCGTCGTCCTGAGGATATCGCTGCCCAGCGGGGCAAGACCGTACGTGAGGTGACAGGCAGAGACCTGGGTGGAGGCCCGGTGCCTGCTGATTCGACTTCGGCGCCCGCGGTCGTGGTCGAGGAGTGACCCCATGTTGAAGATCACACAAGTGAAGAGCCGTATTAACCGTAAGAAAGATCACAAGGCTACGTTGGATGCTCTGGGCATCAGCCGTATGGGCCAGACCGTGTACCACGAAGACACACCTACTATCCGAGGCATGGTGCGGAAGATCGAATACATGCTTCAGGTAGAAGTGATCGATATCAAAGAAGAAGGGTAGTGATGGCAGACATCTTCCTGCACAATCTGCAGCCCGACCCGGGAGCCCGGCGCAGCAGAAAGCGCGTAGGCCGTGGCGAGGGCTCAGGCCTGGGCAAGACGGCCGGCCGGGGCCACAAAGGCTCCAAACAAAGGTCGGGTGGACAGATATCGCCTCGTTACGAGGGTGGCCAGATGCCTCTGCACATGAGGCTCCCTAAGTTGCGCGGTCCACTGGCCAAGACCGCCATGCCCATCGGTCCGTTTCGCACATATATGACCCCGGTCAACCTGTCGCGCCTGGCCGTGTTTGCGGCCGGCGACTTGGTGTCGCCGGAGGCTTTGCTCGAGAAGGGCATCATCAAGAAGCTTGACGAACGGGTGAAGATCCTTGCTGTCGGCGAGTTGACTCAGCCCCTCACCATCAAAGCCCATGGGTTCAGTGCCGCCGCCGTGGCCAAAATAGAAGCCGCCGGTGGCACGGTGGAAGTGATCTCGTAGAGTAACCGACTGACGACCTGCCGAACCTAGGGGTGAAAACCTGATGTTCCAGTCCATGCTGAACGCCTGGAAGCTTCCGGATCTGCGAAAGAAGCTCCTCTTCACGGCCATGATTATCGCCATCTACCGGTTGGGGTGCTTCATCCCTGTACCCGGCATCAACATGGCGTCGGTCAAAGAGGTCTTCAACACGGGGGGCGTGTTCGACTTCTACGACATGTTCACCGGAGGCGCCCTGCAGCAGATGGCGATTTTCGCCATGGGCATCATGCCCTACATCACCTCATCGATTATTATGCAGCTGCTCACTCTGGTGAGCCCTCGCTTGGAAGCCCTTATGAAAGAGGGGCCGACGGGGCAGAAGAAGGTCAACCAATACACTCGGTACTTGACTGCCATCCTTGCCCTGATAGAGGCCATCGGTTTCGTCTTTCTCTTCCGCAGCTACGGGGCGTTCCCAGTTGACGCTCTGGGTAACAGCACGTTCACTCTGGTCAACGTCATCCTCGTAGTCCTGAACCTAACCGTTGGAGCGGTCCTCGTCATGTGGCTGGGCGAGCTCGTGACACAGCGGGGGATCGGCAACGGGATCTCTCTGATGATTTTTGCCAGTATCGTCTCTCGTCTCCCCAGTGGCATCTGGAAGCTTCTCCAGATGAATCCGGGCATCTGGATTGCCATGGGCGTCATCGCACTACTGGTGGTGGCGGCGGTGATCTACGTGACGCAGGGGCAACGGCGCATCCCGGTCCAGTACGCGAAACGGGTGGTCGGACGCAAGGTTTATGGAGGGCAGAGCACCTACCTGCCGCTGCGCATCAACATGGCAGGCGTTATCCCGGTCATCTTCGCCTCGTCGGTCCTGCTGTTCCCGGTGACCTTGGCTCAGATGGTGCCGTGGGGATGGACGCAGAAGCTGGCCGACATATTCAGGCCCAGTTCGTGGTGGTACATTGCGGCCGAGGTCGTCTTGATCGTCCTCTTCACCTACTTCTACACGGCGGTACAGTTCAACCCCATTGACCAGGCCGACAACCTGAAAAAGTATGGCGGCTTCGTGCCGGGTATTCGGCCGGGACGGCCAACGGCAGCCTATCTCGACCGGGTGCTGACCCGAATCACGTTCCCCGGAGCGTTGTTCCTCGCAGCCATCGTGCTGTTGCCTACGGCGCTTTACGCAGTGATGAAGGTCCAGTTCTACTTCGGGGGTACGTCGCTCCTGATCGTCGTAGGGGTGGCCCTGGATACTATGCAACAGATGGAATCGCAGTTGCTCATGAGGCACTACGAAGGTTTCTTGAAGTAACAGTGGCAGGTAACGGAGGGAGCGCAATGACCCAGTTCAATCTCATCCTGCTCGGCCCGCCCGGCGCGGGCAAGGGTACCCAGGCGGGGCGCATCGTGGCCGAATACGGCATCCCCCACATATCCACGGGCGACATCTTGCGTGGTGCGGTGAAAGCCCAGACTCAAATGGGCCTGGAGGCCAAGAAGTACATGGACGCGGGCGAACTGGTGCCCGACAGTGTGGTTATTGGCATCGTCAAGGACCGCCTACAGGAGCCCGACACGGCCAAAGGTTTTCTGATGGACGGCTTCCCCCGGACCACCCCGCAGGCAGAGGCTTTGGACGAGGCCCTTGAGAGCTTGGGCAGGGCGGTGACGAAGACGCTGGTGCTCCTTGTGGACGAAGACCTGCTGATCCGTCGACTTACCGGGCGTCGTATCTGCCGGTCGTGCCAGACTCCCTTTCACGTGTTGTTCACACCGCCTAAGGTGGAAGGCGTGTGCGACGTATGTGCCGGCGAGTTGTATCAGCGCGACGACGACACCGAAGCCACGGTGCGCAACCGGCTCGAGGTCTACGAGACGCAGACGGAACCCCTGATTGAGTACTACGACCGGATGGGACTGGTGGCCCGCATCGACGGCGCGCAGGCGCCTGAGGCCACTTACGAGGATATCCGCACGGCCTTGGGGCCGGCCGGCGAGTAGACGGCGGCACGGCGAACGAATCAGGACGCATGGATCTTGATCATCAGGAAGTCACAGGCAGAGATTGAAAAGATGGCCCGAGCAGGCAGGGTGGTCCGAGGTTGTTTGGACCTCATAGGGCGTGCCATCGAGCCGGGTATCACCACGAAAGAGCTGGATCGGTTGGCGGAGAGATACATTAGAGGTGAGGGCGGTTTGCCCACCTTCAAGGGCTACCGGGGTTTTCCGGGATCCATCTGTGCGTCTCCCAACGATATGGTGGTACACGGTATCCCAGGAAAGATCAGACTTCATGAGGGTGACATTCTGGGGGTCGACGTTGGTGTGACGATGGAGGGCTACGTTGCCGATGCCGCTAGTACGTTCCCCGTAGGCGAGATCTCCGAAGAGGCTGCGCGCCTGCTACAGGTGACCGAGGAGTCGCTGATGAAGGGGATCGGTCAGTGTCACATAGGCAACCGAGTGGGAGACATCTCCCACGCAGTGCAGACTTATGCTGAAGCTCATGGGTACTCCGTAGTTCGGAGCATGGTGGGGCATGGGATCGGCCGCGATATGCACGAAGATCCGCAAGTACCGAACTTCGGTCCTCCGGGCCAAGGGCCGGAGTTGCGGGAGGGCATGGTGCTGGCCATCGAGCCGATGGTCAACATGGGTGGGTTCGAGGTCGAGGTAGGCGAGGATACGTGGGCCATCTATACGAAAGACGGCAGCCTCTCGGCTCATTTTGAGCACACGGTGGCCATCACGAAGAATGGACCCCGCATCCTTACCGTGACTGAAGTTGTAGGCGCCTAGCAGGTTGACGGGGTGTGGTAAGATAAACGGCTGTTGTTCGCGCAGGGTGATAGAGGTGCCGGGCAGTGTCTCCTAAGGAAGAAGCAATAGAACTTGAGGGCGAGGTGGTAGAAGCCTTGCCCAACACCATGTTCAAGGTGCTGCTCGACAATGAGTTGGAGATATTGGCGCACATATCCGGCAAGATGCGCATGAATTACATACGGATCCTGCCTGGTGACAGGGTCAAGGTCGAGTTGTCGCCCTACGATCTGACCCGCGGGCGGATCACGTATCGCTTCAAGTAGAGGAAGGGCTTCGGATGAAAGTCAGAGCTTCAGTCAAACCGCTGTGCGAGAAGTGCAAGGTCGTTCGGCGGCGGGGTGTGGTCGTGGTCATTTGTCAGAATCCGCGCCACAAGCAACGGCAGGGTTGATGAGAGGCTGTTGCACAACCTTAGTGTTCGGCAGCCTGGTTAGGCAGGAGTAGCGTATGGCTCGTATCGCTGGTGTCACTCTCCCCCGGGAGAAGCGGATTGAAATCGGCCTGACGTATGTGTACGGCATAGGCCGGTCGACGTCCAACAAGATTCTCGCAGCCGTGAATATCGATCCTGACACGCAGGTCAAGGATCTCACCGAGGACGAAGAGGTCCGTCTGCGCAGCTACATCGAGGATAACGTCCTTGTAGAGGGTGATCTTCGACGCGAGCGCAGCCAAAACATAAAACGACTCATGGAGATCGGCTGCTACCGGGGCATACGGCATCGGCGCGGCATGCCCGTCCGTGGCCAGCGCACCAAGACCAACGCTCGGGTGCGCAAAGGACACAAGCCCACCGTGGGTGTTAAGAAGAAGGTGCGGGTCTAGCCGGACGGCTGTCTCGCAAGAGTATTGAGGGACGGAGAACAAGAGATATGCCGAAACCGAAACGTACGGCTACCGGTCCACGAGGACGGCGCCGCAAGGTGCGTAAAAGCATCGCTGTGGGCAATGCCTACATCAAGACATCGTTCAATAACACGCAGGTCACTCTGACTGATAAAGAAGGTAATGTGATCGCCTGGGCAAGTGCGGGTTCCGCAGGCTTTAAGGGCTCGCGCAAGTCCACCCCGTTTGCCGCGCAGGTGACCGCTGAGAAAGCGGCCCGAGCTGCCATGGAGCACGGGTTGCAAAAGGTCGACTGTTTTGTCAAAGGTCCCGGGAGTGGTCGGGAGACGGCCATACGCTCTCTGCAGGCAACCGGCATCGACGTGTCCAGCGTGAAGGACGTCACGCCTATTCCGCACAACGGGTGCCGTCCCAAAAAGCGGCGTCGGGTGTAGGGGGCAGTCGGTATGGCCAGAGATCATTCTCCGCAGTGTAAACAGTGCCGTCGCGAGGGGGAGAAACTCCTTCTGAAAGGCGAGCGTTGTTTGACCGACAAATGTGCGGTCGAGCGGCGGGCCTATCCTCCGGGTGAACACGGCCGGGGTCGCCGACGCAAGCAGTCCGAGTATCTTGCCCAGTTGCGTGAGAAGCAGAAGGCCCGTCGTTACTACGGCGTGCTCGAAAAGCAGTTCCACACCTATTATGTGACGGCGGCCCGGCAACCGGGAGTCACCGGTGAGAACCTGCTTCGACTGCTTGAACTCCGCCTCGACAACGTAGTCTATCGCCTGGGATTCGGGGCGTCGCGCCGACAGGCTAGACAGCTCGTGAGACATGGACATTTCACCGTCAACGGGCGACGGGTGAACATCCCTTCGTACCGAGTCAAGACCGACGATGTGATTGCCGCAGTGCTGGGGAGCGAAGGCCTGAAGGCGGTCGTCGAAGACGCCACGGACCTCACAGCCTCTGTACCGGCTTGGCTGCAGGCCGATCATGACAACATGGTAGGGAAGGTCCTCCGACAGCCTGAGCGGGCCGATATCGATATCGCCATTCAGGAGTCCCTCATCGTCGAGCTGTACTCCAAGTAGTCTGATAGGAGGGCCGATTGCTAGATTTCGCCACCCCGCATAGTGTGTATGAACCGGCCGGTGAAGACCGAGGCCGCTTCGTTGTCGAGCCGCTGTCACGGGGTTTCGGCTACACGTTCGGCAACTCGCTTCGGCGGGTGCTGCTCTCTTCATTGGAGGGGGCAGCGATCTCGGCGGTCAAGATCACCGGGGTCGAACATGAGTTTTCGACGGTGCCGCATGTCAAGGAGGATGTGACCGACATCATCCTCAATCTGAAAAAGATCGTCTTTGTCCTCCACGGTGAAGCCGACGAACACGAGGTCGTGCTGGCCAAAGACGGTCCTGGTGAGGTGACGGCTGCTGATATCAGCCTGCCGTCCGCGGTCGAGATGGTAGATCCGGAGTCCTATATCGCCACCTTGGAAGAGGGGGGTAGTCTCGAGATGCGGCTGACCATCCGCAGAGGACGCGGTTATGTGTCGGCCGACGAGAACAAACGGTCTGAGGCTCCCATTGGAGTGATACCCATCGATTCGATCTTCTCACCGGTCACCCGCGTGGCCTACAGTGTGGAGCCGGCCCGGGTGGGGCAACGTACCGATTACGACAGGCTGACCCTTGAGGTCGAGACTAACGGCGCCATCGATCCACAGACGGCTCTACTGAAGGCCGCAACGATGCTCCGCGATGATTTGACGGCCATCTTCCTATCGGATGTCGGAGGGGGCGACCTTCCTGGTACCCCGCCGGAGCCCGGGGTTGATGAGGCGGAGCCGCAAGAACCCGACATGCTTATCGACGATCTGGAACTAGGGGTTCGATCGCTGAACTGCTTGAAGCGCGAGGGGATCGAGACTGTGGCCGACCTCTTGGCAAAATCCGAGCAGGAACTCCTGTGCATTCCGAATTTCGGCCGCAAGAGCCTCGAGGAAGTCCGCGAGCGCCTGGACGAAAACAACCTGAAGCTTAGAGGAGAATAGTGTGAGGCATCGGAGGAAAGGGAGGAAGTTCGGTATTCAGCCGGACCATCGTCGGCAGATGCTGGCGAACCTTGCCTGCTCTTTGCTCGAACATGAGCGTATCAAGACCACAGAGGCCCGGGCCAAAGAAGTCCGGCCGTTGGTTGAGAAGATGATCACCATGGGCAAGGCCGGAGACCTGAATTCGCGACGAGTGGCGATCAGCCGTCTACGCAATAAGAAGGTCTCGTATAAGCTTTTTAATGAGATCGCGCCTCGTTACGCCGATCGACAAGGCGGATACACGCGTATCACTCGGCTGGGTCCCCGCTTGGGAGACGCGGCGGAGATGGTCTATCTGGAGCTGCTGTAAACGCTCGGGCAGGTCTCTTCGAGCGGGCGAACAATTAATACGACAACGTAAGCGTGCCGGTGCCGGGTCCCGATATGGGTTCCGGCATTTGCCGTTTTAAGGCGGTGGTGAGGACCGGTTCTCGAAGGAGTGCGAGGAGCAAGAGCGACGTATGGTGAGAGAGCACAACCATCGCATGGATCTGCAGTACGACGGCACCGGACTGCACGGATGGGCCAAGCAGGCGGGGCTTCCGACCGTTGAGGGGAGTCTGGAGGATGCTTTTGAGAGGGTGCTGGGTTCGGCCCCGGAGATACGAGTTGCGGGTCGCACAGACGCGGGTGTGCATGCCCGTCTGCAGGTGGCGAACGTGCACCTGCCTCACGGTCTCGACTTGGACCGGCTGCGGGCTTCGCTGAATGCTTTGACCCCGCCTGGTATAGTCGTCTTGCGGATTGTGCCGGCCACGGCCGATTTCGATGCCCGCAGAGATGCAACCGGCCGCAGGTATAGGTACTACGTGTGGACCGGTCCCGTGCCCTCTCCGTTCTGGAGCCGGTATTGTTGGCATGTGCCGGGAGGGCTGCACTTGGAGGGCCTGGAGAGAGCGGCTGCGGCTGTTGTAGGACGACACGACTTCACCGCTTTCACTCCGACCGAGACGGAGCACGTGTTCTTCCGTCGTATGGTGACCCGGTGCGTATGGAGACGAGCAGCCGGCTTCCCCGGCGCCCCGCCGGCTGTTGCCGATGGGCGTGCGAGGATAAAGAGCGGTGCCGGGATGCTCTACCTCGAGGTCGAAGCCGAAGCCTTTTTGCGACACATGGTACGGATTTTGGTGGGCACCATGCTCGAGGTTGCCCAAGACAGGCGGGGACTCGACGACTTGATCCGGTTGTTGCAGGGTGCCGCAAGAGAAAAGGCGGGTCCCACCGCTCCCGCACAGGGACTGTTTTTGTGGAATGTGAGGTATGGAGGCCACGCGGCATGATGAATGACGGTGCCTATCCGCGCTACGAAGGGGGAGTGTTCAGGCCTCCGAGCGAGGCCGGCAGCCTGATACTGCAGGTCATGTACGGATGCTCGTACAACGAGTGCACTTTTTGCGGCATGTATCTCGACAAGCGCTTCCGCGTGCGGCCGTTCGCGGAGATCGAGGAAGACGTCGAAGGCCTCTCGCCGCGGGTCAAGCAGTCGGTCCGCAAAGTCTTTCTTGCCGATGGGGATGCACTTGCGCTCCCGATGAAGAGCATGATCCGCATCTTACGGTTACTGAAGGCCGAGTTGCCCAACCTAGAACGGATCAGCTCGTACGCGAACACCCATTCCCTTCTTCGTCGCAGCGACGAGGAGTTGCGGACGATCTGGGAGCACGGCCTAGGCCTGCTCTATATCGGCCTCGAATCGGGCGACGATGAGACTCTTGCCCGCACCCGCAAGGGAGTGACCGCCGCTCAGATCGTCGCGGCTTGTCGTAAGGCGAAGGCGGCCGGGTTCGCCGTATCGTTGACGGCCATCCTAGGCCTCGGCGGGGTGGAACGCTCTCTGGAGCACGCGCGCGCCACCGGGCGCGCCTTCTCGGCCATCGATCCAGAATACATCGCGATGCTTTCTCTCATGCTGGTGCCGGGGACGCCCTTGGCCGACGAAGCAGCCGGCGGGGAGTTCGTGGTGCCCGATCCAACTGCAGTCCTACGCGAACTCCGTGAGATCGTCGCCGAGACCGACGTGACCCACGCCGTTTTTCGCACCACCCACGCCTCCAACTATCTGGCGCTGGAGGGCACGTTGCCGGAGGATAAGCAGGCGATCTTGGCGGCTCTCGACCGGATCCTCGCCATGGGAGAAGCTGCGCCGCTCAGACCGGAGTGGCTGCGGGGGCTGTGACCCCGACTTTCTGGAACGCGAATGTCAGCGCCCGCTCAGGGCTGCCCCGTCCACTTCTCTACCTGCAGCAGGCACGAATTCGGCGCCTGCCCCGGCGAAGTTGGGGTAACAAAACGTTTCGAGGTCAACATGTTGATGCAGCCGGCCGTGTCGGCGGAGTATCCGGGTTCCCCAAGGGGCAGGTAGTCACCACACGACTCGAAGGAATGGACGATCCCCGGTGGCACGCGTTCGGTCACCTGGGCCGCCAGGATCACTTCGGCCCGGTCGTTGAAGGCCCGGATCAGATCGCCGTCCTTGATGCCACGGGCGGCGGCGTCCTTGCTATTCACCCTCATGATCCAGTAGTAGTGTCCGTCAACCAGCGTGCGGTGGTCTTTGATCTCGTTGCTCCACGATTCTTTGGCATCACCGATGGTGTGGAAGGTGAAGCGGGGATGAGGGCTGACCATAGCCAGGGGGTACTTGCTGAACAACTCCTCAGTGTGGTGTCCCTCCCAACTCTCGAGGTACTGAGGGCCCATGACCGGCCGCTCTGGGTCCTCTCCATCTGTCTCGTAGAAACGTCTGAGACTGTTGGCTACGAACTCGATCTTGCCGCTCTGGGTCTGGAGTCCTTCGCCCCCGATCTGGTCCCAAGGTGGGGGACCCCAGTCGGGTGTGTCTTTGGCCCGGCCCTCGGCGAACCAACGTAGGGCCGGGGTCGGCTCCTGATCGGCCGGCACGGGCACCATGTAGTAGCCTTTGCGTTCGAACTCCTCCCAGCTTATGCGACTGGGGAGGTCGCTGGCTTCGAAGACCCTCTTGATCCAGTCGAGTTCGCTGTGGCCGCCTTCCGTGTACTTGTCCTCGAAACCCAACCGTTGGGCCAGCAATCGGAAGATCTCATAGTCGGACTTCGACTCGCCCAGCGGTTCGATGCACTTCTTCTGCAGCACGACGAGTCGATGGTTAACTTGGTCGAACTTGTGGGTGCCGTAGCCTGAGGGATGGGCCCAGTCTCCGATATCCCAGCGCTCGAAGTTGGTGCACGCCGGCAGTATGACATCAGCGAATTTGGCTTCGCCCTCAAACCAGATGCCCTGATTGACCACGAAGGGTACCTTTCCCTCACGGTAGCCGCGTACGAAGCGGTTGGTCTCAGTCATGGTGCCGATGAACGAGCCGCCGTAACGGTAGTACATCTGCGCGAAGGGATAGCCTGAAGCCGGGTACGTGTACTTCTTGAACTGCATCTCGATGGAACCACCGCAGAATCCCCGGCTGCGCCACTCAAGGCGCTGATGGTGCATCATCTCGGGGATGAGAAGTCGGTAGCCTATCTGCCCTTCAGCGGTGCGGTGTGGGTTCGCCATGGTGCCCCCGTTGGGCCACATGCGCGCACCCAGATATTTGGAGGCGGCGGTGCTGCCGATATCGCCTGAGATGCCTCCCTCAGAATAGCCGGGGAAGTAGAAGGAACGGTCGGCCGGGGCTCCTCCC
>JAXGNF010000061.1:12019-15756 GCA_040768135.1 Thermoleophilia bacterium | reverse complement strand
CGCGGTGTAGAATCCCCCGGGGCCGGCCGGCTCCCCAGCAAGACATCTGACTGGAGACCTACGACGTGAGTGTGGACAAGGGCCTGGGCGGCCACAGCCGCCCAGGCCACGACGGCGATTCGAATCACGAAGACAGACGCAGCCTATGGACCAGGAGTTTCGTGGTCATCTGGCTGGTGAACTTCTTGAATTCGGTCACCTTTCTGCTGCTCACCATCGTGATGGCCAAGATCGCCACCGACCTCTTTGGGGCCTCACCCTCAGTGGCCGGCCTGTCATCGAGTATCTTCGTCATAGGGGCGTTCGTCACCCGGCCCGTCCTGGGCAAACGCATCCACCAGTTCGGCCAAACCAAGACCCTATATGTCGGCTCGTTTTTGAACGTGATTCTGACCCTGTGCTACTTCGCAGCCAACAGCATAGGTACGCTTCTAGCCGTACGCTTTTTCCACGGGGCCGCGCACGCTACGGCGGCTCTGGCTGTGGGGACGATAGTCGCCGGCGTAGTGCCTCGGGAGCGGTACGGCGAGGGCCTCGGCTACTTCACCCTGGGACAGACCCTTTCCACCGCCATCGGCCCGTTCGTCGGCCTGTTGCTGCTCCGTTACGGCGGCTTCGATTCCATCATCATTACCTGCACCGCTCTCTCGGCCGTTGCCTTTGTGGCCCTTCCCTTCGCAGGTGTGAGAGACCTCGTGCTGACCGCCGACCAGCGCGCCGAGACCAAGGGGTTCCGCCTCAGCAACTACATTGAGCCCAAGGCGGTGCCGGTAGGCCTCACCCTCCTGCTGAGCTATTTCTGTTATTCCAGCGTCTCTTCGTTCCTCGCCCTCTACTCAGAGGAGATACGGTTGACGAGCGCAGCCGCTGCGTTCTTCGTCGTGTACGCCGTCGTCATCTTCGCCACCAGGCCGATCGTGGGGCGGTGGTTCGATTCCAAGGGGGAGAACTCGGTCATGTACCCGGCCATCGCCATCTTCGCCGTCGGCCTGGCCGTCCTGGCGCTGGCCAACCACAGCTCGGTCTTGCTTCTGGCCGCGGCCGTCCTGGGTCTGGGCTTCGGGGGCATCCAAGCCTGTGGCCGCGCCCTCACGGCGAAGGTGACTCCCCTGCACCGGATGGGGCAGGCTACCTCCACCTTCTACATCTTCGGGGACACAGGACTGGGGCTCGGCCCTCTACTGTGTGGCTTCCTCATCCCCTTCACCGGCTATCGAGGGATGTACGGGGTAATGACCGCCCTTACGGCGGCGTCTCTACTCGTGTACCACATGCTGCACGGGAGGCGGGCAGACGCAATTCAGGCAGAGTTGTGAGGGGTCGCTACTGCAGTCTCTCAGCCAAAGCCAACGCTCCCAACACGCCCGCCCGATCGCCCAGGGCGGGCGCGACTATGCACGCGTCGATGCCCGCCCCCACGGCCTCCGAGCGCAGGTAGCCCTTGAGCAGGATCCGCACCTCTCTTCGCACTTTGGCAAGCAGACCCGGTCCGCGCATGACGCCGCCCCCAAGCACGATCCGCTCCGGAGCCAGAGTGTAGATGCAGGTGACGACGGCTTGGGCGAGGTAGTAGGCCTGGATATCCCAGGCGGGGTGATCGACAGGTAGGGCCTCGGGACGGCTTCCCCAGCGCTGCTCAAGGGCAGGCCCGGATGCCATACCTTCTAAACAATCACCGTGGAAGGGGCAGATGCCCAAGAACGATGCAGGATCATTGGGATGACGCCTGACGTGGATGTGACCCATCTCCGGATGAAGAAGACCGTGGAGCGGCCGGCCGTTGACGAACACTCCACCGCCGATGCCCGTGCCCACGGTCAGATAAAGAGCCGGATCGCATCCACGGGCCGCTCCCCAGCGCCATTCGGCCAAAGCAGCCGCATTGACATCAGTGTCTAAGACCAAAGGAACACCCAACGACTCGGACAAAGGTCCCAAGATATCCGCGCCCGACCACCCCGCCTTGGGTGTACTAAGGACATGCCCGTAGCTCGGTGACCCGGGCCGAACGTCCACGGGACCGAACATCGCCACTCCAACGGCCTCGATCTTGGCAGACCCCTGCCGCCAGAGCGCCTCCTGCTGCTCCCCGAAGAAGGCGGCTGCTCGGTCGAGCGTTTCTTCGGGTCCCTCGGTGTCGAAGGAGCACACGGAATGCAACTCGCCGGGGCCACTGCCGACGGCGCAAACGAACTTGGTACCGCCCCCCTCGATGCCGCCGTAGACCGCTATCATCCTTCCCCTTCAACGCTGGGCCCGACAAGACCGACCCGATCGGCTTCCGCGGGCGGCTCCGTCCGGCTGAGGAGTCCGGCTCCCTCGCCCTTTCGCTCTTGGGCGCGCACGAGCGGTTGCCCGATGCCCAGCCACAAAATCAGACTCAGCATGGAAAAACCGAGGATGAGGGCGCCGATCAACTCCACCCGTCCCCAGATCTCCAGCGAGATGAGTACTATCCCTAGGCTCGATATCGTCATGTGAGTGGCGCTCATAGCCCCCGCCACCGATCCCGAATCACCTTCGTGCTGAGCGAGCACCAAATACACCGAGGGCGGCCGCATACAGCCGAAGGCGACCGTCGTGGGTAGAAAGGTCAGTATGAAGGCCCAGGGTCCTCCACGGCCGATAAGTAGCACTAGCAATCCACTGGCCGCAGAAACAAGGAACGAGGCGGTGATGATTGCGTGGCGGTCCCACCTACGCGAGAGCCACACGTACAATGGTGCCCCCACAGCCGAACTGACCGCGAATATCGCGAAGAAGAAGCTGAATGATTGACTGGACAGGCCGAAGGTCACCTGGTAGACGTAGGACGATCCGGAGATGAACGCCATCATCGCTATGCCCGCCAAAGAGAAGAGCAGCACCAGAACGACGAAGCTCCTGTTCTTGGAGACGGCCCCCAGACGCCGAAGCGACGACAAAGGATTCCCTGCAAGCTTCTCTTCCACCGTCTCGCTGAAGGCGACCGACCCTGCGAGTACCAAGAGACCGAGGAACGCCTGAGCGACGAACGTCCCGCGCCACGATGTGAACCTGAGTATGAGCGCCCCGATGACCGGGGCCACCGCCGGCGAAAGAACGGTCATCGTCTGAATGACGGCCAGCATGATTTCGCGTTTTCTGCCGTGATAGACGTCTTTGACGATGGCCATCGCCGTGGCGCTGGCCGCGCCCGTCCCCAAGGCCTGCAGCACGCGAAAGATCATGAGCTGGTAGACGGACCCCGCCACAGCGCAGAGCACCCCTGCCGCCGCGTAGCAGGTCATCCCCACCAGAAGAATCGGTCTGCGTCCGAAGCGATCACTGAGCGGCCCCCATACCAACATGGAGACGGCATACAGCACGAAGAACAAGATCAGAGTCAGGTTCGTCTGATACTCGGGAATGCTGAAGTACTCGGTTATCGCGGGGAGGGCCGGCAGGTAGAGATCGGTTGACAGAGGCGGGAAGGCGGTCAGCGCCGCCAGAAAGATGATCAGTCCCTTCTTTCCCAGGTATTTCTGTTCTGTTGATGATTCGTTAAGCATCCGGCCTCAAAGTTAGCACGTCGAGCGGAAAGGGCCGTCTATACGGGCCAGCGCGGCCGACCGTGAGAAGGCCCGGGTGAGCGCAACCAGGTCCGGACAAGCGCAAGCAGACCCGAGTGAGTACATGCAGGCCCGAGCGACCACGCTGGGGCCCGACCGAGCACGTGGATGGCCGGCCCGAGCACGTGGATGGCCGGCCCGAGCACG
>JAXGNF010000061.1:0-11919 GCA_040768135.1 Thermoleophilia bacterium | reverse complement strand
CCGAGCACGTGGATGGCCGGCCCGAGCACGTGGATGGCCGGCCCGAGCACGAGGAGCGCCCGACCGACGACTCGGAGCGCCCACGCGCCCCTACGCTCCAGCCGAAACACAGACCTTCAGTTGCCGGTTGACTCGCCCGGAACATCGCCCTAATGTGTCATAGTCGCTCATGTGGGAAAGAGTTGGGGACGATGATCCGCCGACAAACCTCGGAGGTGCAGATGAAAGACTTCAAAGACAAGATCCTTTTCGTGACGGGTGGAGCTTCCGGCGCTGGCCTCGGACAGGCCAAGGTGTTCTCTGAGGCGGGCTGCAAAGTGGTGATCGCCGACGTTCGCCAAGACCATCTGGAGCAGGCCGCGGCATACTTTCGTGAGAAGAACGCTCCGGTCCACACAATCCACCTCGACATCACCGACAGGGCGGCCTATGCAGCCGCAGCCGACGAAGTCGAGGAGGTATTCGGCAGTCCACCCCAACTCCTCTTCAATACCGCAGGCGTCAACACGTTTGGTCCACCTGAAGCCTCCACCTACGACGATTACGATTGGGTCATGGGGGTTTGCCTTGGAGGCGTGGTCAACGGCATGGTCACCTTCGTGCCCCGCATGATCAAGGCGGGCAAAGGCGGTTACATCGTCACGACCGCATCCATGGGAGGCTTCTGGGGCGGCCCCACGACTGCCCCGTATTCGGCGGCCAAAGCAGCGGTGATAAACCTCATGGAGAGCTACAGGCTGTCGCTGGGCAAGTACGGCATCGGGGTATCGGTGCTCTGTCCGGCAAGTATCAACAGCAACATCCACAACGCCACCGACACGCGCCCCGCGCATCTGGCGGACACGGGATATCTCGTAGACGACCTGGCGGTGAAGTCGCTCCAGACCATCTATGAGTCGGGAATGGACCCCATTGATCTGGGTAGGTGGCTGAAGAAGGGGATCGAGGACGAACAACTTTATATTATTCCTTATCCTGAAGAAAAAGAGGCCTTGGAGCGGCATTTCAAAGAGATCGTGGATTCGGTGCTGCCGCTGGAAGCCGATCCCGAAGGCGTCCGGAAGCGTCAAGAGGCTTGGAAGAAGAGCATGGACCTGGCGGTCGAGGCGGCCAAGAACAACCCGGACGCGCCCCTGCAGCCTGGGTTCGGGAGAGCACGACCCGAACTCGATTGGGTCAAACCGATGGAGATACCGAGGACGTTCTTGAACGACGAGTAGCCGCGCGGGCCCGAAGCCATCAAGTGGAGGGATACGGGCCAAAGCCATCAGGCGAGGAGATACGGGCCTGAAGCCATCAAGCAGGGAGAAACAAGCCGGTGAGGACGGGAAACGACCCGGTGAAGACGGGAAACGAGTCGATGCAGGGCGAGAGACCGGAGGTCGGGGCGGCCGCCCGCCGACGCGGCCGCGATTCTCCCCTCCCCCTGCCCGATAACGCCACCGTTGTGGTGGTGGGCGGCGGCCCGGCGGGGTCCTTCTTCGCCATCCGACTGCTCCACAAAGCTCGGCAAGCGGGTAGAACGGTTAACGTGGTCATTTTGGAGAAGAAGACCGAGATCTGCTTCTACAGTCCGGTGTCGTTTTCGTCGTGGGAAGGCTGCAACTACTGCGCGGGTGGTGTCTCTCCTCGGCTGGTCGATGCCCTGCGCGCCGAGAACGTCCTTGTACCCGATGAGGTGATTGAGAGCCGGCCCACCGAGGTCATCGTGCACGGCGATTGGAAGAGCATCCAACTGCCGGTGCCGGAGGGCCGTGAGATGCTCTCGGTTTTTCGCGGGTCGCGACCCCGCCAGCGGACGGGACGATACGTCAACTTCGACACCTTCCTCCTTAATCTGGCCGCTGAAGAAGGCGCCCGGGTGATTACGGCGGACGTGAACGAGGTGAGCTACTCGACCGAGGGCAAACCTATCGTCGGCTACCGAGCGGTCGACGACCCCGGAACAAATCCAGACGCGGGTCCGGGCGTCGCCGCGGACCACCCGAGCGGCGTCGGCCCGAACGTCACAACCGGCGGCGGCCCAAGCCACGCGAACGGCGAGGCCGACAGGCGAAGCAAGGCGAACGGCGAGGCCGACAGGCGAAGCAAGGCGAACGCCGACGCCGACAGCCCGAGCGGTACGATCGGCGGCAGCCCAGACAGTACGACCGATGACTGCGATGCTCGTATCGAGGCCGACTTCGCAGTGTTCGCCCATGGGGTCAACCACCGGCCCGGAATAGACATGCGTACCGACCCGGTGTTATCTGCCCTTCAGAAGATGATCCCCCGGCTCCAACCGCCAAAGGTGCGCAAGGCTGTGATCGCCGAGATGCGCGACAGTGAAGACCGCATGAGAGTCATCGAGGGCGAGGTGCACTTCGTGCAGTACGGCTCGAAGGACCTCCGCATCGAGATGGCTTCGGTGATGCCCAAGAAGGATTGGTTGACAACGGTCCTCATCGGCAGAAGCGTCGATCGAGCTGAGCCCTCGACGTCCCTGGACCTGGTTGAGCGTTTTCTGCAACTGCCGAACATCCGGCGGTTGGTACCGCACAAGGCGCGGCTGACCGTCCGCTGCTGTTGCAACCCCAACCTAACCGTGGGGGCGGCCAAGAATCCCTATGGTCACCGCCTCGCTCTGACAGGGGACCTGGCCGTTGCCCGTCTCTACAAGGACGGACTGTACTCCGCGTATATGACCTCGTCGGCGCTGGCCGATTGCGTGCTCGACCACGGCATCGACGAAACCAGCCTGTCCCGGCACTACGAACCGATGGTCCGTAGGCTGCACGCCGATAACCGGTACGGCCGCGTGATTTTCTGGCTCAGCCATTATGTCCTCGCCCGCCCCGCCCTGAGCCGCATACTGTACCGAGCGGTGATTACCGAGCGGATGACCAAGCCGCAAGTGCAGCATCGGCTGGCTCCCGTGCTTTGGCAGGTCGCGAGCGGCGACGACACCTATCGCCACATCCTTGCAGGGATGCTCCATCCGGCATCGCTCGGGCGGATCTTCGTCGGAGGATTGCTTCTGACGGTAAGGGACGTCGTAACCGAGCGCCTGTTCGGACTGGATTGGACGGGCATACCGCGTTACATGACCGGCGTCCCCGTGGAGCGGGTGAAGGAGACCCGCGAAGCGCTTTTCGAGGCCCAAGGGAGCGAGCTTCCCCCTCGGGCGCCCCACGTGGAGAGTATGTTCACCGTGCGCATACGTGCGGGCAAAGATACAGTCCTTAGGCAGCTCGGCGCCTTCGGCGACCCCGACAGGCAGTATCTGAGGCCCCGCTTCGTCCAGATCCGTCGCCTGACAGGAGCTCCCAACCAGGTCGGCACTGTCATCCGCTACGACTTTCCGATCCTTCGGTTGTGGTTCAGTATCAGACTGGAAGAGGTCGTGCCTGACCGCCTCCTGCTCTACCGCATCTCTGAGGGCATGGGTAACGGGGGCGCGCTGGCTTTCGTGCTTGACGAGCTCAGGCCGGGGGTGACCCTGCTCACGATCTACGTGGGCTTTGACTTCCCCAAAGGCCGCGGCCTAAGCCGAGTCGGCTGGGCGGTTGTGCGGAAGTTCTTCCCCGAGTTCGCACACGCCGTCATCTGGAACCACTCGCTCTGCCAGATCAGACATCTGGCCGAGCTCGAGGAGGGATGACCCGACCGACGGCCCCCTACCCGGCGTCGACACCCTACTCACAGTAGCCACTCTGCCGAGCGTCGACACCTCGTCGACCGACGGTGCTGGACTCGAGACCGGCGCCCTGACCGGCGCCCTGACCGGCGCCGTCGACCAGTATCCTCAGCCGGGTGCATCGTTGAAAAGCCTGATGGAGTCCATGGCTAAGATGGAGCCATCCACCGCGCTCTCGTCGCTGATGGTCACAAAGATCTCGCCCCAACAGCCCAGAGAAGTGAGGTCGATGACGAGTTCGAAGGTACCCGCTGCTCCCATGTCCGGAGCCTCCACCGTGACAGGACCGACGGCCCGCTCGATCATTTCCATGTCGTAGACGCGGTAGACCAAGGTATTCTCAAAGGGCGCGACACTGACGTTACCGGCAATCACACCCGTGACCAGCATAGTATCGCCCGGTTCCGGCGAAGTGATGGTGATGGTGCGCTCGTCGCCACCCGGGATCACACTGGTCTGAGAGGTATGCAGAAGGAGCCAGGTGCCGCCCGGATTGAGGGGGAGACTGAGCGTGGCCTTCAGCCGAACGGTCGCATCTCCGCCTGGGTCCTCAGGCCCGGGGACCAGCGCCTCCAGGAGGATCTCCCCCTCGACGATGCTGAGTGCCTCGATCCGCGCGCCCGGACCCACCGGGTGATAGCCGACCTGATGGGGAGCCTGTCCCTGCGACAGCAAGCCCACCACGTACTCGTAGATCAGCGCTCCCTCCGGATAGGCGCCATCCGACCCGCCGACGGCGTTCGACCCCACCCCCGCTATCCTGCCCACGCGGATACCCAGCGCGACGTCACCTACGTCGTCGCCGTCGAGATCGCCGAAGGCCACCTCGGTTACAACCACTCTTACCCTCGACAGGCCGTCGCCGCTCGGCCCCTCATACGAACCGTCGACCAAATGGATCCTTTGCAGATGCTCTTCAAATCCGACGGTGATCTCGGCGTTACTCACCTGCTCGCGAGTGAGCCCTTCGCTCCGGGTGACGTTCGGCAACGTGGCCGCTGGGGCCGACGACGGGACGGGCGACCGTTCGCCGCTTGTGGTGGAGGACGCTCCGAGGCCGCCGACGCCGGTCGTAGCCTGGGGCTGGGACGTCGTACTGTCGGACCCCTCCGAGCAACCGGCAACGAGCAGCATCAAAGCGAAGACAAGAACGACGGCCGCCGCGAAGCGCGGCCTCGTGACAGTCGTCGTTCGCACGTGCGCCCCGTCGGGTGACCGAGCCGGACTACTCGTCCGTGGGAACCAAGAACAGAGGCGTCATCTTGACCCGGTGGATGAGATGCTCGGTCACGCTGTCGAAGACGGTCCCGTCGGTGTCGGGCTCCCGGCGGGTCGCCAGAGCCAGCAGTTGAGTCGGGCTGTCCCGGGTGAACTGGATGATGGCCCGACCAGGATCGCCCACCAACACCTCGGTACGGGTCGTGAATCCGGCCTCCCTGACCCGCTTGGCAACCCCTTCCAGATACTCCTTCATCTGCGCGCGTTTCTCGGCCAGTTCTTCGGGCGCGACCTCGGTCCCCCCTGCCAAGGCCGTATCGACCACGTGCAGAAGCACCACCAGCTCGTCCTCTGGACTCCTACGCTCAACGAGGTTGAGAACCTGTCTGATGACGGCCTCTGACGACTTAGAACCACTCAAGGGGATGAGCAGATTGCGTTGAGGCAGTTTGTCGAGAATGATCTCTTCGCGAAGTTCAGACGGCACCAGCCAGATGGGAACGTTCAACGAATGGATGACCTTATTCGCAACCCGGCCTAGGTCCCAAGCCTCGATGCCTGAGCTTCCGTGAGTAGACATGAGCACGATATCGATATCGTGTTCAGCCACATACTTGAGGATCTCCTCGGCCGGTTCACCCACAACCACGCTGCCGCGGGCCTGAATGCTCTGTCCGATCGCACCGGCACCGAACCCATAAGAGGCCGCGTCGCCGGCCGCGGCGCGCAATTCTCCGGCCTTCTGTTCGACGTAGGCACGACGCATGGGCAGCGTACCCGCATCCTGAGGACTACAGACGTGCAGCAACTCAAGGTCGACATGCAGGCGCTCCGAGAGTTCTCGGGCATATTTGAAGACCACCTCGGCCGGCTCCGACCCATCCAACAGGACCAGCATCCTCATGTACATGCCATTGCCTCCTTTGCGCGAGAACCCGCCGTCTTCAAACTCGCCTTATCAGTCATCCCCCGGGACGAGAAGCAGCGGCGTCACCTTCACCATACGGATAACGCTCTCGGGCACACTGCCGAACACGGTCCTATTGATCCGGCTTTTGCCCCGAGTAGCCATCACCAGAAGCTGAGTCGGATTGCTCTTCAAGAAGTCGATGATGTTGGAGGCGGGGTCCCCCGACGACATGACCTCGGTCCGCACCTTGACGCCCATGGCCCTGATCGGCTCGGCGAGGCCCTCCAGATACTCCTTCATCTTCTTGCGCTCAGCTTCGCGCTCCTCGAGGGCGGCCCTCGTCACCATGATCTGGGTCCCCTCGACCACATGCAGAAGCACCAACTCACTCTCAGTCGCGGCCCCGCGCTGTTTGAGTATCTCCACCGCGTGAGGGAGCGCTGCTCCGGACTTCTTGGTGCCGCTCAGAGGTACCACCAGGGGACGGTTGGGGAGGGCGTCGACCAGGACTTCTGCGCGGAGTTCGGTGGGCACCAGCCACACAGGCACCTTCGACGAATGGATGACCTTATGAGCCACACCGCCGAGGCCCCATTCCTTCTCTCCCGTACTCCCGTGGGTAGACATCATGACCAAATCGATGTCGTGCTCATCGATGAACTTGAGTATCTCTTCGGCTGGATAGCCTACGACGACATTGCCCTTCGCAAGGACGCATTGGGCGATGGCGTCTTCATGGTACTTCTTTCTAACCTCTTCGACCTTGGCGCACAACTCCTCGGCCTTCTGCTCCATGTAGGCCCGGCGCATGGGCAACTGAGCCTGTTGCTCCGGCGTACATACGTGGAGGAGGTCGATGTCTACAAGCATCCGGCCCGAGACCTCTTGCGCGTAATCGAACACCACTTCGGCCAACTCGGAGCCGTCTAACAGCACCACCATCTTCTTGTACATGCCCATGCCTCCTTGGCACAAGGGTCGTCGGTGGCCAATACACCTTCTGTCCGTATAGTAGCAGTCTAGCGGCAGTCCAGACGAGGAGCATACAACGACGTCCGGCAACGGCATATGAGATACGTTACACTTTGCTTGAGAGTGGATACCCGTAGTCGTGTCACAGAGCAACGCAGCATGGAGTCACGCAGGTAAACATTCGTCCAAAGGGGGATCCGATGGAAGAGCTGGACTACGATGCCAGACACCGACTGAAGCAACACGACTTTGCCATCCTTGACAAACTCGAGTTCAAGTACGCGCCCGTCGGCTTCAAGTTCTTCAATATGGAGGCCGACCTAGAGGGCCTGGAACTCGAACCGCTCGATTCCAAGATCGCGTGGTGCCAGATGCTGCCCGAGGCGCAGGCCGGGAAGGCCTTCTACGCTACGGTCGAGAACCAGTACTGCGAGCCGGGAATCTTCTTGTCGGGGATGGGCGAACTGGACGCGTTGGCGGCGGGGGGGCGCATCGGTCCGCCCTTCAGTATCTACCCCACCGAGCGGGCCAACCGGCGTGTCTACGGGCACCTAAGCCTTCTGGCGGTCGGATCTACATATGCGGTCGGATTCGCCCCGCTGGACAAGCTGACGTTCGACCCCGATCTACTCATCCTGACCTGTGACAACATGGAGCAAGGCGAACGGGTATTGAGGGCCACCCAATGGGACACCGGCGACATGATCGTGAGCAACATGACCTACGTCATGGGATGCAACTGGATGTTCACCTACCCCTATGTCTCCGGCAAGATCAATACCGTGTGGACGGGGGTCTGCTACGGGATGAAGATGTATGAGCTGTATCCCCCGGGCCTGCCCATCGTGGTTATCCCCTGGCACCACATCGACCGGGTGCTTCGCAACCTGAACGAGATGCCCTGGAGTCTTCCCGGTCACACCGAATACAAAGAAGAGGCCTATCAGAAGGGCTTCGAGCGACTCGGGGTCGAGGGGATCATCTAGCCCGACCGTGGACCATCCCGCGTGTGGCTCTGCTGCACGCGGGATGGTCACTCCGCTAAGGTCCATCACCACGATTTGAAAGGAGCGCCCATGAGCTCTTCTCCGAGCGAGGTCGAGACAGCGGTAAGAGCAGTCTTAGATAGATACGTCGATGCCGTCTACCACGGAGACGCAGAGACGCTCAAAGACATCTTCCATCCGGCGGCTTGCATGAACGGATACCTGGGCGACAAACTGCTGGTAGGGAACCCAGAGCCCTTCATCGCCGACATCGCCGGCAACCCACCCATGGCAGAGAGCGGCACCCCCTTGAAGACGGAGTTCTCAGCCCTCCACGTGTCGGGGCGAACCGCCACAGTCACCCTCCATGAGGACGGCTTCTTCGGGAGTGGTAAGTTCGTGAACTATTTCCACCTGCTCTATGACAATGGAGAGTGGAAGATCGTGAGTAAGACCTTCGAGTCATTGTGACCCCTCGGAGGCGCAGGTCACTGGAATTGCCACAGGGCTCCCGGCTCCGCCAGTAACCGGGACCACCCGGGGTCTCCCTTCCCTCGGCCACCGGCTTGGGGCCCCTCGCGGCGGATGAAAACAGCGACTCACAGTCGACGGGCAGGTGTCTGATTGCCGGCACTTGTCGCCGAGGATCCGACAACCCATGCTCCGACGGGCCCCTGCCCGATGCAACCGTACTCCGACCGTCTGTTACGACGGGTCACCTCTGACGAAGGAAGTGCTCGACCAGTTGGTCGAAGCTGCTGAACGAGAGGTCCGCCCCATCGACGACGCCGAACCCGTAAGCGGCGAAGCCAAAGTCCAAGCCGGCCTTCTCGGCCGCTTCTTGGTCACCGGGTGTATCCCCCAGGTAGATCGCCCGCCCGATGCCGTGCCTTCTGCGCAACCGAATCAACATCTCGGACTTGCCGAGGCCCGACGATCCATGGCAGTCATGGCCCCTCAAGTGGACGCCCAGCCCCGTAGACCGGAAGAACTCCTCCAGATACCAATCAGGGCAGTTGCTGACCAGAAACAGCCTGTAGCTTTCAGCCAACCGCGGCAGTCCTTCGGCCACTCCTGGATAAAGAACGCCGCCCGTGCCCCGCACCACCGTGTGTTGCGCACGATCGAGAGCTTCAGCCAACGCTTCTGAGGCCGGATGTAGTTCTGGGAGTAAGATCTCTATGCAACGGTCGAAGGGGTGGCCGCACACCGAGCGGACGCCGTCCTCCGTAACCCGCGCCGCCAGCCCGAGTTCTGCAAGCCCGAGATTCCAACCGTCCGACGAAGCGGCGGCGGCGTCCCAGAGGGTCCCATCAAGATCGAAGATGAGGGCTTCGTATCGTTCGACGGGCACGGAGTTCAACGCCTCCGCCGTTCGACAAACATCTCAACCGCTTTGTCCGCCAACTCCTGTACACGGCCGTCGTCCGCTTCGCGAGTCCGCCCCAGCAGGCCGGCACGCCACAAGCCGGGCAGCGCCCCCAAGCCGTGTGCGGCCCCAACCGCGGCCCCCACGAGGGCGGCGACGGTGTCATTGTCCCATGTATCGTTTACAGCACGGACGATAGCCTCCTCGGGGTCGTTGCCGTGGCACGCGAGAATGTGGAGTACGCACGGCACCGTCTCGAGCAGATAGGCTCCCGAACACCAGCCTTCTGCCGCTTCGAGCACACCGGTGCCGGCCGCGATGGCCGAGAATACCTCTCGCTCTACCCAACTGCACAGACTCCCACGGAAAGGAGCGCCCCGGCCTCCACGTTCGTAGACGACGCCCGTCTCCACCGTACGTCCATACTTCAAGAAAGTCTCGGTCCACCAACGGGCCGGGATATCGGGCGCCGTACCGTCCCTCCCATCAACTCCGCGTGCCAGGCACTCCGCCAGTAGACCTATGAAGCCCACATCCGCAGCCACGGCCGCCTCGTCTCGGTGGGTCAGGACCGTCGCCACTACCACGTCCTGCCAGAGGCGCCACGACATGCTACGCAAATGGGGTAGAACAACGGGAGCGATACGCATCAGTGCCCCGTTCCCGGCGCTGGGCCTTCCCGCCTCGTACCACGGTTTGTCTTCCCGTCGGTAGGCCATGAGAAAAGCCGTCACCGTCGTCCCGATGCCGTAGATCCGGTCGCGCCTCGTGAACGTGTCGGCCAGTGCCACCGGGTCGAGGTGACCGCAGCGTAGCAGTGACTCCAGAGTCCAGAAAGCAAGTTGGGTGTCATCCGAAGGCAGGCCGACGGCCCGCATGTCTTCGCGCCGGTTGGGCAGATAGTCCCGGATGTCGCTAGGCAGCTCACCCCGCGAGGTGCCGTGGATCTCGCGGCGCTCGGCCGGCGTCATGCCCTCGCTGGTGTTGCCCAGGGCGTCTCCGATAGCCAGACCCAGCAACATGCCTCGGACCCGGTCGCCCACTAGTCGCCTGATGCGGGCGGAGTCCGCCTCGGCCGGCTCTGGGTCCAGCGGCGAGGGTGGGACGGGGATAGGTGCGCTGACCCAAGGCAGGAGCGCGCGCAGTTCTTCGCCTGAGTAATCAGGAACAACCATGCGCCTAGTCTACTCGAGCGGGCGTAGCTAGTAGAATCCCTTGTCCACCTGTATCCACTGTCCGGTGATGGCCGCGGCGTCATCGGATGCGAAGAAGAGGATGGCTTTGGCCTGGTCCTCCGGGTCGAGTAGGCCTACGCTCGGGTCCACGTGACGCCTGCATATGCGGGCGAACTCGTGGTCGAATCGCGGATCTCTAGGCAGCCCGTCTTCCCCGCATTCGTCCTCGCGCAGCTCCGTCATCCTCGTCCGGGTGGGACCCGGGCAGACGACGTTGCAGCGGATGCCGGTACCCACACATTGGATGGCGATGTTCTTGGTCAATCCTACAACGGCGTGCTTCGATGACGAGTAGGCGGCGCCGGAGTTGCCGGCGATACCCGCCACCGACGACACGTTGACGATCGCCCCTCGGCCTTGCTTCTCCATCTGGAGGAGGGCCTCCCGACAACAGAAAAACACGCCAGACTGGTTGATGGCCACGGTCCGGTCCCACAGTCCGTCATCGGTCCGTAGGACCGAGGCATTGAAGTCCAACACGCCGGCGCTATTCACTAAGACATCGATACGGCCGAACCGCTCGATCACTTGCGCGAAGGCCGCTCGGACTTCATCCGGCTGAGCCACATCGCAGGGCACGGCAATAGCGTCGACACCGTGTTCTCGCCTCAGTGACTCCGCGACGGCACCGAAGTCGACGCCTGGTATTTCGATGTCCAGAATGGCGATTCCGCGGGCGCCCTCCGTAGCGAAGAGGCGCGCGGTTGCGGCCCCGATCCCCGAGTTGCCCCCGGTGATCACGGTGTACCTGCCTGATAGGCGCGACAACCCTGCGCTATCTCTTCTTGTCGCAGCGTCCGGCCCCGCCACGCTGTCCGGCCCAGCCGCGCCGGTCATCACAGACAGCTCCCTTTGTCGATCACAAGACACTGCCCGTTTATGTAGCGGGATTCGTCACAGGCGAAAAACAGACAAGCATTAGCCATATCGATGGCCTCCGACATGCCTGTGGTCGTATCCATCCGCCGTCCGGTGATAGCAAGCATCTCGTCGTCGAAAGGCCCCGACTCGGCGAGCATGTCGGTATCGGTAGGCCCTGGGCAGACGGCGTTGCAGCGAATCCCGGTACCTGCATACTGCACGGCAATGTTCTTGGTCAGGCCGATAAGCGCGATCTTCGAAGCCGAATACGCCGCTCCTGCGATGGAATATACCCCTCCGATGGACGAGATGTTGATGATATTGCCCGAGCCCTGGGCGGTCATGTGGCGCAGGGCCTCCCGCGCGAACCGAAAGGGAGCAGTCTGGTTAACGGCCACTACCCGCTCCCAGAGTTCGTCGGGGGTACGACTCGCCGCCCAGTGGTGATCGGATATGCCCGCGTTGTTGACCAAGATGTCCACCCGGCCAAACGCCTCAAGCGCCGCCGAAAAAACCTTGGCGGGGCACTCCGGGTCGGTGACATCACCCGGCACTGCAAGGGCGGCGTAATCATGACTATTAAGCTCAACCTCAAGTTGATTCAACAGGTTCTCCCTCCGCGCCACCAGCACCACGGCCGCACCCCGGCTCGCGAATAGCCGGGCGATGGCAGCCCCAATACCGGCGCTCGC
>JAXGNF010000060.1:0-15843 GCA_040768135.1 Thermoleophilia bacterium | reverse complement strand
CCTAGCCCACTCGATCGCCCGCCTGCAGTCCACCGGGGTTTGCCACACCAGGGCTTACGAACTTGCTTCAAGGGGTATTCAGGCCCCAGAGCTATGGGTACGGACGTGTTATGACCGGAATGGAGGTTGTGAGGATGGCATACGACACATCGATCATCCGGCCGGAGATGCGGGCGGAACAGATCAAGCTCAGGGGTGACGGTTGGTCTTCTGAGCGGCGGGCGGCAGTGAAGAAGGGGCTTCGCACGTTACACACTCTGGAGATCATGGCCGCCAATATCTATAAGTGTCAGATCACGTCAAAACCGTGCCCGTTGAACCGTCAACTAACGGCAGCGATGTGTAACGAGATGACCCATGTCCAGGACTTCCAAACGAAACTCTACGAACACGGCTTCACGCCCAGCAAACTGAGATGGGCTTATTGGATGGTCGGCTATGTGTTTGGGCTGGGATCCCGCCTGCTGGGCGCTCGTCGGCTCCTGAAGACCGGGGTGTGGGTTGAGACCAAGGCGGTCCACCATTATGGACAGTTGCTGGCCGACATCGAATGGGACGAAGACACGCGAGCCGTGATCGAAAAAGACCGCGCCGACGAATACGGCCATATCGACTATTGGAAAGACCTCCTGGAGCACCCGGAGAAAATCTGCTGACCACCAGAGCAACCGGTCGACGACCTGTCGACTGCTCGGATAGACGGTGGTATGGTGAAGACGTGGCACCGGACGATTCGTTTCTGACAGTGGAATTGACGATCCCGAGAAGACAACGATGAAGGTGTTACTGGTGCAGCCGCGGCAGCAGGCGCGGGCCGGCTTCAGGGGCGGTTTCCGGTCGATGGCACTGGTGGAACCTCTGGGCTTGGAGATGGTGGCGGCTGCACTCGAGCACGACCACGACGTCAGGCTCGTTGATCTCCTGCCCGGGGTGGATCTGGAGCGGGCGATCTCCGGCTTTTCTGCCGAGGTGTGCGGCATCAGTTGCGCCTTCACGGTCGACGTAGCTGAGTCTCTACGGGTCGCCGCTGCCCTTAAAGCCGCCTTCCCAAGAGCGTTCGTGTTCGTTGGCGGGCACCATGCCTCGCTCAATCCGGGTGATTTTGCCGGACCGCTGGTCGACGCCGTGATAATCGGCGAAGGGGAGTCATCCGCTCCGCAACTCCTGAGTGCACTTGAAGCAGGAGATGACCCGCTCTCTGTAGCCGGAGTGGTGATCAACAGGCCGCATGGGCAGATATCCACTGGCCCCCGCCCTCTGATCGCAGACCTGGATGCCCTACCCTTTCCGTCTCGCTCATACACACATTCTTTTCGCAAGAAATACCACCTCGGGGTCCGAGGATCCTTGGCCGGCCTGGAGACCAGTCGGGGCTGTTCGCATAGATGCACTTTCTGTAGCGTATGGCGGTTTCACCGGGGGAGGGTGCGTTTCAAAAGTGCCGGAAAAGTCGTCGAAGAACTCGAGACTATCGAGAGTCCAAACATCTTCATCGTCGACGATAATTTTCTTGCCCGTGTCCCCAGAGCGGAAGCCATTGCGGACCTCTTAATGCAGCGTGGTATTAAGAAGCGGTTCATCTTCCAAGCCCGCACCGATGCCATCGCTCAACATCCAGAGACGGTCGCTAGGTTGCGCGAGGCCGGGTTTGCCACAGTATTTCTTGGCCTCGAGAAGATCGATAAGCAGGGACTGGACGACGTACGCAAGGCGAACACCGTAGAGAGCAACGAACGGGCCCTGGCCATCCTGAAGAAGGTGGGGATCAACATCTTCGGCACCCTCATTGTCGACCCAGACTACGGAGAGGGCGATTTTCGAAGACTGCGCGAATACGTACGACGACACGCCATCCCCAATGCATGGTTCACCGTGCTTACCCCGCTCCCCGGCACCTCCCTCTACGAACAGGTCCAAGGGGCGCTGACCACGCGGGACTGGGACATGTTTGACCTCGCTCACGCCGTGCTTCCAACCAGACTGAGCTTGGAGCGTTTCTATCGTGAGTACGCCCGGTTGTATGCCGCGGTCTACTCGCCGCGGATCTTGGCCGGACGTGCGTGGCGCGCGCTATTCAACCGGCAGGGGCGGAGTGTGGGTAGACTGCCTCGGCCTGCGCTCATCTGGAAGAGCCTGGAATGCCTGCGGTGCATGACTGATCCACAAGAATATCTGCACGCCCACACGCAGGAGCAAGGGCTTGTGACCGGCCCGAGGTGAGTGGCAGAGACAAGCGTTGTTGTTGGCGGCGTGTTTGGGGAGGAGATGAAAGATGCCACGATGTGACGAGATGCGTGAAGGCGAAGTCTATTACTGTGAACAGTGCGGCCTCGAGATCGAGGTGCTCGAGGAGTGCACTCACATAGAGGGGGACGAATCTGAGGAGGTCTGCCGCATCGAGGGGTTCGTGTGTTGCGGTGAGCCTCTCACCTTGAAGGAGGACTAGACGGTCGCAGAGTGCGACCTACCGTTTGCCGGAGGATGAGACAGGCGCGGTGGTTATGGGCAGGCTGGGCGCTTCCGCCGACGGCGATGGTTAGGAGGTCGGGCCGCGTCCCCGGCCATCTGTCGCGGATACTGTTTTGCGGGCGGAGCCGTTAGTCGTGGAGTTCAACGAGGTGTAGTTGCTGAGAGAGAAACGTCTCCACCAAGGCCGCTTGATCACCGTAGCTATCTGGGTAGCCGGTTCTTCGAGGTGGAAGTAAGGAATCAGCAAATCTTCCATGCGGTACAGACCTTTGGGTTTGCCTTCTAGGTTCTCGACTGCGAACAAGATTCCGTTACCGAAGGCCTCGCGGGAGATCGACTCGTGCCGCAGGCGGACGGTCTGATAGGGAAAACCAAATAGAATCTCATGCACTCCGATGATTCCTCCGGCGCGGATGGTCTTGGTGCTCTCTTCCGGGAGGTCCAGCGTGCTGGCGATCAATCTCGCCGTCCCCGAGACTTCTGTCTTCTGCTTGAAGTGCTCTTCTATCACCTCGATATCGGTGTAGGGTGCGATCTTCTTCAGTATCTGGGCGGCGATGATCAGGAAGTTGATACCCAGTGTGATGTTGGGGGAGTGCATCACGATCGTGCGCTCTGCGAACTGACGGAGGGTGTTGAGTTGCTCGGGGGCATATTGGGATACGGCGGTGACAATGCCTATCCCGCGCCTCGCGGCCGCCTCCCCATAGTAGTCGAGACCTTCCCCGGAAGAGAAGTCCACTACGAAGTCGACGGGATGCGTGTCGAACAGATCATCAGCCGCAAACTCGTCTGTTCGGTAGATGAGTCCGGGCTCGTCGGAATCGATGCCTAAGAATTCGGGCACCGACCGGTGCGAGAGCATACTCGAGCGGCGGATAACCCATTGCAGACTGGTCTTCTCCGATTCAAGAAGCACCCTGGCTACTGATCGACCCGCTTTCCCGAAGCCCATAAGGCCGACTCTCATGATGCCTCCTTTCGTGTGCCGGCAGAGCGCCGACGAGGCAGCGCCGAGCGGCCGGCGGTCCAGTTGTTGGACACGACGCAAGCCGGTCGCCTTCATCGACGCTCGCACACGTCGACGTTGGCCGGTCATTCCGTCGGCCCGACCACGGTTCCCCCAGAGCCCGATGCCCCTGGCGCCACCCACGGTTCGGAGGAGACAGATTCTCTTATACCATACAGGGCGGCATGACCGCGACCCCCGGCCATAAGGTAGCAGGCCCGATACAGGGATCGATGCGAGGTTTTCGTCTCGACGGCCTGCGGCACGAAACCGGCACAGCAGCGGCAGGGGAGTGGGCATCAGCCGGGTTATAATGCCGCCACCCAGAGTCAAGTAGCAAAGAGAGTTCGCCATGATCCTCAAACTCGGCATTCCCAAGGGTAGCCTCGAAAACGCGACCATCGATCTATTCCGACGGGCCGGCTACAATCTGACCACGTCCAGCCGCTCGTATTTCCCAGTCATCGACGACCCCGAGATAGAGTGTCTCTTGATCCGGGCTCAGGAGATGGCCCGCTATGTCGAAAACGGCATCCTCGACGCCGGCATCACCGGGCACGACTGGGTTCAGGAGAGCGGTGCCGACGTGTACGCGGTCTGTGATCTGGTCTATGCGAAGCAGAGTTTCGGCAAGGTGAGGTGGGTACTGGCCGTGCCTGAGGCGTCAAACGTGCAAAGGGTGAACGACCTCGAGGGAAAGATCATAGCGACGGAGTTGGTTGCGACGACCAAGCGTTACCTGGCCGAGAAAGGTGTTACAGCCAAAGTGGAGTTCAGCTGGGGGGCCACTGAGGTGAAGCCTCCAGAGCTTGCGGACGCCATCGTCGAGGTCACCGAGACCGGGAGTTCGCTGCGGGCCAACAAGCTACGTATCGTGGAGACGGTGCTTGAATCAAACACGCAGCTGATAGCGAACCTCGACTCGTGGGAGGAGCCCGCCAAGCGGCGCAAACTCGAAGACATCGTCATGTTGCTGCAGGGGGCCATTGCCGCTTTGGGCAAAGTCGGGTTGATGCTCAATGTGCGGCGGAGTCGGCTTGAGGCGGTGCTAGAGGTGTTGCCTGCACTGCAAAGGCCTACCATCTCGTCTCTTAGCGACCAAGAGTGGTTGGCCGTTAACACCATCATCGACGAGCCGGTGGTGCGCTTGATCATCCCGCGCCTCAAAGAGGCGGGAGCACAGGGTATCGTGGAGTACCCGCTCAACAAGATCGTGATGTGATGTCCGTGGCCGTATGGCTCCAGCCCCGTGGGCCAGAGGGGGGAGAGGCCGTCCCTCTGTGAGGAGACGGCCACGGTAGCCCAAGGACGGGGTCGATCGGACACGACGGCTGCGTGTGCGCAGGAGGTGCCGGTGCGGTCCGGAGGCCTCCGGACCGCACCGGGCAAGTTCCGGCGTGAAGCCGCTACGTGTTTATCAGGCCAGAATGGCTGCCAGGTCTTCCTCCGGGGTGGCGATCGGACGTAGGTCGAACGTATCGACGATGAACTTAGCCACATCGGGGGTCAGGAACGCCGGAAGCGTGGGCCCAAGGTAGATGTTTTTGAGCCCGAGATGAAGCAGGGTGAGCAGGATGGCCACCGCCTTCTGCTCGTACCAAGAGAGGATCAACGACAGAGGTAGGTCGTTCACACCCACTTCGAACGCGTCGGCAAGGGCGAGCGCTACTTGGACGGCCGAATAGGCGTCGTTGCACTGACCCATGTCGAGTAATCGGGGAAGCCCTTCGATCGTGCCGAGGTCTTTGTCGTAGAAGCGGTATTTGCCACAGGCCAGGGTCAATATCACCGTATCGTCGGGAGTCTGCTCGACGAACCGGGTGTAGTAGTCACGACCGGGCTTGGCCCCGTCGCAACCTCCGACCAAAAAGAAATGCTTGATCTTGCCGGTCTTGACTAGCTCGATGATCTTGTCGGCGTGGGAAAGGACCGCGTTGCGCATGAAGCCCACGTGCACCGTCTTGCCCGCAGCGTCGGCGGGGAATCCGGGCAGAGCCAGAGCCCGTTCTATGACGGCGCTGAAATCGCGCCCGTCCACATGTTTGACACCCGGCGCACCGACTACCGATGTGCTGAAGATATTGTCGACATAGGAGTCTGGCGGGATCTGGATGCAGTTGGTAGTCATCAAGATGGCCCCAGGGAACTCTGGGAACTCCTTCTTCTGATTCTGCCAGGCTGTCCCCCAGTTGCCGTAGAGATGTGGATAAGCCTTGAGCTTCGGGTACGCGTGAGCGGGGAGCATCTCACCGTGTGTGTAGACCGTGATGTCCTTGCCCTCTGTCTGCTTCAGCAGGGCCTCTAGGTCGAGGAAGTCATGCCCGGAGACCAGTATGGCCTTGCCGGCCTTGACCCCCAGGGGTACCTCAGTGGGAACAGGGACCCCGAAGCTTTCGGTATTGGCCTTGTCTAACAACTCCATCGTTTTGTAGTTGATCTCGCCGCAACGGAGGGTCTTGGCAATCCAAGTGTCGAGGTCTCCTTCGTCGTAACGAGCTAGGTCCGCGAGGGCCTCTACGAAGTATTTGTCGACCACCTCATCGCGGTAGTCATACTCCGCAGCATGGAAGGCGTATGCCGCTACGCCTTTGAGCCCGAATAAGATCGTATGTTGCAGTGAGCGGATGTTGGCATCAGCCGAAGCCTCAGAATTGATGCCGTGCTCCTTGCCCTGCGCGGCGAGACCTTCGACCGTCTCCGCAGGCACGAACGCAACCGGGGGCTCGGCAAATGATATCCCTGGCTTCTTCTCGTTCAAAGCCGCCTTGATAGCATCCCGACGGGCGACAGTCTCATCGACCCACTGCTTAACGGCCTGGGGATCGAAGTTCACATTGGTAAGGGTGACGAAAAGGCCTGCTGCCAAGAAAGAGTAGGTATCCTCCGGTACCAATCCCTCCGATGCCGCTTTCTCTGCGACCAAGGCCAGGCCCTTCAGCGCATACACCAGAGCGTCCTGGAGAGCAGCAACCTCATCGTCCTTGCCGCAGACCCCTTTCACAGTACAGGCAGTCGATTTAGCGGTCTGTTCACACTGATAACAGAACATCAGTACCTCCTGGGTCGGCCATATGTTTTGCTGGTAAGAAGCTAACATAGTCTTTGCGACCCCACCTTGACCAAAGTCAAGTGCTGTAAGTTCCCAAGGTACTGCAAGAAGAGAGGTTCTTTGGAAGGCCTGCACGAAATACATCGAGGCCACCGGCCGCGGCTTGAATTGGTGTCGGTACTGCAGCGAACCGACCTTTTCGAGGGCTTAGACCACAGGCATCTTGAGGAGCTGGCGGCACGCGGTCGTCGGAAGCACTTCGTCGCTGAACAGGCCGTCTTTTTTGAAGGTGAACGCGCTGAAGGGCTTTACGTGGTGCTCCGGGGCCGAATCAAGGTCTTCAAACTGTCTCCCAAAGGGCGTGAACAAACGCTGAAGATCATGGGGCCTGGTGAGCCGGTCGGAGAAGTGGCGGTTTTGTCAGGAGAGCCCTATCCGGCCAGCGCAGAAGCCCTCGAGACGAGTGAAGCCGTATACATCCCCCGCCAGGCATTCCTTGACCTTGTTGCGCGAGAGCCCGAGGTGGCCATGCGATTGCTTGCCGCGCTGTCGGCTCGTCTCCGTTTCTTCGCGTCGCTCATAGAAGATCTGTCCTTGCGAGACGTGTCGCAGCGTTTGGCGGCTCACCTGCTTTCGCTTGCGTCGGCCGGGGATTCCGAACAGATCGTCGATCTCGAGGTGACGAAGACCCAGCTATCCGCTGCGGTGGGCACAGTCCCCGAGACTCTCTCCAGGGCGTTCAGCCAACTGGCACGCGCCGGAGCCGTCGAAACCCAGGGGCGCCGGGTGCACATCAAAGACCGAACATTGCTGGAACGTGCTGCGCAGGTCAAGTGAGGACGGCCGCGAAATGAGACGGGCCCTAACGCGCGTGGTGATGCTTGCATGGGCCGTGGTGATTGCCCTAGGAGTCGTGGGCTGCGCAGGATCGACCGCGAAGAACGGCCTGACGGACAACGGGCTGGTGGTATCGGCGGATACCACTTTCATGGCCGACATCGCCCAGAACACCGCGGGTGACCGCCTGAAGGTTTCGGCCATTCTTCCCATTGGAGCCGACCCTCACTCCTTTGAGCCGACGCCCAAAGACGCAAGACGGATTGCCGAAAGCTCTGCCGTTGTCATCAACGCGATCGGCTTGGTGCCACAGTTGGACTCCTTGTTGACCGGGGTCTGTGGTGGCAACCTCGTAGTCATCGAAGCCGCGGCAGGCCTGCCTGGGGTCTCCGAGGATCCACACACCTGGCTCGACCCGCTCTTGGTGGTCACTTATGTGGAGAACATAGCCCGGGGTCTTGGCGCTGTGGACCCGGTCCATACAGCGGAATACCAGAGGAATGCCGAGGAATACTCACGAACTCTGCGTGAACTAGACGCCTGGATAACGTCGCAGGTAGACACGGTAGCCCCGGAGCGGAGACTGCTGGTGACCAACCACCAGAGTTTTGGCTACTTCGCTGCGCGGTATGGGTTTCGAGTAGTGGGCACCGTGTTCCCTACGGTGTCGGGAGAGGGATCTCCATCGGCCCAGAAGGTGGCTGCACTCATTGCGGATATCAAGACCAGCCGCGCACCGGCCATCTTTCTAGAAACGGGCAGCAACGCTGATCTGGCGCGGCAAATAGCTCGAGAAGCCGGGGTGGAAGTGGTGGACGACCTGCTTGTGGCCTCCTTGGGAGACAACGCTTCGTCATATGTGGAGATGATGCGTTGGAACGTCAAGCGTATCGTAGAGGCGCTTCGATGACCGACCTTCTCGAATTACGCGGAGTCAGCGTGTTCTACGGTCAGCGGGCTGCACTGGATTCGGTGACCCTCGGTATCCCGCATGGGGCGCAGGTGGCGGTGGTAGGCCCCAATGGGGCCGGCAAGTCGACGTTATTCAAAGCCTTGATGGGACTGGCCCCTTTGCGCAGTGGGGAGATACTCCTCCATGGCCGCCCCCCTAGTGAATACCGGGATCCTATCGCCTATGTGCCACAAAGGGAGGAGGTCGACTGGCGCTTCCCGGTGACCGTGTTCGACGTGGTCGCCATGGGGCGCTACGGGCGGGGGCGGTGGCTCAAACGACTAACGGCGTCCGATCGGACCGTTGTTCACCAAAGCCTGGAATGTATGGACATCGTGGAACTCGCTCAGCGCCCCATCGGTGAGCTATCCGGAGGACAGCAACAGCGTGTGTTCTTGGCCCGCGCCTTAGCGCAGGAGCCTCATGTGCTGCTTCTCGACGAGCCGTTCACCGGCGTCGATATCGGAACCAGAGAGGCTACTCTCGACCTGCTGGCCGGTCTGAGGGCGCGCGACGTCACGGTACTGGTCTCGACCCATGATCTCGACCTTGCCTCAGAGCGGTTCGACCAAGTGGTCTTGTTGAACAAGTGCCTGATAAGCGTGGGCGATCCCGAATTGGTTTTCACTGAGCAGAACCTGCAGGCGGCCTTCGGGGGGCAGATGGTAGTCGTCAACGGTAGGGCGATCGTCATCGACCGATGCTGTGGCGGTCACGGTCCCGTAGGCGGGGTAGATGGGTGCCACTGCGACAGGTGCAGCAGATCAGATCCCGGTGGGAGCGAGGGGCTGTAATGGACTGGTTGACCGAACCGTTCACCCTAGGCTTCATGCAGAGGGCGCTCGCCGCCTCGCTCATCGTGGGCGTCGTCTGTGCTGTCATCGGTTGCTACATAGTGCTGCGTTCCATGGCGTTTCTCGGAGATGCGTTGGCCCATGCGGTCCTACCCGGAGTCGCGGTTGCTTATCTGGTTGGGGCGAATCTACTGGTGGGAGCGCTGGTGGCCGGTCTTCTCGTGGCTGTGGGCATCAGCTATGTATCGCGGTCGGGAGTGATCAAAGAGGATACGGCCATTGGCATCTTCTTTGCTGCTGCCCTGGCTTTGGGGGTGGTGTTGATCAGCACCATGGACACGTACGCCGTTGATCTGACCCATATTCTGTTCGGCAACGTGCTCGGGGTAAGCAGTGTCGATCTCGCCATCAGCGGGGGGCTGGCTGCAGTTGTCCTGGCGGCGATCGCTCTGCTTTACAAACAGTTGCTGGTGGTCTCGTTCGACCCTATCCTGGGTCAGACTCTGGGGTTGCGCATACACGGTCTCCGGACGATCCTGTTTCTCATGCTCGCGGCAACTATCGTGGTCTCGCTGCGCACAGTGGGAGTGGCTCTCGTAGCGGCCATGTTGGTCACGCCTCCGGCCGGTGCCTATCTGCTCACGCGCCGATTGCCTTCGATGATGGCCGTATCCGCCCTAATAGGAATGGTGTCGGCAGTTGGTGGCCTCTATGCGAGCTACTACTTAGACCTGGCCTCTGGCGGCGCCATAGTCCTTGTGGCCACTGGAATCTTTGTCCTGATTTTCATCTTCGCACCGCACCGAGGGGTGGCGTGGAGGCTCAGACGACCCCGGTCACTGAAAACCGAGTGACCGGCCTTGGATTACTAAGATCCCAGCCCGAGAAGACACCTGAAGACACGGGGCTACAACACTACGGGCTCAGTCAGGATCAGTGTTGGTTGGAGCGGTTTGCGGCCGGAAGAGGGCCCGTGATAGCCTGGGAGCGGCGCCGCCGGACAGGGTGGCGCGCCGTCGGGCATCCGTCTCGGTCGGATCAGAAAAATCGGGGAAGCTAGGGGAGGATACGTGGATCAGAAGGAAGGCCTAGAGAAGGTCATCAACCGCTGGGTGATAGTGGGGGCCGCCCTTGTTATGCAGCTGTGCTTGGGCGTTCTCTACGCATGGTCCGTCTTTCGACCGGTTTTGGAAAAAGAGGACGGCTTTGCATGGTCCAAAGTAGAAACGGGCTATCCCTACCAGGCTTCGCTCCTTTTCTTCGCCATCGGCATGATAGTCGCCGGTCGTATTCAAGACCGCATCGGTCCCCGCAAAGTGGCCATGGCCGGAGGCCTGATGCTTGCTCTCGGAGCCGCGCTGACCGGTGTCGTAGGCGATACTGTTATCGGGGTGGTGTTGACCTATGGTGTGTTGGGCGGTTTGGGAGTGGGCTTCGCCTACGTCACCCCGGTGGCCACTCTTGTGAAGTGGTTTCCCGACAAGCGCGGATTCATCACGGGGATCGCAGTGTTCGGGTTCGGCCTCGCCACCGTCGTGTTCGCTCCAGTGATTAGTGCGCTGCTTGATAGCGTTGGTATAGCCTCGACTTTCTATATCTTAGCGGCCGTCTTCCTTGTTCTTGTCTGTGGGGCCGGCTCGATGCTCCAGGTGCCGCCTCCCGGTTGGAAACCGGCCGGATGGAACCCACCGGCAGCCGTTCAGGAAGTAGTTGAGTGCCCTCTGAATCGAACGGTCAGGACGTGGCAATACTGGGTCATTTGGCTCGTGTACTTCCTGGGTGCGGGAGTCGGTCTTATGACCATCGGCAAAGCCAAGACCCTCGGCCTTGACGTGGCCGGCGCCGGGTCCGGGCTGGCGACCGTAGGAGTCATGGTTCTGGGCATCTTCAACGCTCTGGGCAGGTTGTCCTGGGGCTCCTTGTCGGATAGGCTCGGGCGTCTTCGTACCATCGTTGTGATGTTCGTCCTTTACATCGTGGCGTTTCTCGGCCTCATGCGGTGGACCGACAACGTCTCCACTTGGCTGATCGGCATCTGCATCATCGGATTCTGTTTCGGAGGATACCTGGCGATCATGCCCTGCCTGACGGCCGACTATTACGGGACCCAGTGCCTGGGGGCCAACTACGGCTTGCTGTTCACGGCCTATGGTATCGGAGGGGTAGTGTGGCCATACATCATCGACGCCCTCAACAAGTCGACGGGTAGCTACAGTTGGGTATGGTACATCTCGGCGGCGTTCTGTGCGGTCGGTATAGTGCTGACGATCATGATACGACCGCCTCGCTTGACGCGCTCTGCGACGGAATAGAGCCGCGGCGCGCTGAGATCACGCACTAACCGATCTCGGGAGACGGGTAGACTTGAGGGTCGGAAGCTTCAGGGTCGATAGCCAGTCGGTTACGGGTGATCGAAAGAGAATCGGGGCACCGGCGTCGGGGAAGACGCCGGTGCCCCGATTGATTCAGCGTGGGCTTCGAAAGGAGACCGCCGTATGAGGGGCGATCGATCGAAGGTCTATTTCTTCGTCACCGGCCCCAGCGGGAGCACCACTTTGCCGTAGACCTCGTTGAGCACCTGTGCTACGGCCGCATAGATTGCAGATAGCCCACAGATGATGCCTTCCCAGCCGGCGATCTTCCCGACAACCGCGCTGCCGGCCCAATCACGGATGGCCAAGAGTAGGAACAAGATGACAAGAGTGCCGAAGACCACCTGCAGAGAGCGGTTGATCCTTAGCGTACCGATGAACATGCAGAATGTGAAAAACCCCCAGAAGAAGAAGTACCAGCCCATCAGGCCTTCAGTGGTGCCCTGCCAGATCCCCATGCTTGGCAGGATCAGAAGGCCGACCAGCGTCAACCAGAAGAGGCCGTATGAAGAGAAGGCCACGGTGCCGAAGGTATTGCCCTTCTTCCACTCCATCCATCCTGCGAAGATCTGGGCGAGGCCACCGTAGAACACGCCCATCGCCAGGATCATAGCGCCGAGTTCGTAGTAACCGGTGTTATGGATGTTGAGGAGGACCGTGGTCATACCAAATCCCAGCAGTCCGAGCGGAGCCGGGTTCGATGTGGTGTCCGTGATCTTCGCTACGATCTGCTCGTGTTTCTCTTCCATTGACTGCCCTCCTGTAGAAGCTTCTTGTTTGGTGAAGGGACTCTACCGCGGCTATGGCGTCCTGTCCACTGTCCTGACGGTAGCGAGAGATGATTGACGAATTGCGCTAGAATGCCCTACATGATCCTCTGGGGAGATATAAGACAATTCCCGCTCTTCACGGTTCTGCAGTTCTTGGCGGGTCAACGACGCACCGGCGTGCTCGAGATCCAGGATTACGAGGATTTCGGTGAGATCTATCTGAGCCGAGGTCGCATTGAAGCTATTACGGCGCCGGCCTGGGACGAGACCTTAGCGGCCAAGCTGGTGACGGCCCGCGGTTTGACAGAGGCACAGGTGAAAGAGTGTTTCATGGAAGCGGGCGAACGGGAGGACTCCCCACCCGCTCTGGCTCTGCTGCTTGAGCGAGCCAAAGGTGACCTACGCCACCTCCGCGAGATCGTGGATAATCATATTGGCGACGCGGTCATGCAACTCATGTTCTGGAATTCAGGCACTTTTCGTTTCAGTCTTCCTGTGCGGTCCGTCTCCTTCGCCGTCCCGCCCTTCCGGGATGTTGAGAACCTCCTCCTCGACGCCATCCGGAGAGTAGATGAGGGGGAAAGACCGTGGCGGGAAAAACTGCTGACCGAAGTAGAGTTCTGTGCGACCTGCACGTTGGAGTGCTCCGAGGATATCAAGACCCGCTATCTGAAGGCCGACGTGTGTCTGTGGCGGAGCATGCCCAGTACTCTGAAAGACCCAGTGTACAAACAGATTCGAAAGAAGCCTGTGCTCTACGACGAAGACGAGATCGAAGATCTTCCCTTCATCTGACCTGTATGCGTGCCAGCATCATCTGTGTCGGACGTTTGAGCCGGGAGTACCAGCAGGTCTGGCGTCACTACGAAGATCTGGTGCGTCCCTATATGAATCTCGAGGTGTTCGAGGTGCCCGAGTCGTCGTTGGGGCAGGGCGAAGGGCAGGCCAGAATCAAAGAGGGGACGGCGCTGCTCCAACTTCTCCGCAAAGGCGCATACACCATTGCGGTCGACGAGCGTGGTGAGCAGTATTCGTCGAGGACTTGGAGTAGATTCCTTGCAGATAAGAAGCTTGCCGGACGTAGCCACTTCCAACTGGTGCTTGGGGGCGCCTCGGGACTTGATCAGCGTGTGCTCGACTCCGCCGATGTCTGTTGGTCGCTTTCGAGTCTGACTTTTCCGCACCAGATGGCACGTTGTATCGTGCTTGAGCAGATGTACCGGGCGGTCCGGATCGAACGGGGTGAACCCTATCACCACTAGATGCAGCACGGGCGCGAGACTGGGACAGAGCGACAGAGACGAGGATGAGAGAGACGTGATAACCGAGAGAGTGCAACGCGTGGTGGCGGAATGGGCGTCCGAGCTAGGATTGTCCGAAATCCCCGTATGCCGGCTCGAACGACCCGCCGAAGAAGCCCACGGCGACTACGCCACTCCGCTTTGCATGCAGATGGCGAAAACTGCGCGTCGCTCACCGCGGGCACTGGCTGAGGAGCTTCGTGCGCGTCTACTGGCCGACCCCGAAATCGCTCGGGTAGTCGACGGACTTGAGGTAGCCGGGCCCGGATTTCTCAACTTCACGCTGGGCCGTGCTGCATACATAGAAGCCATGACCGAGATGCTGGCGGCTGGCGAGGACTTCGGACACGGTGCCGATCGGCCCCATCCCCGTGTGAACTTGGAATTCGTCAGTGTCAACCCCAACGGTCCCCTGCACGTGGGACACGGACGCTATGCCGCATACGGGGACGCACTCCAGAGGCTGCTCAAGTTCAGCGGGATGAACGTAGCCACTGAATTCTACATCAACGATTACGGCCGGCAGATGGACCGCTTCGGTCGCAGTGTTGCCGCCCGATACGCGCAGTCCTTCGGAGTGAACCTATCCCTACCTCGCGATGGTTATCACGGTGAGTACGTCAAGACAATAGCGACCGATATCCGTGCTGAGGTGGACGACCGTTATCTGGAGATCCTCACCCGAGCCGCCGCCACAACCTCCACCGGGGCTCCAGACGGAAACACATCTAAGTCGGCGGGACCGGCTCCGGGAGAGACATTATACGAGGACGAGGACGAGGAGCCTTCTGAGAGGTCTGACGAGTGGCCCGACGATGCCTTGACGAAAGAAGCACTGCTCTTCTTCAGGCAGCGCGCCTGTCAGGCCATGCTCGAGGAGATGAGGACAGAGCTCGAGGCGTTCGGAGTACTGTTCGACTGTTGGTTCAGCGAGACCCGTCTTCACACGGAGGGCCGGCTGGAGGAGGTGGTGCGGCGCCTCGTCGAGACGGGAGAGGCTTATCGCGAAGGCGACGCCATCTGGCTACGGACCACGACTCGTGGGGATGACAAAGACCGGGTCCTAGTTCGACAGAATGGGGTGCCCACGTATTTCGCAGCCGACATCGCCTACCATGAGGACAAACTGGAGCGGGGGTTCGAGCATCTGATCAACATCTGGGGAGCAGATCACCACGGTTATGTTCCCCGGATGAAGGCGGCCGTCGAGATCCTGGCCGGACGGACGGGCGCTCTGGAAGTCATCATCGGTCAGTTGGTGAACCTGCTGGAAGAGGGCGAACTGAAGCAGATGTCCACCAGACGCGGCGAGATGGTGACCTTGGCGGAACTCGTCGAAGCCATAGGCGTTGACGCAGCGCGTTTTTTCCTTGTATCCCGTTCACATGATCAGACTCTCGATCTGGACCTCGACCTTGCCCGACGCCAGTCGCAGGACAATCCGGTTTACTACGTGCAGTACGCACATGCCCGCATCGCCAGCATCATACGCAATGTCCCCGCCGGCATGGAAGCCAGAGTGCCGGCAGGCTCGGATGTCTTTGCCGTTCCGTACGAACGGGCGCTGGTCAAGCGCCTGGAAAGCTTCCCCGACGTCGTCCAAGACGCCGCGGAACGCCGGGCTCCGCATCGCATTGTCGGATATGCGCAGGAGTTGGCCGGTGACTTTCACGTGTTTTACAAACACTGCCGGGTGATCGGAACGGCGCCTGACGAGAGCGCCTCCCGGCTCGCTCTCTGCTTGGTCACGAAACGGGTCATCGCCCGCTGTTTGGGCCTCCTGGGCGTGAGCGCTCCGGAGAGTATGTAGTGTAGAACCGTGAGCCATGCCCGAACTCCCCGAGGTTGAGACCGTCCGACGCCAGCTGGCGCGAGTATTACCCGGCAGGGACTTTGTCGCCGTGGAGCGCATCGAACCGGCAATGCTTCGGGACTGTTGGCCTGAAGAGGTGCAAAAAGCCCTGCCTGGCCGCCGCGTGTTGAGTGTTGACCGTCTGGGGAAATTCCTCCTCGTACCGCTCAGCGATGATTACTTCCTTACCCTACACCTTGGGATGACCGGCCAGTTGCTGATCGTCCACGATGAGACCGAAAGCTCGAGAAGTGCTTACACGCCGCTCGGTGGCCACGCGGCTCCCGATCGTCACAGCAGATTCATGTTCGTGCTTGTCGGAGAGGACGGGGACCGCATCCGTTTGGAGTTCCGTGACCTGCGTAAGTTCGGCAGAGTCCATCTGACCACAGGGGGACCTGCTCCTCGCCTCGAAGGTCTCGGCCCAGACGCGTGGTT
>JAXGNF010000059.1:4877-15990 GCA_040768135.1 Thermoleophilia bacterium | reverse complement strand
GCGCCCGCCTTACCCTGCTCGTCACTTGTCCTCCAGGGTCATCTCCGCCTCATTGATCCTTCCCCTCACGAGCTCCTCAGAAAGACAGACCTGCCCACACTCAGGGCATCGTAGGGCCACGACACTCACGGAGTGGCCCAAGTAGCGCAGCTCAGTCTTCTCCTCCACCAAAGCCACCTTGCATTTCACACAGATCAGCTCACCCATACAACCCTCCGCTCACAGCGCTACACTCCGCGCCGCCATACGTTATCCGCGGCCCCTGTGAACCCGGGCCCAGGCCTTTGGCGAACGACATCCGTCCCCTCATCGCTCAACGATCTCCATGCGATGAGAAAACACGTTGGTGAGCGTATAGCCTTGGTCAGACTTCGCATATTCGACCCAATAGGTGATGACCCCGATACGCAGGTGGCCCATGTAGACTTGGCGGCTCGGGTCGTACACAGCGTTTCCGGTGGATTCACAGTACTCGATGGTCCTGCGGACATCACTTTCTAGGATCCGCTCGTCATACATCCTTGTCAGCAGTTCGTCGGGTATGGTCAACCCTTCCCCTCCACGCTGCAGATCCTCTCCGGCGTCCGTCACATCAAGCCCCCACTCCCTAGCAAGCACGGTCCGCTTGGCCGCCATCCGGTTGGCCCGCCGCTGTCCCAAAGACGCCGTCGGACGCTCCGCTTCGTCCAAGCCCAACACTACATCAAGGATATGCCGCGCCGCTTTTCCGCGCCGGCTGAACACCTCCTGGCAGTTCGCACAGTAGGTGATGTACGGAAGAGACTCGGCCGACACGCGGTTGCGGACGATCGTGTCCAGCAGTTTGGGGTTGGCCGCAGCTATGTGTCCCCCCCAACCGCAGCACTGGGACTTCTCGCCGCTGTAGGGAAGCTCGGTCAGACTGATACCTGCCTGCTCGGCGATCCGCCGCACACTCTGCTGAGCGGATTCATCGTACCGGCTGGAGCACGGATCAAAAACGCAGGCCGCCTGACGCTCGCCGGCCTCGAGTTCAGGCAGCCCCACATCGAGCAGCAGACTGTACAGCGAGGTTCCCTTGATCTCCGGCATGTGCCTCTCAAACTGCAGTCGGCAGGTGGGGCACGCGAACACGAACTCTGGCCTGCCCAACCGTTCCCATTCGTGCGTCAACCTCTCCGCGACTTCATCCCTCATCGCCGTCTCGGCCGCCCACTCTGCCGGAGCGCCGCAACAGCCGAGTATCAGCGCCAGATCAGGGATGTGTTGCAAAAGGTAATGGTACGTGAGCTCCACATGTCGCGGATCGCCCGCCGCCAACTGGCAGCCGGGAAAGAACACGTGGCCGGCCTGCGTATGACCGGGAGCGGCGCACGCCAGATAAGCTTCTTCGTTGGCAAACTGCATGTCGCGCATGAAGAAGTCATGAAACGCCGGAGGAAGCAGGCCGTCTTCTTGCTTGAATATACGGAAGTCCCTATAGAAGCGCCCCATGTCGATCCCCTGCGGACAGACCTTTCCGCACAGGCCACAGAGATTGCAGGACGACATGACCCGAGTCGCCCCCTTGCTCGTTTTCGCGTGCAACGAAGCCATCGCCTCAGAGACCATTTGCTTAGGCATCTTGCGGAAGGCACCGAACAGCTCACACCCATCACTGCAGAAAGTGCAATCGCATAGCAAACACCTCTCTGCCTCAGCCGACGCCGCTTTCTCGTCGTATGTTCCCTGACTCCCCGGAGCAACGGCCTTCTCGCTTCTGACTCCGGCCAAGTCCGTCACCAACGCGCACTGCGTCTGCCTGAGGGTCTCGGGCATGCCGTCCATGGCGCCGACCTTGAGATACTTCTCCGCAGAGAAGGCGGCTATCCGACCCTGGGCTATATCCTCGACCGGAGTCGTCCCCAGCAGGTTTCCAACGACGAATTTCCCCGGCTGCATCGTCCCGAAAGACTGCCGGTCCACGCCCTCCAAGAGACCGAAGGTATTTCCGCCCTCGCCCGTCGCTACCACAATCGCATCGCCCTCGACCTCGTCAAGAGAAGCGACCTCCGTTTCGAGGCGCACAACACAACCGCTCGCCTCCAATTGCGCCCGGAGCGCCGGCAAGAAGATCTCCGGGGCCAACAGGTCCCACAACCGGCCTCCGAGCCTGTCGCTCTTCTCGTAAACCGTGACCGGATAGCTCTTGGCCGCCAGCCTTACCGCGCAGGTAAGACCGCTGAGGCCGGCGCCGATTACCACAATTCTCTTGGTCCTCGGCGGGAGATTGAAGCTGGGGATATCCCGAGCGCCTGCGAACTCGACGCACGCTTTCTCCAGCAGACGCAGCGATATGCTCTCATCAAGGTCTTTTCTCACGCATCCGGCCCTGCAAGGCTCGTCGCAGAGGTTCGCGACGATCTCCGGAAAGACCGCTTTGACTCTGTAGGTCTTATAGGCCGCAGTGAAGTTGCCCTCCCGGACATGTCGGACCATCTCCCGCACATCGAGGTTGAGCGGGCAGGACACGCTGCAGGAGGGCAACTCCCCGTGAACGCACGCAGCCGCAAAAGGCTCGTACGCCTTCCTATCCTCGCGAGCGATCAAACTACGAGAACGGATTCAGCGGACGGCAAAGGCCTCGCTAACTCCCCGTCTCCCACGACACCGGGTGCTTGGCCAGAGCGTCGATGTGCTCGTAGAAGTCCGGCCCGAGATAGTACTTGGGGGTCTTGATCTCCTCCCCTCGTGCTTTGGCCTCGATACCCGCCTTCACCTTCTCGGGAGAGGCGGGCAATTCCGTTATCCTCACACCCACAGCGTTGTTGATGGCGTTCAAAATGGCCACGTGCAACGCACTCTGGAAGCACTCAGAAGCTCCGGCCGACCCGTGCGGCTCATACTGCCTAGGTGTCTCCTGCCAAAGCAGTTCGATATCGTCCGGCATATCCTCGATCTCGGTGATACCGGCGCCCCTCATAGTCGAGTGCTTCTGCATGTCACGGAAGTCGGTCTTCAGCGCGAAGCCCAGACAGTGCGACATGCCGCCATAGGCCTGGCCTTCGACCCCCTGCAGGTTCCCGATCGTACCCACGTCAGAGGCCGCCTTGAGGGCAAGCACCTTCGTCCGGCCCGTGGCTACGTCGACTTCGACCTCACTCATCCAGACAACATACATAGTCTCGGGGAAGGCCTCGCCTTCGGCGGTATTGGGGTCCAGATGGGCGTATTCCCGAGGTACTATCGACGCCCCCTGGTACCGAGTGGGGATGCCCTCCGCCGCCATCTCTTCGTGCGTGCGATATGTGCCGTCCGGTTTGCGCATGGCATCCATGAGCTTACCGGCCGCCTCGTTGATCGCCCGGCCGAATGTCCAGTGACTGCGGCTGCCGCCGGCGATACCGGTATCAGGGCACAGCTTGCTGTCGTTCGCGACCATCCTGATCTTGTCGAGAGGCACATTCAGCGGGCGTAGGGCCTCGTAGGTATGCATCAAGGCGCTACTTTCCGCGTGCTGCCCCATATCCTCCCAGGTGTGGTAGCTCACGAAGGTTCCGTCGTCGCACAACTCGATGTCGGCATAGCCGTCGTCACCGGCACCCGCCGTATGAAAGCCTCCGATCGCGACACCGACACCCCGCTTCTTCTCCGGGGTGCTCGACTTCTCCGCCTCTGCCACGGCGGCCTCATACTTGGGCCGCAGCATGTCCATCAGTCCCGGCACCGGAGTCTCACGGAAGGGCCTGTTGTTGACGGTCAGATCGCCGGGGCGGGCGGCGTTGATGTAGCGGAACTCGAAGGGATCCATCCCGATCTTCTCCGCCATCATGTCCATGATCGATTCCCGCGGTACCGAGGTCTGAGTCTCGACAAAAGCCCGGTACGGAGTCGCGTGGCTGATATTGGAGTAGGCCAGCTTGAAGAGGCCCATCATATTGGGGATGTTGTAGCCGAATCCATGCAGACTCAGGCCTTTGTCCACATAGAGCTCCACCATGCTCGAGTACCCACCCATATCCAGCATGGCATCAAATTCGTAGCCCTGGATCTTGCCGTCCTTATTGGCCGCCAGCCGCACATTGGAGTATCCGGACGTACGTTTCCCGGTGAACCATTGGTGTTCCGGGTACGAGAACTCAAGGGAGACCGGCCGTTCGAGAGCGAGACAACAGGCCGCCACCAGACCGGCCGAGGGAGGACTGACTGCGTAGCCGAAGGCGCCGCCGGTCTCGTTCTGGACCACTCTGATCTTATCGGGCGGCAGACCAACGCCCCCCGCGATCATGTACTTGGTGCCGTACACATACTGCGCCTTGCTCTGAACCGTCAGATTGCCCTCATCATCCATGTACGCCTGAGCGATGTCGGGCTCTATGGACAAGTGAGGCTCCCGTCCGGAGTGGAAGCTCCCCTCCACCACATAGTCCGCCTTGGCGAAGACCTCCCGGGTATCTTCACCCTTATGGAGTGGGGTGGTCAAAAACAGGTTCGGCGCCCCCTCGTGGATGGGCACCGAGTCCGGCAGTATCGCTTCGAGGGCCGTCTCATACTCGGGGAGCGGCTCGAGTTCCACCTTCACGACCTCGGCGGCCGCCCTCGCGTGCTCCCGCGTGTCCGCCGCAACGACGGCGACCACATCACCGAATCTCGAGATCTTGGTATCGCAGATGATCGGCCAATAGAGACCGGGATTGTCCGCACGGGGGTGCATCGTCGGGATGGCGTGCCGGTTGGTGCCCTTGACGTCCTTGGCGGTGATGACCCTCACCACGCCCGGCATCTTCAAGGCCTCGGTGTCGTCGATGTGTTTGATGTTGGCATGCGCGACCTTGGGCATTACCACCGCCAGATGCAGAGTGTCCTCGGGCATCAAGGCGGTCATGTCCGAGCCGTAATTGGCAAGGCCACAAACCCGGGCGATCCCACTTTCGCGCCGGGGAAAACGCGTACCGTAGATCTTGCCATCCGCCGGTATGGAGTAGGTGATGTCTTTCATGGTGGCTTCACCGCGCATTACCTCAGCGGCCGCCATCACGGCATCGACTAAGGGCTTGTATCCCGTGCAGCGGCACACATTGTGGTGCCTCTGGAACCAAGCCCGCACGTCTGCCCTGGTGGGCGATGGGTTCGTGTCGAGCAATCCTTTGGCGGACACGATGAACCCAGGGGTGCAGAAGCCGCACTGGACCCCGCCGTAAGTTATCCATGCCTGCTGGAGGGGATGGAGGTTGGCCGGAGTGCCGATACCCTCGATCGTAGTGACCTCTGAGCAATCGTCCACATACTTCATTTTCTTAGTGCATGACCGGATCACTTCGCCATCGAGGATCACCGAACATGCGCCGCACTGGCCGGCGTTGCATCCCACCTTCACGCCCGTCAGGCCCATCCTTCGAAGGACGGTAGCCAATGAATCATCCGGGTCGCAGACCACCATCCGACGCGCCCCGTTCACCGTCAGCCACATCTTCTTAAGACCCACTTCAGCTCCCCTCTGCTCGTTGGTCCCGCGGATGGACGGCCGTCCTGTGCGCCGTACCGAACCGCCACACTGTACGAACGCCGCAACGTGCACGGCTACCGGACATCCCGGCAGACATGAGGCCCGTTGAGGGGCCCCTTGCCATGTATCGATTGTATGTTGGCATCCGTCACAAAAGAGTACAACAGAACGGCACGAAGAGCACCGCCCCCAAGCAAAGGAGGGGATCCTCCTCTCGCTTCAGAGGCTCACTCGAATGCCGGTGCAGTACCAAGCCATAGGCGGAGCGATCTGCGACAACCCTCTCCCTGCCATGGGGAGAAGTCGGCGTTAGTTGCAGGCGAGGGTGTACACGCCTATGCGGTACAACACCCCTCGCGCCCACCAAGGCTATCAATCGAACGTATCGGCCTGTCACCTACGCCAGTAATTATTGGCCGCGGCCACCGTCTGGAAATTGATCGCGACTACCTGCGAGGCCGCCGTAAGCGAATCCGCGTTGGTGGAGTACTCTGGGCGTAGTCGATGCAGCACTTCCGGGTCGGGCTGCACATATTTGACGCCGCGTCGACTAAGGGTGATGGCGAGCTCGAAGCCCTCTTGGGGTGTATCAGTGATGAGCGTGGTCAGCCAAGTCTCGGTCATGATCAAAATCTCCTGTCTGGTAGGGGCCTACTCCTTGCACCCGGAGATACCCAATTACGGCGCCTCATGAACTGCGTCCGCGCGGCGTCGCTCTCGTCCCGTCTCCCCCTCCCAATGTGGCCCGACCCGGCATGGACGGCCCTGGAGTCACCCCACCGTCGCCCCTCGGCCCCACCGCCCGCCAGCACCGATGGAAAGCCGCGGTCCCCCTCAGGCACCGGGCGAGGAGACCTCAGCGAGAAGGAGCCGGCACTCCTCCTGCAGGACAGGAACGTCATGTCGCGCAATCCGGAGCACGGTCTCGTTGTCGATGGTCGCATAATCACGCACGAGCCGATTGCGAAAACCAACGATCAGCCGCTCATGCGTGATACGTGAAGCGAGTGCCGGATCAAGCCGTGCGAGTGAAGCCACGGCCTCACCGATGACCATGAATTCGCGTTCCACGGAAGACCGGACCAGCCTATTGGACGCATAAACGTCCGCGTCAATCCCAACAAGAGCAGACTCGATCGCTTGGCACGCTTCGAGGATATCGACGAGATAGGCGGAGCTGCTACGCGGCATGGACCACCTGCCTCATGTACTTTCGCCAGAAAGCCAAAACGCCACACTCCTTTATGAGTCTACCCAGACCGCCGAAGCGAGAATCCACCGTTCATGTACACACCAACCGCTCCCAAAGGAGCACGATACTCGGTCCCATCGTCAAGCTCGTGGACTCCATAGTCCCCAACGCCACTTACGCATTCATCCCAGCAATATAGCCTTCTCTCACCGCTTCTTCGACGGAGCGCGGACGGACGCAATCGCCCGCCTGCGCATAGCCTTCCGTCGTGCCCATGAAACCATCGGCCATTTCGGTGAGCGGCCGCATCCCCACGGCGAGGACCACGTCGTCAGTCTCCAGCGAAACGCTCCCGCCGTTGGCCTCGAAGGTAACGCCGCCTGGAATGATGGCGGTACAGCAGGCTCCGAGAACCACGTGTAAATTGCCGGGGATCTTCGCCACCTCGGCAACGAGCGTCTCCCGCCAGGTCGGAGACGCGTCCGGGGCCAACTCCGACTGCATCTCGAGGAGAACGACATCCCTGCCCATGCGGGCCAGATGAAGGGCGGTCTCACACCCCACCTGTCCGCCGCCCACGACTACCACTTTCTCGCCCAGTTCGGCTTCCCGGCCAAACACGTCCACGGCTGGTCGAGCGTCTTCGGCTCCTGGTATGGGAGGGATGATGGGCTCGCTCCCCACGGCGACAATGACCGTATCGAAGCCCACCAGATCTCCGGCCGAGACCTCCATGTTCAGGCGGACCGATATGCCCGACTTCGTCACCTGCCGGACCAGATACGAACGAAAGCTCTCGAGCGGATATTTGAAAGGCACATGCTTGGCGAAATCGAGCCTGCCTCCCAAGGCATCTCTTTTTTCGAACAGGGTGACTTCATGGCCCCTCTCGGCGGCCGTCAGAGCGGCCTGCATACCAGCGGGTCCGCCCCCTATCACGGCAACCCGTTTCGGCTCCGGAAGAGGCCGGGTCATGCGCCCGCTCTGGTGGGCAAGACCTACCATGGGATTAACGGTGCAACTGAAGTGGCGGCCGTACGAATTACTGTCGTGGCAGCGCAGGCACTTGACACAGGGCCGTATGTCCTCGGGCCTTCCCTGTACGCCCTTGTTGAGCACGTCGATATCAGCGATGAAGGCCCTCACCATGGTCACAAAATCGGCTTTGCCGCTCCGAAGTATCTCTTCGGCTTCGTCGAGACTGCCTATGGCCCCTATGGTAGAGACCGGCACGCGGATACGACCGGACTTCTTGAACGCCTCTGCCAAGAACACCAGCGGCGAAGGGGGAAGAAATCCGCAGGGGTGGGCCACCGCCATGCCTTCCGGGCGCAAAGTGCCGCCCGAAACCTCCAGAAGGTCTATCCCCTCCTGGATGTGTTCCCCGATACGTAGCCCCTCTTCGAGATCGATGCCACCCGTCAGAAACTCCGAGGCCGAGATCCTGACGTCTATGATCATATCCGAGCCCGTCTTTGCTCTCACGGCCTGGACTATCTCGTTTATGTACCGGCAGCGATTCTCAGTAGAACCACCGTACCGGTCGGTGCGTTTATTAGTAAACGGGGATAGGAATTGAGCCACCGGGAGAGAATGTCCAAACTCGAGCATGACCGCATCGTAACCGAGGGACTGAAGTATCGCGGCTCCTTCTGCGAACCAGCCCTTGACTTCTTCCATCATATCGGTCGGGATCTCACGCCCGGGAGTCCTATCCATCTGCAGCGCCCCGTCGGATACAGCGTAGCCCACAGGGAACTTGGCCAGCAGTTCCATGGCGGCCTTAGCCCCGTAGAAGTGAATGCGCTCGGCAAGCTCTGCAAGCACATTCGTGCAGTTGGGCCTCGAGAGATCCCAACAGGTATGGACCCCATCGTCGACCGCCGGACCCACCCCTACTCCGGCCACGGTAACCAGGCCCGCTCCGGCTCTTGCTCTACTCTCGAAGTAGCGCATGGCTGCCTCTGTGGGATACGGCTGACCGGCCGACATGCAGTGCATGGTGGACGGACCTGTGATGATACGGTTCTTCAGCAGATGACCACCCAGGCGGACAGGAGAAAGGGCCAAAGGGTATCTCGACATGTCACCCGGCTCCCGTCGACGAGGCGGCCGCTCCTGAGCACCCTCCCTCACAGAGACTGTATCTCCCTTGCGACCCGCGAACCATCATCCACCGCATCGTACATATAGCCGGGTTGCCGGCAATCACCGATCTGGTAGACCGAAGCGGCCGCTCCCTCCAAACTGCGGAGCAATGACGTATCCGGTTTGAACGGCAGAGCGGTGATGATGGAGTCCGCGACAAGGGTCTTCCTCTCTCCGCCATTGGTGGTGATGACCAATCCTTCCGAATTGATCTCTTCGTACCGCACGCCCGGGTACAGAGCGACACCTTTCTCCTTGAACCAGCGGAAAAGCCGCCACGGATCATCGGTGAGCAGACCTTCGCCCAACTCCTTGGCCGTATCGACGATGGTCACCTGACGCCCACGTTTCACCAGGAACTCCCCTAGTTGGCAGCCCTGCGTCTCTCCCCCAATGATCACGACTCGTTTTCCGACCGGCATCCACGCCCGGGTCAGCCTGGCCAGCACCGGGATACTGAAAAAGTTCATCGCCGATTTCAGCTGACGGTGTAATTTGTCTGCCCGGATCACTTTGGCCGAATCTATCCCGGGGATATCCGGGACGTCGTAGGTGCCCCCGTTGGCCAGGATGATGACGTCGGGCTTCTCCGCCTGTACTGACTCCCGATCGACCGGTTCTTTCAACCGGATCGTGACTCCTGCCTGTCGGATCTGCCTGGTGAAATACCGCACCTGATCGAGGATGCTGTCCATCTCAAGGTCCTTCACCAGAGCGGCCATCGGCATCAACCCACCCAAACGGCGTCCCTGTTCGACCAAGGTGACGTCATGCCCCTCCAAGGCCGCTACCCGAGCCGCTTCAAGCCCCGCCGGCCCACCCCCCACCACCAGCACTTTCTTTTTCTTCTCGGCCGGCTTGATCTCGTATTCCCTCTCCCTTCCCATAGCGGCATTGACGCGGCATTTCAACGGCAGGTTTTGCAGCCGGTTATGCCAGCACCACAGGCAGCCTGCGCAGGGAGCCACGTCTTCATATCTACCCGCGGCCACCTTGTTGGGCAACTCCGGATCGGCGATCAGGCGGCGAGTCATACCGATGAAGTCCAGCTTGCCCTCGCGGAGATACTCCTCCCCAATCACCGGATCCAACCGGGAGGCTACATAGGCCGGAATAGAGACCGCCTTTTTGATCTCAGTGGCCAGCGGCACTGCGACGCCCTTCCCCCGGCGGGTCCAGTCCAATTCTTTGACCTTCAGATGCTCAGGAAGTTCTGGATAAAAAAAGCGGTCCAGGTGAAGCGAGCCGTTGAATTCCCCGAAGCCATCTGTGCGTAGCTGGATCGAATCGGCTCCGGCCTCTTCAAAGAACTTGGCGAAAATCTTGCTGTCTTCGAGCGTCGTCGCGCCATAAGGCAGGCCGAACTCGACCGCGTTGATCAAGATATCCACCGGGAAGTCCGATCCACACCGATTCTTGACTTCCCGAATGATCGAACACATGAAGCGGGCTCGGTTTTCGTGAGAGTCACAGCCGTACTCGTCATGCCGGCGGTTCCACCACCCGGAGAGGAAGCTGTTGATCAAATGGTAGTGCGAACCGTTGATCTCCACCCCATCGAACCCGGCCTGTTGGGCTCTGACCGCGGCGGTGGCGAATTTGTCTATCATCTCTTCTACTTCGTTCAGCGAAAGACCTCGAGGCGGAGCAAAGGCCTCGCCCGGCAGTTCCTCGGGCGGGATGGTCGAAGCCGAGATCCGATCACCGGGCGGGTCTTGGTTGGGCGCGTACCAGGCGCCGGAATGCATCAGCTGTATAAAAATCGGGCAGCCGTGCTTGTGAACCGCCTCAGTCAGGTTGCTGAAACCCGGAAGATAACTATCGTCACTCAGACGGGCCGCGGCTTTGGGACGATGGCTCCCCCGAGGATGCTCTATGCTCGTAGTCTCAAATATGATCAGCCCGATGCCGCCCTTAGCCATAGCTTCGTACCAGGCGATGATGCGGTCCCCGATGGTGCCGTCTTTTTCGATCAGGGAGGATCCGCTGGCAGTTTTGATCATGCGGTTACGGAGGCGTACTTTCCCGATGTAGCCCGGTTCGAGTACCTTCTGGAAATCGGCAACGTCTGACATATCTCTCTCCTCCTAATCCTGCCGGCAGTCTGTTGCTGGGCAATGCCCCGGGCCGGATGAGGTCCCGAGACGTGGTAAGAGCCGCGACGTTCACGTAGGGCCAAAGACAGCTTAGCCTTCTTCGGCTGAATAACGCAAACGCACCGCCTCGTTCATTCAGGCACCCGGAACAGAATGATGGGCCGCCAGATCGCAAACGGTCGCCAAATCGCTAACGGTCGCCAAATCGCAAAC
>JAXGNF010000059.1:0-4777 GCA_040768135.1 Thermoleophilia bacterium | reverse complement strand
CGTTGTCGGTGACGATGGAGGTTCTGCTAGAGACGCAGCGTTCCCGAAGTCGAGGCCGCAAGGCGGTTTCTCAGAAGATCCCGGTGCTGCATGTCAACCTAAGAACAAGACTCACTGCTCACTCTCAAGAACCGCACGATCCGCCCGCGCCCTCCACAAAATTCCTATACCAGTCCATGCGGTCGAGAGCCCTCATCGCCGCCCCCGCGGAGAGGACCATCACCGGGCTGTATCGCGAACCCAGGTCGAGTCCGGGCGTGTAGATAGGCCCGGCCGGTATGAAGATGATGGGTTTCTCCGTCTCCTCCATCAGTCTCGCCGACTGCTCGAGCAGAGACATCTCCCAGGCTGTGTAGCCGTCGTACTCGCCACAGGGGAGTTTGGGACGCTCGTCGGCGACGGCGCTGGGCACACCGATGAACCCCAAGGCCACCACGGCATCGACACTATCGCAGCGGGTCACCAACTCCATGATCTGCAGCCCTTTGTCACCATAAGCGGAGGCGACCAGGTCGAGTGGGTTGCGTCTGCTCCAGAAGGGGGGTAGCAGTTTGTCGATCGCCGCGATTACCTCGGCGGGGATATCGGCAAGGCGCAGTCCATTCAGAGCGATCTCGTCTGCGGCGAGCACACCGGGGCCGCCTCCGTTGGTCACCACCGCCACGCGCCGGCCTTTCGGAAGCGGCAGATAGGTGAGACACGCCCCCAGCTCGACCATCTGCCCGACGTTACGACAAGTAATGACGCCCGCCTGACGGGCAACTGCCTGATAGACGGCGGCCGACCCGGCCATGGCTCCAGTATGCGATGCGGCCGCCCGGCCACCGATCTCGGTCATACCACCCCGCAACACCACGACCGGTTTCACGAGCGAGGTCGTGCAGGCCGCCTCGAAGAAGTGGGCGCCGTTCTCGATGCCCTCGAGGTACATCATCACACCTTTGGTGTGGGGGTCGTCGCGCAGGTACTCGAGGACGTCGAAAGAGCTGACCTGGGCTTCGTTGCCCACGCTGATGAACTTCTCTACACCAATGCCGTTCCGCTCACAGGTAAACATCGCCCCCGGCACGAGGCTACCCGATTGAGAGATGAAGCTGAGCGGTCCTCGCCGGGGATGCAGAGTAAGAAAGCCTGTCGCGTGGAACGAGCACTCGTTCGAGATCAGGCCGATACAATTGGGACCGATGAGTGTGATCCCGTACTCGGCTGCGACCTTCACTATCTCTCGTTCGAGCGCGGCGCCCTCAGCCCCGACCTCCGAGAAACCGGCGGCGAGAACAACGGCCGCGCGCACCCCACGCCGGCCACATTCCTCCAACACTCCCCTCACTTGGCCTCCGCCCACCGCGATGAGGGCGAGATCGGGAGGCTTGGACACATCGACGAGCGACGCGTAAGACTCGAGGCCGAAAAAGGTACCTCCCCGAGGGTTGACCGGATATACGGCACCCTTGTATCCGCCCTCGAGTAGATTGTTGAGCACCGAACCGCCCCATTTGCGGATGTCATCAGAAGCCCCGATTATGGCCACAGATCGAGGACAAAACACGGGCTCCAGATCGGGCCGAAAGGACCGGGCGGTGCCGACAACCTGCGCCTCCGACTCCCGCGCCTCCGACTCCTGCGCCTCCGACTCCCCCGTCGGCGCTCCATCGAGAATCACCAAAGCATCTGCCGCAACCGGCCTTGCCCCCTCGACCAGCAGAGGGTTTATGTCGATCTCGGTGACCTCAGGCAGATCAACCGCGATCTGTGCAACCGCCCGCAAAATAGAGCCGAGGGCCGCCCGGTCGACAACCGGCGCCCTCCGAAAAGCCCCGAGGATACGGGTCGCTCGGATGGAATCCAAGAGTTCGTCGATATCGCGGTCACTGAAAGGGATCCTCGCCAGGGCTATGTCGCGGAACACTTCGGTCATCACTCCGCCTAAGCCAAAAGCTACCACCGGACCGAACACTGGGTCCCGCTTCAGACCCACCAGCAGTTCTCGATTGCCGGCGATCATCTTCTCCACCAACACGGCTTCCATCGCCGGCCCAGCCCGATCCGAAAGAAGTCTGAAGGTATCAGCCGCGGCTTGGCCGTCTTTCACGCCAAGAACCACCAGACCCCCCTCGGTCTTATGGTGGATCTCCGGGCCAACGGCCTTCAGGGCGACGTTCCCGCCCAGTCGTTCAGCGGCGGCCGCCGCTTCTGAAGCGGATTCGACCAACTCGCCGGCGGGCACCGGAATCCCATAGGCGAGCAGGAGGGTCTTCGACTGCCATTCGGTAAGCGATGTCCGTCCCGCCGCCAGTGCGCTCCGAACCAGGGCAGTCACTTCATCTCGAGTCATTCTCCCACCCCTGTCACTCTCGGCCTTTTCCAACCGTCGTTTCTTGCGAAGTCCGGCGCAGAAGACCACTGTGGGGCAACGCGTTTGTCAGGCCGGCCGCTTCTTCGGACGTATCCGTCAGATGGTACTTCGGCAACCGTCGCTTGTCGACCGACGAAGGGGGTGCGCACAGAAGTGCGACAGCTGAAGCGTTTGTGGTATGCGAACAGCCGGTTCGCCGTTTGCGGCCGTTCGCCTCTCCCTTGGTAGGAGCCCAAGCTCTTAGCTACGCCGCCGCCTCAGCTATTCTGGACAAAGCTCCCGCCAACATTGACCGTGGACAAGCGAAGTTCATCCTCTGGAAGCCGGAACCACATTCTCCGAACAGCGGCCCTTGCCCCAACTCCAGACCCAGTTGCTCTTTGGTGAACCGGTCGAGAGTGTCGTTATCCAGTCCCAGTCCCCTGAAATCCAACCATGCCATATACGTGCCCTCAGGAACGTATCGGCGCGTGTGAAGAGACGGCGCCGGACGCGCCGCAGTCGATGACGAGTGGCAGCACCCTATCCGCTCGCGCAGAGACGACGCGTCGCGGTAGAACGGCTCGGGGTGGGTCGCATTTTAGTGCGACCCACCCCTCTTTTTGTGTCCGTCCGCCTCGGGCACACAGCCTTCAAGAGAGATCGACGGGTTCTGGCTAGAAGCCGACCACGTCACGTTCCAGCGGAGCCACGATGCGCCCCTGATATCCCACCTGCTGGGCCGCGGCCACCGCCTTGCCGTAGAGAAGCTGTGCCGTCACTGTGGGCGCGGCACCATAGTGATGGAGAATGACCATGCCTGCATTCGCCTCTTTGGCGATGGCCGGCACGTCTTTCACGTCGGTGTGAGAGTCGACTAGATGTTGGAGGATGGCTTCTCTCGTCACCGGGTCGGGGATGAACTGGCCGATGATGTAGTTGCTGTCGTTGTCCTGGGCCTCATGCACCAGCACCGTGCAGTCCTTGGCCAACTCGATTAGCTGCTGGTTCCTGGTAGTGTCGCCGGAAAAGACCACCGACTTGCCCGTGGCCTTGATGTCAAAACGATAGGCGTACGCGTGTTCGACCTCGGGGCCGTGCGTGACACGGGTCGCGGTCACGACCACCTTGTCGTCCTCGAACACTTTGGCGATACCCGTAGCCGGCAGGTCGATGTCGTGAGCAGTGGGGACGGTGTGTATATTGTTGCCCCAGCTGTGCATGATGAAGCCCGTGTTCCACCCGGCCATGAGACCGTCATTGACGGATTTGGTGCCGGGCGGGCCCCAGACGTCGAGCACTTTGATGGGGGTGGGATTGGCGGCGTAGCCGCGGGCGAGAAGGTCAGCATACCCGACCGTATGGTCGAAATGCAGGTGGGTGAAGAACACGTTCTTGATAGGGCCATAGGGCATCCCCATATCCACGATGTTCTGAGGCACTCCCGCTCCGCAGTCCACCATATACGCGGCATCACCCACCATGAGGAGGAAGCCAGTGTTGCTCATGCCCGGGAAGAGCTGCGGCCCCGCTCTGAGGCCCAAGATGGCGATGCGGTCGCCAGTAACTTCCGCGCCCCGCACCAACGCAGCGGCGGCCTGGACGCGACTGACCTGACCGTGCGGCGAGAGAGTATTGCCCCAATCCCCGGTGCGATATACACCGTATTTGACGGCCATGGCCACCTCGCGCCTCAGGCTGCCACTCACTCCGCAGGCGTCGCTGAAAGGAGCCAGTATGGCCCCCGTAGCCGGGACGGAGAAGGCCTGCGCCATGTTGATCTTGGTGGCCTCGGCCACCCAACGCACGACGATGGCGAAGCACTGCTCGTGGGTCATAGTGGCGTCGGGAGCGAACTCGGTGCTGGTGACCCCGTTCACGAGGCCCGCAGCCTTGGCTCCCTCGATCCATTGATAGTACTGATGGGTGGCCGGTACATCGCTGAACGAGGCTGTGGCTGGGTCGGCTTTGGCGATGCCGAAGGCCTCCATCGCCATCTTGGTGAACTGGGCTCGGGTCACCAGCTCAGCGGGTCTCCAGGTCCCGTCTTCGAAGCCCTGGCTGATGCCGGCCACGTCGTCCTTGTTGAGTCCGTACTTATCGAGTGTCGTTGTCGGCAGGTCACTCCACTCAACGGCCAGGGCCACAGCAGGCAGCCCGAGCGACAAAACCAGGGCGAGAAGCCCCAGGAGTGTGATCCGGATGAGACGTACGCGCATACCTTCCTCCCTTAAGAGCGTTCCTTGCTGTCGATTCGCTGGTGTTTCCGCGGACACGTACCGGCGTATATCCAGACACTCACCTCCTGGACTCGCGAAATGTCATCAGAGTATCAGAAGCGGCCCCGGTTCTCGCACCGCATGCGGCGTTCCTCGGCCACGCCATCGACTCGGCTCCCTGAACCACCCGATCGGTCGCTTGTCGAAAGCCTTCGGCACCGGT
>JAXGNF010000058.1:12180-16048 GCA_040768135.1 Thermoleophilia bacterium | reverse complement strand
CCAAGTCGCCATCATAGTCAAGCGTGTCATACCCCAGGGGAGTCACCCAGCCCCAGACCGGATTGTTGCCGGCTGCGGCCAGAGCGTCATCATAATCCCATTTGGGGTTGTCATCCTTGTAGATATTGGTGTCGCCGACCCGAGCCGTCTTCTGTGCCTCTCCTGTGCCGATGGTGTGGTTGGCGGCCTCGAAGTGGGCCAGAGGATGATAGGTGCGGGTCGCGCCCATAGTGGTCTCACCCAGACCCACGAGCTGCCACTCCACTTTGTAGCCTTCGAGGGCGTTGCCGTACTTGTCGAAGACCTGTATCGCTATGGTCTCGGTGTTGGGGTTGTCCTCGCCTTGCTCCCAGGGAAGCACCGGGTTGACCCAACGGTCACCCAGTACGCCTTCGCCCTGGGCGAAGATCTTCCACGAATCGCCAGCGTCAGCAGTCCAGGTCTTGGTCGCGCAGGCGGCACGGAGCTCGCCCCACTTGGTGGGCTTGAGCGGATCGCCGTCCTGCGGGTTGGCCAGATAGTCGGCCACCGCGAACGTGTACTGAACGCCCTTGTTCGTCGAGTTGATGGTAACGGCGGCCTCACCCTTGGCGTCGGTCACGCCGCTGGTGGCTGAGGTGATGCTACCCACGAACTCGGGGAAGCCCGTCCCAGACCGCACCGGCAGAGGAACGTCGGAGGTGGGGCCTTGACCGCACGTGCCGATGTTGGTGAAGAAGTAGACCGTCTTGCCGGCGAGATACGACCAGACTTCGCGTATGTTGTCTTTGAGGCCGACCTCGGTGTACTTACCCTCCCAAACTCCGGCTTTGTCGGCCAGATACTCAGCCGGGCCGAGTTCGAGATGGGCAACGCAGGTGTAGCGCGGCACATCTTCGTACTGGTCGGTCTTGAACACCTGGCCGGGGAGCACCTCTTCACCGGCGGGCTTGTGTACCCACCTGAGAGTGGCGTCCACCCACTTCATCACGAAGCCCTCAGCGGCCTTGAGATCGGCCTTGGGAGCCAGAAGGGCTACGTCGTCATTCTTGCCGTTCCTGTTCACGTCCCAAAGAACGTGGACCAGTTTGGCACCGGAGACCTTGGCGATCCAAGTGTGTGAACTGTTGACCGGGTTGGCGGCCGAATTCTGCCACACGCCCTTAGAATCAACATACCCCAGAACGACCTCATCTATGGAGTACCACTGCTTGACAACGTTCCACTCTTTCCAAGGCAGACCATATTTGTCCATCACCTTGCAGTGAATGACGGACTCGCCCGGAACGAGGGACTCCACCATCACGCTGGCCTTGCCGTCTACGCCCGTGACGTCGATGTCAACGTTCTCCTCAGCGATGCCGACCGTGGTGGAACCGTCACTCTTGAAGTAGCCCACGCCCTGGAGCGTCCAACGAACGGTGTAATCCTTGATGGGGTTGCCGAACTCGTCCTTGAGTTCCAGGGTGAAGATCTCCGTCTCGCCGGTGTTGTTCAACGCGTAGGCCGGGGTGATGGGACCGCCGGTGTCACCACCGATGACGTGGGGGATCCAGGTCATCAGGAAGTACTGAGCGGGCTGCTCGTCCCAATCGTAGTCGTGCCACCAGTCATCGCCGACGGTATCGTGGTTGAACAGCAGCTTCGGATACGGGTTGCCCGCGTACGTCGCCACCGCCTGCACCTTGGTCTGCCCGATCTTCTCGGAGTAGAGGGTGACGCAGCTCTTGCCCGCGCTATCGGTCTTGCCGACCGCAGCGGTGGTCGCGGTGACGGCTGCGCCGTCGACCTTAACGATGCTGCCTACAGAAGGAACGGCCGGCTTGGCCGGGGTGCTACCGGAAGCGGGCACCGCTTCCTTAATGTTGACGAGCTTCCATTCGACGTCGATACCGGCCAGGGTACGCGGTAAGAACCCCTGCTTATCCATGCTGAGTTCGTCGGCGTACTTGGCGTCGTCATCCGGGCCATCGACACCATCGTCCTGCTTCACGTTGGTCGGGTCGAACGGAGCCTTGGAGATCCAGTTATACCAGTCTAATTGGCTGGTGGAACGCGGGCCGGGGCCCATGACGAGCACGCGGGCGCACAGTTCAGTGGTGCCGGTGTCGCCGACGTTCTTCTCCAGTCCCTCAAGATCTTCCGTCAGGAAGTAGACCTCGTCCAGCGCCAGCCAGTACGCGGTCGTGAGCTTCATGCCGACACCGGCCACCGACGCCGTCACGCGCTGCGTGCCGGGCTCAGTCGAGAGCAGGTTGACGGTCACTTGGCCGTAGTTGTTGGTAAGGGCTGCCTGCGGGCTGATATTGCCCACGTACAGCGGATTGGCGAACATGGTGTCGAAATCGACCAGCACCCCAATGGCCGGATGGCCGGCAGCGTCGGTCACCTCGAAGGTGACGGAGCGCGTCTGGCCGATCAGGTTCTCGGACTTGTCTTCAGACACCAGGCTGATGGCAGCAGCCGTCCAATGAGCGGGCGGGACCTTCGCCTGAGCCCTGATGAGCATGGCGGCGCCCTGGATGCGGGTCAGGTTGGCCAGCGGGTCCAGATTGCCGTAGTCGTTGCCCACGGTGATACCGAAGTCGTAGGCGAAAGCCATGGCGGACTTCAGTTCGGCCGAGATCTTGGCCGCGTCACCGAAGTGGGTCAGCAGTTGGTTGACTTCGTCGGCCGTGTACATGGTAGCCAGGTCGTAACCAGCCGCCCGGGCCACATAACGGGAGACGATCGCCAAAGCCTGCTGGCGGGTGATCAGAGCGTTGGGAGCGAAGGAGGTCGCTGAGACGCCGTTGACGACGGCGGCGGCCTTCGCGCCTTCGATGTAGGGATAGTAGTAGTTGCTCTTAGGAACGTCCGTGAAGGACGGGGTGGCCGGTTCCGTCAACGGGATATTGAAAGCCGCCACAGCCATCTTAGTGAACTGGGCGCGGGTGACGCTCTGGAAAGGCTTCCAGAGGCCGCCGGCATAGCCATCAGATATCGCCGCTACCTGGTTGTCGGTGACGCCGTATTTGGCGGTCACCGTGTCGGGCAGGTCGCTCCACGTTTGGTCCGCGAGGGCCACCGTGGACATGCCGAGCACCAGGACGACGGAGAGGACGGCCAGAAGCGCTACCTTAAGGGTGCGTTTCGGCATTATTCCACTCCTCTTCTCTTGTTTACTCATAGCAAGGTTCTTGCCGTTTCCTACGTGTGCTGCGGTAGAAAGTAGGAAGAAAGAACGAGTCACCTCCTTTCCTTCTTGGACTCACAACCGCGCCTACCAACGCGGAGTGGCAAACTCTGTCAGGGCCTGGGGCGGCAAGAAGAGCCCGCGGCCGGTTCAGACCAGTAAAAAAGTGCAGACTCGCTGCACGGACCATCAAGTATAGCGAACGAAAGACTGTCGGCCAAAATCTCACGCCCTCACAGCCCCCTTAGGATCCCGCGCTGATGGCGGTTATCACGGCGCTCTCGTCGTCCACGCGCACGGTCAGCGCGAATCTCCTTGCAACTTCTACCAGTTCGCCCTGCGTGCCCAGAACCCTGTCACTGAACTCCAAGGTGACACGCACCGTGTCGGCAGAGACCTGCGCAGTACGCACCCAACGGTATCCGTTGGGATTGTTGAGAGAGGAGATCATCTGCACCAGAGAGGACTGCGCTCCCGAGGCCACCAGAGCCCGGGCGCCGGACATGTCACCGGTGACGAAATAGTCGTCCACCATGCGGGCCAAACTGAGAACCGCGGCCTTCGCCGTCTTCTCCAACTGAGCGGCGGCCACCTGCCGGTCGCCGGTGGTGGTGGTCCCCGCCGGCTGCGTCGTCGTAGAGCCCTGGGTGGAGGGCGGTGTGGACTCAGAAGTCACCGGACCGCCGGTGGTGATGGGACCCTGGGTGGAGGGCG
>JAXGNF010000058.1:0-12080 GCA_040768135.1 Thermoleophilia bacterium | reverse complement strand
GTGGACTCAGAAGTCACCGGACCGCCGGTGGTGATGGGACCCTGGGTGGAGGGCGAAGCCGGTTGGGTGCTGTCGGAAGAGACAAGCGAGGTCACCGTACCGCCGGTGGTGATAGGACCCTGGGTGGAGGGCGGAGCCGGTTGGGTGCTGTCGGAAGAGACAAGCGAGGTCACCGTACCGGGCTGTCCGCCGTTGTTGGCAGTCAACAGACCGACGCTGTATGTGCCGAGAAGTACCGCGACAACGGCGACTGCGGCCGCCACAGACCCTAGGACCCACCGCCGACCGCTCGAATACAATCCCCGAGCGGGAGCCCCCGCGCCGACACGCACTGGAGCCTTGACGCCCCTACTCCTCGCTGTGGCAGAAACCGAGGGACGAACGGGGCGCCGCTCAAGCTCGCGCTGGAGTTTGGCCCAACCCCGTTCCTTCGCTGCCTGCCCCACTTCCATCCGAGCGATGCCCGAGAGTTCGCGGCTCAAGGCCACCATAGCCCGGTCAACCCGAATGTCGGGCGCAGTGACCGGCTCGGCCTGGGAGGCCCGTCTGACGGTACCCGGAGATTGACCCGCTGAGGAACCGCGTTGCCGACTCCCATGCGAATCGACGGCCTTTGATCTCTTGAAGATATTCCTAACCATTCTGGAGACTACATTGCCGGCGCCACAAAAAAGTTACGTAGACCGGTCGAGAAGAGGACGAAGCGGGGTGCGGAACGGCCGGGCTACTACAAATGAGGGGGTGCTCTGTGGAGCCCCATATCGCTGGGAAAACGCTTCCGCGGGGCCTCGTATCGGTGGAAGAGCGCTTCTGCGGGATCACGTCGATCCGCCCGCCGCCACGATCCGCTCAGCGTAGTTGGAGACCTTCCCCTCCCAACATACCTTTGAGGGTAGCAAGTCCGCGGAGCTGCAACTGCTTCACCGCTCCCTCGCTCCGACCCACTATGGCCGCCGTCTCCGCGATCGACAAAGAAAGGACGTAACGTAGCATGATGACCTCTCGTTGCCCCTCCGGCACTCGGCCCAACGCCCGAGCGATGGCCACCCGCAGCTCCCGCTGCTCGGCAGTGGCGTGCGGGCCGGCGCTCTCGGCTACCAGTTCGGCGGCCGCATCGAGATCTACCGGATTGGGCGCCCGACTTTGCCCCCGCAAAAAGAAGGCTATCTGCTTCTGGGCTATGCCGTAGAGCCATGCCACAAAAGGCTTTCCGTGATCGCGGTAGCGCCCCAAACCCCGGAGCATCCCCAAGAACACTTGGCTGGTCACATCCTCAGCGGCCGAAGGCGAACCTAGACGGAGGAGCACGTACCGGTAAATGGTGTCGAAATGGGTACGGTAAAGGGCTTCTATCGCCGATTCTTCGCCGCGAACGGCGGCCTGCACCAGACGCCGCTCCCGGTTGCGATCACGTTCTGAGACCTCTACATCGGGCAGTAGATCGGTGGCACCAAGGGCGGATGGATCCGTCCAGGCATCATCTGCGATGTCCGGCTGCGAACCCCCCGCGGGCGAGTGTGAACGATGGAAGATAGCCATTCTTGTCATCATGATAGACGATGGGCGCCGACCGGCGACCGCCGGGTCTCTTATCTGGGCCCCATAGGCAGTTCAGGGCACAACCCTAGATATCGGCCGCCGACGGGTGCGGCCTGAGTTGAGCAACAGACCCGGCACAAGCCGGAGGGAGTCTCCCTGCCCAGACCGGGCGTCTAAGCCCGCCGGCTTGTCGTGGGGATCGCGGCCCAAAGGGCTAGAGGCCGTACGAGTGCCCCTTGTTGAGATGGCCGAGCAGGTTGGCGGTCATCTTCGCCACATGGTTTCGGCTGGCCGAAGAGCCCGGTCGAAAGTAGAGACGGCCGTCGCTACCGTAACTCCCGTTCATGATGCCTGCGGTGTAGGCGGTCATGATCTGTCTGTAGTACGGATGAGACGGAGGAACGTCGGCAAAAATCTTCTCATTTCCCGCGTACACGGGTAAGGGTCGGCCCGCGGCGGTGGCTCCTCGGACGACCATCAATACCAGATGGGCACGGGTGATCGCCCTCGTAGGGCCGAACGTGCCGTCGGCATAACCGTTCACTATGCCGAGCGTAGCCGCTTCTTCTATGTAGTCGTAGGGATACCCGAAGCGATCGAAAACAGGGGGCACGTCTTTGAAGGTGGGATTCTCCAAGTTCTCGATCTCCTCGGTATGGAGCCCCGTGGCCAGCATGATCATCTTGGCGAACTGAGCCCGGGTGACGTTATCCTTCCCTGCGAAGAACCACAGCCCGGAGCCACTCGGGATCTCCTTGCCGCTGATCACTCCTTCGGCCAGCAGGATGGCGGCAAACTCGTAGAACTGATCGTTCCCACCCATGTCTAAGAACTGAACTCCGGCCGGAGGGTCGCAGGCACCACTGAACGCAAACTCGTAAGAAGCGACCGCACCGACCGCTCCTCGGGCCCACACGGCCAGAGTGTGTCGATCGTACCCCACGGGGGCCGTCACGGTCCCCCCGACTGCTGCATTGGCGAGATCAAAGCGCACCACCGACGGGAGGGCCGATCCTCCCGAATCCCACGAAATGAGAGCCGCCTGCAGAGGGGCCCCATCGGCTCCATCGATGACGGCCTGAAATGCCGCCGCGGGTGAGACGGCCGGAAAATCAAGATAGATGGCTCCGTAGTTCGTTACGGCCCCGGACCCGAGTATGGGCTCGGTCCCAATCAGGGCGACGGGGCGCGGCGGGCCGGTCGCGCCGGGGAGGGTGTAAGGCCACAGAGACGGAGGGCGCGCGCTGAGGAACGCAGCCACAACCCAATCATCGAAGAGTCCGGCGAAGGTCTGAGCGGAGCCTACGCAGTCGAGCGCCGCATCGATCCCGGCCACGCCGTCCAAAGGCTGGTCCACCAACGCCCGTACGAACTCCGGCCCTTCCCGTGCGGCCAGGTAACGCATGAACGAATACGAAGCTCCGTAGTTGGCCCGTACGCCCTGCCAGAAGGTCAGGTTGAAGTTCGGGTCGTTCATGAACGACTGCCACTGACCGCTTACTCGAGCGTCATAGCCTGCGAGGTGCTCGGCATAAGTAGTGAAGCCTTCCAGCAGCCACAGATCCTCGCAGGCTCGACCCGGCGATGGATCGAGCATGACATCCCGGTAGTAGACGATCAGGTGGGCGAACTCATGGGCCGCCAGCGCTCCGATGTTGTGGGGTTCGGCCTCGATGGCCTGTAGGTTGAGATAGAACATCTCCCGGCGGTTTGAGGTTCTTGAATCACGAGGATCGATGTCGTACGCATTGAAGGAGCCGTCCACGGAGTTCGTCTTGTCATTGAAGTCGTAGATGAGAATCGCGATGCGCGGATCACCGTCGATACCGGGGTTGGGCTCGGGGCCAAGCGCGTGGGTGAGAGTGGGGTAGGTCGTCTCATCGAACGTAGTGCCCAGATGGTTGACGAGATATTCCGACATCGACACCTTGTCGTGCACGTATACGACCACGTGTTCACCCACATAACAGGCGGTAGCTTGGACCCGCAGATACGCCCCTGTGCTCCAGTCCTGCACCCAGAACGCTTCAGGCACGCCGACAGCCGGAGCGGCCGCCGCGGCATCCACACGGGCGAAGAAGGGCACGGTCAGTGCCAAGATCACGATGCTCAGTACCGCGGAAATGACGCGGACGGCACTCCCCCCCGTCCGCCCCCGGGGGCGCCGAATGTTTGTCGGGGCGTCAGACATGGCAGTGATTATAGCTGTTTGCGCGGGCCGAACGAGCGGTCGCAAAATCTGGGGGACCGACAGCCCGGCCGTCCTTCCTGCTGCGCCGGCTCAGAGTAGTGACCTGAGAACTGAGGCGCGGTGTATGACCGATGACGGCGACAACCCAGCCCGGTGGACGGGAATCTGGCTACGGCACCAGATCCAGTACCCGGCAGAGGATCACGGCCACGTGCTGGCGCTTGATGGGCTCATCAACACGCAGCAGCGTGGCCCCGGGATCGGTGGGATGCAAGTAGCCCAGGATGATGCCCTTCTGCTTGAGGTATGTAGCCGCCCCCCAATGGACACTCCCTGGAGGCACGTCGGAAAAGCCGGGGGTATCGAGCCCTAGGGCGCCCGCCTTTTCTTCGCAGCCGAGAGCCCGGCACATCATGGTGGCCATCTGGTCCCGACGGATCACCATAGAGGGCGCGAAGGTGTCAGGCGTGATGCCGGCGACCAGTCCGGCCTTTTTGGCAGCGGCGATCCAGTCAGAAGCGTCGCCCAGCGTCTTCGAGTCGACGGCCACATCCTCAAACGGCCTAGTAGTCACGTTGGTCACTTTGATGGGAGTGTCGGGGTGCATCACGTTGTAGAGATTGACGGCGATCTTGGCAAACTGGGAGCGGGTGACTGCCCCCTCGGGTCTGAAGAAGTCGTTGCTGTAGCCGCTCAGGAGTCCTCCCGTGACCACACGTCGTATTTGGTCGCGATAGAGATGGCCGGGGCCGACGTCATAGAACTCTCCGGCACCCAGCGTCGGACCCCCGGGGTCTGAGCCGGGGCCGGGGTCCGGGTCAGTACCGGGCCCGGGATCGACCCCCGCCCCCGGACCAGTGCCCGGACCGGGAGCACCGGTCCCCGCCCCCGAGTCGCCGTTGATGCCGACAATCAGTGTAGACGGCAGGCTGGAAGCACCAATGAGGGAGCGGAACGACGCGACCGAGACGGTTGCGGCACCACTATCACCGGTGATCAACAGTGTGCGCGCGTGGCTACCTGCATCGGCAGTGTCGCGAGAGGCGACCCGGACCTCTCTGATCAGGCCGACGCCGACGGTCCGGCCACTTGTATCCTTCAACTTCCCGTTGACTCTGTCGGAAAGGCCCTGTGCCGAGATCGTGTACTTCCACGACCAGCCCGGGCCATTGCCGGTCCCGGCAGGCGGCGCACGCAGGCTCCACGGGTCGGCCTTCGCAACAATATACGAAGGCACGCTACCCGACCAGGCGGAGTCGGTAGTGTAGCCCCCGGAGTGTCCGGAGAAGAAGGCGCTAATGGGCCGCCCTCCGTACGTCAAGACCAGGCCGGCGGTGTCGTCGGCCGCTTGAGCAATACCGGGATACTTCGCCTCGAACGTATACCCTCGGTAACATTGGTCGGCCCAGTTGTCGGCCAGTGTGCCCTCTTGGGCAAGCGCGTAACTACGAGAGGCGACGGCCTGGGCCTTGACCGCCTCAGGGGCATAGAAAGCACCCCCCACCGTACCCCAGTCATAGTCGACCTCGGCGATGCTGCGCACGTATTTCTCGAGGGCTACGAAATTGTAGACCCAAAGATCACCTGCGCCGTCACCGCATTGCACGCGGATGACACCCCAATACTCCCGCGGGGTTATTTCGCTACCACCGCCCAGGGTCAGTGACAGCTTGACCCGGCCCTCCGACGAGCCCGTCCCACTCGGTCGCAACTCGATCCAGTCACAGGGACCCAGACTCTCCCCGGGGATGCTCACGTGGACCCTGCCCCCCTTGTTGACCATCGTAACGGCCGTACCCACGGGGATCTCCCGCGTGTCGCCCCCTGGGCTCATATAGAGAACGGCCGGCGACACCGTGGCTTCGAGGGCAACCTGCGAGTAGACAGAAGTGTTGCTGGTCCAGGGGGTGCTCGAGATCCGCACCCTCAACACCGCGTCCGGCCGGTCGGTAGGCTCGAGCGTGGTGCCCGGATAATAGAAGGCTAGGATATCGGCGAATGAGTAGCCCTCTCTCGCTCCCTGCCAGGCTCCCCACTGGCTCATGCCCACCCCGTGCCCGTTGCCACGGCCTATGAAGGTGAAGCTGTCCGAAGCCGACGCGCCCGGAGCGCAGATGGCTCCATAGAGGAATAGCGCAGCGACGACAAAGACCAACGCAGCCGTCGGCAGGCACCTCGGGCCCCGGCGCCGTCGCCCATGGGCAGTACAGCGTGGTCGGATCCGACCCGCTCCCCTGAATGCCAGGGATCGAGAGTATACGGCGTCATTCACGCTGCATCACCGTCCCGCTCAGAACGAGGTCTCGACGCTCGGAGAGGGGGTGGTCTGAGCGGTCTTGGTCGTGCTGGTGGGGTTCGAAGTGTTGGTGGGGTTCGTGCCGTTGTTGGTATCGGTCGTATACACAGTGGTGGACCACTCCAGGTATTCCATGATCCCCGCGGCTATCGCCTGTGCCGCCGCCGCTTGATAGGAGGGGGTGAGGAGCTTGGTCTCTTCGGCAAGGTTGGTCATGAAACCGACTTCCACTAACGCCGCCGTCATCTCGGTCTCTGTGAGGACCACAAGTCTGTTCCAGTGAGTCTGCGCGCCTCGGTCTTTTGATCCGAGGACTCTTATGAGGTTGCGCTGGATCGCCTCGGCCAGAAGCCTGCCTTCCGGGCAGTAAGTCGCAGGCGTTCCCGGATAGAACGTCTCGGTACCGTTCGGCCCATCTTCGCCGCCACCGCTGGCATTGTTGTGGACACTCACGAACAAGCCCGCCTGGGCGGTGTTGGCCATGGCGGCCCGCTGGCTGAGGCCCACGGCGACATCGGTCTCTCGCGTCATCATCACGCGCAGGCCGGCCTGGCGAAGACAGTCCGCCAAGAGCAGTCCGATGGCCAGGTTGACATCCTTCTCCTTGGCACCCGACACGCCGACGGCCCCTGAGTCACTCCCTCCGTGTCCAGGATCGATGCAAATCAGCGGCGGCCCATTGCCGGTCAGGCGCTCGGGGCAGCGGAACACGTCGACGACGATCCGGTGCCCATATCCTTCGGACGGCTCGAGCGACATCACCCGGAAGGTCCGGTAGCGGCCCAAATCGAGGATGATGCGAACGGTGCGCGAGTCGTACTTGTGTTGCGCGGCGCTCACTGATACGACTTCGGTCGATCCGATGCTCTGATTAAGATTACCGCTGACGATACCCCCGGTGAAGTCGATAGTAAGGTACCCGTCAGGCGCAGCGGAGGCCGTGACTTTGTCCGGAGCGCGCGACAGATCGAACACCACCCTGGTCTTGTCAGTGTAATCGCTTGAGCTACGCACCCCAGTGATGGTCGCGGCGCCGCTCGATTCGGCCCGGTAGACCACGAGGCAGAACTGTCCACGGGTGATCCCCTCCTTGGGTGCGAAACGACCGTCGTACCCCCCGAATAGCCCTCCTGACACGGCCATGGCCACGTAGGGTACAGCCACGTCGGCAATATCGGCCCGGTCGGAGAATTTGGACAAAGCCTCGTCGATCTGCTCAGCACTCAGGGCCAGAGCCGACCGCTCCCAACCCATGGCCCGGACCATGATGATGGCCATCTGTTGCCGCGTAAGGGTTGAATACGGTTTGAAGCGTCCATCGGCGAAGCCGGTTATCCAGCCCTGGGCACAGGCCGTTTCCACATAGGACCTGTAGGTGCTGTCGAGATCGGGGAACGATGAAGCACCTTTGATCAGGGGAACCTCCTTCCACAGCACCAGCATCTTCGTGGCCTGCCCCCGCTTCAGAGAGTCCCCCGGGCCGAAGGTACCGTTCTGGTATCCGGAGATGATCCCTGCCGAACTGAGAAAGCCTATGGCGTCATACGAGGGGAGCGATGAGCCCACGTCGGGGAATCTCGGAGCCTGGGCCCAGACGTCTGACGAACCACCCACGAGCAATGCCCCGGTCAGAACGAACACGGCAAACAGGGTCGCAAGAATGCGCACGCATGCAGCCCGGCCCCCAACGGTCGGAGGTGACTTGCTTATGACCAACTGCATTACGACCCCGCTCCTCCCTCAAGCAAACGGAGGAGGCGGGCCATCACTGTAACGGCCTGAGCCCGCGTGGTGCTCTCCAAGGGGCGGAAGCATCCGTTGGTGTCTCCGCACATGAGACCAAGATAGTCGACCATGGCGATAGCTCCCTGCGCCCAGTAGCCGGGGTTCACATCCCCGTACAGCAGGTGTGCCGCTGCGGCCCGGCCCGCCCATCCATCGTTGATGTCAAAACCCAGTGCCCGACAGATCATGGTGGCCATCTGCGCTCTGCTCACCAAGTCGTCGGGCGAGAAATTGGTGCCGTCGCCTGTGCCCAAGACCAGACCCAACCTCGCTGCCGTCTCGATCTCGTTGTAGGCCCAGTAGTCGCCGCTCACGTCTCCGAAGGTGGGTTCGGAAGAGGCGACGACCAGTTGTCTCTGGAGTTCGCCAGGAGCCATGGTGCGCACCAGATAGGTGGTGAACAAAGCCCGCGAAACCTTCGAGTACGGCCGGAAGCGGTTATCGGCTGAGGGAGTAACCACCCCCGCGGCCTGCGCCTGAGCAAAATCCCGGTAGAACCAGTCGGTCGTGAGGACGTCGCTGTACCCCGGTACTTTCGTACTGCCGGTGGAGGTGGTGACTGTGGTAATCGCGACCTGCGTGGTCGTGGTGGTAAGACTGGTCACGGTCGTGGTCGGCCCGACGGTGGTCGTCGTCGGTTTCACGGTGGTCGTCGTGGCCGGTTTGACGGTGGTCGTCGTAGTCGAAGTCGATGTGGTCGAGGTGGGCGCGGAGCCCCAAGTGGCCAGGGGCGGTCTGCCGGCGGCGGTCCATTCGGCCAAAGTAGGTGCCGCCTTCAAGCTCGCATATGGATTGATCGCGCTGGGCGTCCGCGTCTGACCGGGACCGGCCGCTCGGTAGCCTCCAAGATGGATCTCAAAATGCAGGTGGCTGGGAGTGTCCTCAGCATTGCCACTATCGCCCACGTACCCGATGAAATCACCCGCCTTCACCCGCGTCCCATTGGTAAGGCCGGGCGCATACGCGTATTCGATCCCGCCCTTTCCGTCGTCAGTACCGGGCGTATCGTTATTCAGGTGGATATAAAAGTAGTCGTTGCCGTCGTCGCCCCGGAGCAGGATGTTGTAGTAAGGCAGATTGTTATAGCTGGAGAGCTGGCCGGTTAGGTTAAGCCAGTCGACGGTACCGTCCACCACCGCTAGAAGCCGTGTCATCTTCGGCGCCATAAGATCGTTACCCGCGTGCGTGCGACCGCCGGAACGACCCGCACCGAAAGTGTCGGTCCAAGACACCCGCTTCTCCATGGGAAAGAGGATGGGCACAACCACCGTCTCGGTGGCCGCAGCGGTCAGAGACCCGAACGGGGACGCGGCCTTCGAGGTCGTCGCAGCTTCACCGCTGGTTACGGGGAGCATGAGAAAGGAGAGGGCAACAACCAGCATCACCGCCGCGACCCAGATTGGGAAGTGAAGCCCTCTCCGGCGCGGTGCGCCATGAAAGCCCCGTGGCGGCTGCGCCAGGTGCCTTTCCTTGTGGTTGGATCCTGTCGCGGCCATATCCATCCTACCTACTTGCTTACGCCGTCAGGCGGTTTTGTCCTCCCGCTTCGAGCGCCTCAACACCGCTCGCAGCATATCGACTGCTTCGGCAAGTTCGGGCATTTTAACAAGTCTTGCACTCAACAAGAAGGTGCCGGCCCCCACGGCGATACCAACCGCCAACCGCAGAGCGTTGGCACCGGGAGTGTTTCCCACTGCCTCAAAGAGGACCCGATCGACCGCCCAGACCACCGCTCCCATGACTACCGAAGCCCCCAGGACCCGAAGCAGCGAGGCGGCCGTGCGCGCAAGGCCAATGACCCCGATCCTGCGCCTCAGCAGCCACATTAGGACCAAGAAGTTCACGATCAAAGCCACGGTCATACCCAGGGTCAAACCTCCTACCCCCATAGGTCGCATGAAGAGGTAGGCAAGACCGATGGTGATGCCCACCGTGAGCACGCTGATCTTCACCGGCGTCCGCGTGTCGTGATAAGCGTAAAAAACACGGGTTACCGTGTCGCGGCCCGCGTAGGCATAAAGACCCAGGCACAGGAAAAGGAGGGCCCAAGCGGTCCGGCTCGTGTCGTCGGCCGTGAACTCGCCGTGCTGCAGTAGCAGCCCGATGAGTGGATAGCGAAGTAGGACCATCCCCACTGTAGCCGGCACTAGAAGAAAGCCCATCAGGCGCAGGGCGAAATCCAGGGTGGCCTTCACTCTCTCGGGGGCATTGGCGGCCACCTGCTCCGATAGCAGCGGGAAGATGGGGACGGTTATCCCGGCGACGAACAGGCCCAGGGGGAGTTGGAAGAGCTTGTCGGCGTAGTTGAGACTGGAGATGGCGCCTTCCTCGAGATACGACGCCAGCAACTGGATGATGAAGACACTGATCTTGCCGACGGCCGACCCGAGAAGGATGGGCCAGACCATCCCCCCCACTTCACGCACCCCAGGATCGTGCCAATCAATGCGAGGGCGGTAGTGTATCTGTTCGCCCCGTAGTCCGGGAAAGAGCACAGCCAGTCCGGCCACCCACCCCGCCACTGAGCCCATCGCCAATGCGGTGATGCCCAGTTTGCCCGCCAAGGCGATGGTTACAACCAATACGACCATGGTGCCGACCGCGGGAGCAAAGGCAGCCAGTGCGAAACGGCGGAGCGAGTTGAGCATGCCGACCACCAGGCCGGTCAGCCCTTCGAACACGAAGCCGATCATGAGGATGCGGAAGAGAAAGATCCCCTGGGTCTTGGTCTCGTCATCCAGACCGGGCCCGATCAGCGGGATGAACCAAGGGGCAATAACAACCAGCACCACACTGACGGCGATCAGAACAAGGGCGATGATGTTGCCGATGTTGACCGACAGGTCCCAGGCCTCTCTCTTGCGGTCGGTGGCCAGCCGGTAGCTGAACAAGGGTACGAACGTAGCTGTAAGCGCCCCCGACACCATGAGCGTCAGCAGATAGGGGACCCTATACCCGAGGAAGAACGCATCGGTCTGAGCCTGGGCCCCAAACAAGTGGGCCACCACTATATCGCGCACCAGGCCGAGCATCCGCCCCACGAGCGTGGCGCCCACGATGACCAGCGCCGCCCTGCCAACAACCGCCCGGATAGAGCGGCCGGGGTCAGGAAGGAGTCCACCGGAGCCGCCCGAGGTACCCGAAGGCCCGATAGGGCTCAGTCCGTCGCCGGGACTCAGGTCCGCGACAGAGTCCGAACTGACGACATTGCTCGCGTCGTCGGTACCACCGGGACCGTCCGTGACCCTAGAGGCCACCAGGGGCACCCGATGAGACGACGGAGGCAGACCCGGTAGCGGCCAACTGCACGGCCAGTCCCGCAGTCCGGCCGGCGTCGCCGCGCAGCGGCGCGACCGTGCGCGCGAGCGCCGCACGTCGCGCAGGTAGCCGACCAATGGTGGCTGTGATGGCCTCGAAGACGGCGGCAGCGCCCGTGCCACTTCGGGCGGCCGGCATCCCCAGATGGTCCACGTCCACGGTCCAAGCGGTCTGACCGGTTTGGGCGGCGAACGCCCTAGTCTTCGGATCGTAGTCGATCACCACCGCCGGCGTTCCGGCGGTCGCGGCCAGGATACCGCTGTGCAGACGCATCGCCACCACCAGCTCGGCTCCTCCCAACACCGCGGCAAGGAGGGCGGGGGAGGCTACGGGGGAGAGGACTTTGGCGCGGCCGGCCAGGCCGGGCCGCGCCGCGATGGTGCGGCACACCGGGGGGTCCTGGATCTCGTGGAAGGGGACCAGCAAAACCTCTAGGTCCAGAGCGTCCCCTGCTTTTTCCAGAGCGCTCCCTAACTCCTCCACATAGTCGCTGCGCCCCAACCAAGGACGGGGGCAGACGGCCAGATAGCGACTTCTTGGGTTGATTCCCGCCCGGGCGAGTTCGACCCTAGCGGATTCGAAGGACGCCGGGGTAAGAGCGTAGGCCGGATCGGCCACAACCGCCTGGACCGGCGCCCGTACACCTATTTCGTAGGCCAGTCGGGCGGATTCGGCATCACGCCAGGTCACAGCCTGAGAAAGTGAGGCCGCCTTCGCCACCAGAAGCCGGGCCGAGCGGGTGTGGAGCGGCCCCAATCCCTGCGCGTACCATATGACAGGTAGCCGCTGCGCCCGAGCCATCAACACTATCGACAGGAAGTACGGTACCGGCCTGAGTTTGCCCTCTCGGAGGAGGAACGAGCGACCATGGAGTGCGAAGTCGGCTTCGTGGAGAAAACTGCCCCCGCCGCTGATCAACAGGTGGGCCGCCCTTATGGCCTCGAACAGGCG
>JAXGNF010000057.1:0-16485 GCA_040768135.1 Thermoleophilia bacterium | reverse complement strand
TATCGGCTTGTATACGAAGGGTGACGCCATGCTGTTGATGATGGTGGCCGAGGACTCATCTTGGAGGTCGTTGCTGGTTCCGCGGACCACCTGCAGAAGCTCAAACAGGTACTCGATGCTCTCGGCCTCCAACGGGAGGAACACGGTGCTCTTAGTAGTGTTCTCCAAGTGGTACTTGAGAGCGTAAATATCGGCGGTTTGTTTAGGCACTTCGTTGGGGAAGGGGTATGACGTGATAGTGACCTCTGCAAGTTGTTCTTGCAAGCGCGCAAACTCCACGACGTCCTCCACCGTCGCTGCACGGTACCTGCCCGTCTTTGTATCGAAGTACATGTTCGAGCCGGAGTGCCCTTCTGCGAAGATACCGCCGCCTGGGTCAGGGAGTACCGTTTTGCCGAGCTTCACGCTCTTGGGCACGCTGTCTATCGCTGCCTGGATGGCCTCCTCGGGAAACCGCACTATCTCTGCGAAGTGGTCGACTTGCGCGCCTGCTGCGTCCAGGAGGCTGAGCGCCTTCGAGTGGGTGACCTGGACGCCGTTCTGGGAGAGCACCTTAACGCACTTCTCGTAGATTTCGCCCAACTCCTGTTCGCTCAGCAACTTCATGTAACGCTCCTCTCTTATCTGGTGGCCGATCCTGTCTCTCCGGCGCCACTGTCGGCGCCGGGCATGGTGGCGAGAGCGAAGGCGACCAGCCGGCTCCACATCGCCAACACGCGTGACACATCCACACTCTCCGGTTCGGCGAGGACCTGCACGGCGAGGCCGTCCGCGAGCGCCAGCGACATGGTGGCGAGGTCGCAAATCAATTCGGGTGCTTGGTCCGTGCGGTGGGGCTGCATGGCCCTAGTGTTCAGTTCCCGGTACGCCCTGTATAGCTCCGCTAGCCTCTTCCTCATCACCGGGTCCTCAAGAAGTCGCGGGAGAAGATCGAAGAACAGCCTGTACGACTGGGGGTCCTCCAGCATCGCCTCGGAAGTGCCGGCAATCAGATGGGAAGGGTCTTCTTCCTCCGCCGCTACCGACAGTCTCCGGTGCGCTTGCCACAGCGTGTCCGAGACCAGCTGGTCGATCAAAGTGATCAGCAGGCCCTGTTTTGAACCAAAGTAGTAATTGATGAGCGACTTGTGTTCGCCAGCCTCTCGGCCTATCGCCTCGACCGAGAGTGAGCGATAGCCCGAGCGGACGAGCAGACGGCTGGCGGCTTCCAGCAGGCGCCGTGCAGTAGGGGGCAAGGCCGGCCCCGCGCCGGGAAGCCCTGGTGAACACAGGTTTGGGATCCCAGCGTTGCGCTTGCTGAGGCCCTGCGAGGGGCGCGTTCCCGTGGTTGATGCAGATGCGTTCATACGTGTCAACGGACCATTTCTCTCAAGCTCGCTCATCCCGTGGCATTAACATATCGAGGGTAGCACATAGTCTAGCTGATTTGTACAATGGTTCAAATTAATCCTACTCCAGCCTGTCGCCTCTGCGATCCATGGTGCGGAATTATCCCTTATATTTAGCTTGACATCCCGGTCCACAGGTAGTATAAGAGAAATTGGTCACTCATTCAAAACATGTATCCTAGAGACAGTGTTCGGAATCCAATCGGAGGATATGCGCAATGGCGGACCTCGAGACTCTCAGACAGCTGATTATCGACGGTGACGAAGCCGCTACGGCCGAGACTCACAAGCTCATCGACAACGGGGTGCCTGTCCGCCAGATCCTGGATGACTGCCTGATGCTTAGCATGGACATAGTGGGCGAACGCATGCAAAACGGGGATATGTTCATCCCCGAAGTACTGATGAGCGCATCCACCATGCAGAATTGCCTGGAAGTCATCAAGCCGCTCATGTTGGAGGCCGACGCTGCCAAGGCTGGAAAGGTCGTCATCGGCACAGTGGAAGGCGATGTGCACGACATCGGGAAAAACCTGGTGGCCGCACTGCTCTCGGGCTCCGGCTTCGAGGTCGTCAATTTGGGTGAGAATGTGATCTGCGCCGATTTCGTCTCCGCCGTCAAGGAGTACAAAGCCGACATTCTGGGCATGAGCGGACTCCTCACCACTACGATTGAGCGGATGCCCGAAGTCATCGCCGCTCTCGCCGATGCCGGACTGCGTGATTCGACCAAGGTTATCGTCGGCGGCGCTCCGGTGAGCGAGTCCTGGGCCGCCGAGATTGGCGCCGACGCCTACGGAGCAAACGCCGCCCTGGCTGTGGTGAGGTGTAAGGAGCTGGTCGGCACCGCCAAGTAAGACGCATTCTCTCCCGCTCGCCAGCGGCTGCGATTTTGAACTGCTCCTCCTGACCTGCACCAGCTAGACCAAGAGTCCTTAGATGGCCAAAAAGGCCAGAAGGGACGAACGTCGATGCCCAAAGGTAAAAGGCACACGCCCGAGCAGATCGTAAGGATCTTGCGGGACGTGGAGGCCGGTCACGCCGCCGGTCGCCACATTGCTTGAGATCTCTCAGGACCTGGCCATCTCGGAGAAAACCCACTATCGCTGGAAGCAGCTCTACGGTGGCATGACCACGACCGAGCTTCGGCTCCTCGTGGAGCTCAAGACCGAGAACCCGAGATTGAAGAAGATGATTGTCGATCTCTTGTTGGACAACGATATGCCGAAAGAGTTGACCGAGGAAAAGCTCTAAGCCCGGCCGGTGGGTGTCAGGCTGTTAACCGCTTAGCTTAGTAGGCGTGTTTACGGTATTGGAACAGCAGAGCGGGGTCCAGGCGCCCGATGCGGGCCAAACACTCAGCGTCCACTCGGTCGCTTTTGGAATCGTTCTAGTAGGTCAGACAGAGCTTGCGGGGGTTGGCCACGTAGACCTCATGGTCGCACTCCTTCAGGAGTCGGCTGACCCAAGGGGAATGCATGCCCGCTTCCAGTACCATCCGGGCCGCCGGCACGTGCGCGAAACGCCGACGAAGAGCCACCGGTGTAGTCCTCAGCCGGGCTTCCTCGATGACCTCGCTCTCACGACTAAGCACGCAGACCTGCGTGTGTTTGTCTCCCAGGTCGAGATCCACGGTGACCTTGTCCTCGCAGATAGGGGTGGTAGCATCGTTCATGGCCAACCTCCTGCGAATTGGGCGTAATAGCCCGTCATTTCCAAGTTGGGGACCTTGCGGTACCCCGTGGAGGCTGGCCTTCTCATCCCATCTGCAAACCAACGGTGTCCTTCTCGATGATCGATGGTGCTACTTCCTCAAGAGCAGTGGTTTTTCGGTAGGGCTGAGTCTGGATGGGCCGGAGAGCGTTCACGACCGCTACAGAATCGACAAGGCCGGGCGGCCGACTCATGCGAGGGTTCTGCGCAGTCTGGCGCTTCTCCAAAAGTATGATGTCCCATACAACGTGCTCGCGACTGTCACCCAAGAGTCTGCAGCGGACCCGGTGGGGCTGTACCGATTTCTGAAAGAGCAAGGCGTGCAGTTCATTCAGTTCACCCCTGTTGTGGAGAGGCAGCCAGATGAGGAGGCGGCCGCACTGAGGCTGAAGAACGCTGCGCCGCCTCGCGGAGTGAGTCGTTCCCTAGCCGCAGACGTGACCCCCTGGTCCGTCGGATCTGAGGCGTACGGAGACTTCCTCATTGAGATCTTCGACGAATGGGTCCGAACCGACGTCGGCTCGATCTACGTCATGAACTTCGAGTGGGCGCTCACGGCTTGGCTGGGTCTGCCTTCCACCGTCTGCATCTTTGGAGACAAATGCGGCGGTGCGCTGGTCCTCGAATATAACGGTGATATTTATTCGTGCGATCATTATGTGTACCCGCGCTACCGGGTAGGCAACGTCCTGACCGACGATCTAGCGGAGGTGGTCCGCTCAGATATGCAGCTCGAGTTTGGGTCGGCCAAGCTCGACTCACTTCCCCAATACTGCATCGATTGTGATGTACGATTCGCCTGCAACGGCGAATGCCCTAGGCACAGGTTTCTTCTTACTCCGGATGGCGAACCCGGCCTAAGCTATTTGTGTGCGGGCTACGCGAAGTTCTTCCGCCATATCGACCGGTACATGAAGGTTATGCGGGAACTTGTGATCAACGGCCTTCCGGCCTCCAAAGTGATGGACGCAATCAAGGGGCCCCTGCTCATCATCAAAGAGTAGAGGAGCCCAACGGAGATTTGGGGTGATCCGGAGGAAAGGGATTGTGCGCTTTCAAGTGTCTGCGTAGGTCCGTCTCAGGGGTGGGGATCGGATCGGCGGGGCCCCGAGGACGATCGTAAGAAAAAGAATCCCGGCCTCCAAAGGCGACCGGGATTCTTTTGGCGCCGAGACCCCTCAAGGCCACGGCAAAACCGATAGAACCGTCTACTTGGTCAAGGCGATGTCTCCCAAGTTGACGTCTCTCTCAGTACTGATAGCGTCGAAGGTTTGAGTGGCGAAGCCGGGGGCAGTGATGGCCAGTGTGTACGTGTCGCCTTCGTCTAGACCGTAAAACCAGAAGTCGCCGAATCCGTCGGTCGTAGTGGTGCTGGTTTCACCCTTGCTGCTGGTGAGCGTGCAGACGGCTCCTTCGACGATCTCCTTGATCGTTGGGTCGTAAACCGTCCCACCTATGAACTTCTTGGGGATGTTCAGGTAATAGACGCGCGGCTTATGGCCCAGCTCGGGCTTCATTACTTGGGCCTTGGCGATCTCGGCTGCAAAGTCGCTTTCTTCACCGAATTTGATGGCCTCAGTCGGGCATGCGTCGGCGCATCTGGGGATCGTCCATTCTCCGCCGTCCAGCAGATGGGCGCACCCCGTGCACTTCTGCGCCAGGTTGAGGTCGTCGTTGAAGTAAATGGCGTCGTAAGGGCACACGTCAACGCACTTGCGGCACCCGGTGCATTTAACCGAGTCGATGATGACCAGACCGTCTTCCCGCTTGTAGATGGCTCCCTCGATCGGGCACGGCGGGATGCAGGGCGGTTCGTCACAGTGCATGCACGGGTTCGGGATGTAGTGCATCTTCACTTTGGGCACAGTCCCGCAAATGTACTCGTCCAGCCTCATCCAGAACTGACCGGTGTCGGGCTGAGGTTTCGCTATAGGCGACCAGTCGTTGCCGACGTGCTCGTCTTTGCAGACGAACTGGCAGGCGTAGCAGCCCACGCACAGATTGACGTCGATGACGAAGACCTTCATTTGTCGCCTCCCTCAATCCAGGCGTCGAAGCGCAACCCGGCGCCCGGGTCGTATTCCCGAGCGAAGGCCTCGGGATAATCCCTGCGCCATTCCTCCCACTCTTCGTTCTTGACCTTGGCCACATCGACCAAATAGCCACTAGTGGCTTGGCCGCAGGCATTCTTGGAGGTGAGTCCGTTCGGGGCGATGGTGTTGATGGCACCGCCGCGGCAGACCTTGCCGGGCACCAGCGGATCGTGGCGTGAGCCATGGTCTACGTACACTACGCCGGGCCTGATCCGCTCCCACACCCGCGCGCCCACCAGCACAATGCCCCGCTCGTTGAAGATCTTGACCACGTCTCCGTCCACGATCCCACGCTTCTCGGCGTCGACGGGGTTGATCCAGATAGGCTCGTATTTGTAGCCGTCGAAGCCGAGTACTTTGCCGGTCGGAGTCTCGCGGCACCAGCTATTGTCATCCCCCTGAGCGTGTGTACGCCAGCGCGGATGGTTCGAACACAACAGCAACGGGAACATCGCCGCCCGCTCGCTGGACAGGGCTTCGTCGTGGGTCTCGCCCTTCTCGATCCATTTCGGGAATGGGGGACGTTCCTTATCGCAGGGGAAGTGCTGCGCCAACCGTTCGGAGTAGAACTCCAAGAGGCCCGACGGGGTCTTCAGCGGGTTGTTCTTCGGATCTTCGTAGAACTTCCGGAAGCCCGGCGGGTCATCCTCCCAGTCCAGCGCGGTCTTGTAGACGTAGGTCTTTTTCTCGTAGAAGTCCTCCCAGGTGGTGAGTTTGTCCATCTTCATGGCGTCGAACACGATCTTCTGGAGGTCGAGAGTCGACAGTCCTCCGGTGAACTCCTCACCGTAACCGAGCTTGTCGGCAATCGCGGCTACGATCTCGTAGTCGCTCTTCGACTCGCCGATGGGTAGGATGGATTGTTCCTGGATGGACACACTGGCGAAGTGCGGACCCTGCCGGACGGTGGTGACGATGTCCTCCACTTCCAGCGTGGTGTTGGCCGGCAGGATGATGTCGGCATAGAGGCAGTCATTCTCCAGCCAAGGATGTTGGGCCACGATGCACTCGATGCTCGGGTCTTTCATGGCCTCGATGGTCCAGTTGCCGTGGTTCCAACAGGTGATGCGGCAGGGCGTATCAGTCCAGATCATGTGGATCGGGACGCCGCCGTCCTCCTTCGCGATGGGGTAGGTGTACCTATCGAATTGTTCCTCGGTCTCGCATTCCTGGCCGCCGCTGCCGTAGAAGACCAAGGGCGGTTTGAGAATGGCGTCCTGAATGAGCGTTTTGGGGATGAGTTGGGGGCCCCAGGCGTGCACCGTGGTCCAACACGGTTTGGTGAGTCGCTCAGGTAGTTCGGGGTTGAAGAAACGTACGCTCCCCAGGCCTTCGGCCCTCGGCATGCCGAAGTATGTCATCTGGCACTGATGCACTCCGGGCTTGCCTAGACCCTGCATGCCCAGAAGTATGCACTCCAAGCGGCCCGGTTCGTGGGAGTAAGGGCCTCGGAAGGCAGAGCCGCCGAAGTAGTGGATGATAGACGTGGTGTTCTTGGCGAACTGGCGGGCAAGAGCCTTGATGGTCCACTCGGGCACCCCGCACTTTTTCGAAGCCCACTCGGGCGTCTTAGGGATGCCTTCTTCATCTTCACCCAGCACATAGGCGGCCACTTTGTCCATCCCCACGGCATGGGTGGCGACGTATTCTTTGTCCCAGGTGTCTTCCTTCAGCCACGTATAGATGATGGCCAACTGCAAAGCGGCGTCGGTATTCGGCAGCACCGGGATCCACTTGTCGGCGTGCACCGCGGCGGCGTAGTTGAGGTCGGGACAGATGTAGACCTGCTTGATGCCGGCTCGTGTCCAGAACTGTGAGATTCGGGTAGCGTACTGTCCAGTGAACCCCCAGGGGGTGGTCTCCTCGTCGCAGCCCCACTTGAGGACCATGTCCGAGTGCTCAGATATGTCTTTGATGAGATTGGCCGCCGGGGACATCATGCCCTGGAAACCCTGGCCCCATACGTGCTTGGCCCCCCAGTACCAGCCTTCCCAGCTATCCGGGTTGCGGACCTGTTGGGTGAAGCCGCCCATCATGTCGAGCAGGCGGGCCTGATGACCGTGGGGCGTGTGGATGGTCTTGTTTTCGCCGTGTCCATCACCCTGGGCCAGGATGGCCAGCGGGCCGTACTCTTTGTGTACCCGTCTGATCTCCGATACGACCAGATCGATCGCCTCATCCCACGAGATCCTCTTGTACTTACTCTTGCCGCGGTTCTGCGGGTTGCGTTCGCCGTTTGGGTCCCAGTCGACCCGTTTCATGGGGAACTTGATGCGGTTGGGCGAGAATGTCCTCTTTTTGTACGCCAGAGAGAAAGGGGCAGGAAGGGCCTTGGGCAGGGGCTCCAAGGTCTCGCCGTTACGCTCGATCTTCCACGGCCTTAGAGACTGGTAGTCGTACTTCCAGTCGTACTTGAACGGCCTGATCCGGACCGCCTTGCCGTCCTTCACGTCGACGAAGCACTCCCCGCCGCCCCCCAGCAGGCCACCCATAGCCAGGTTCTTGATCGTAACCTTGTCGACGCTTACGTCGACCTTCTTGCGTTCCTCGTCTGCCATCGCAATCCTCGTCCTTTCAAGCGGTGGTTAAACGGACGTTTGCGCTACCTGTCACCACTCACCATACTAATACGCGGCTCCTCTCGGGGTCCATCCTGTCGAGGTTTCATACTCTCGGGGTCCATCCTGTCGAGGTTTCGTACTTTCGGGGTCCATCCTGTCGGGTTACACACTTCTGGGGTTCATACTCTCTTGGGATTCATACTACTGCGCGACTCCCCTCGGGGTCCATCCCAGGTAGGCCGAAAACGAAGCAGCGGCTGCTTTCACAGCCTCAGTGCAACGGGCGCTCTCTTGCGGGCCGAACCGCCCCTTAGGCACCACAACGGAGATGGTCGCGGCGATCGCTCCAAACTGATCGCGGACAGGGGCGCCTACTGCGCATAGGCCCTCATACCGTGCCTCGATGTCGTAGGCGACATCGTCTCTCGCCACCTGCTCCAGTTCGCCGGCTATGGTCTCCCGGTCGGTGATGGTGTGAGGTGTGAGCTTAGGTATGGGTTTGGCGAGGATGGCCTCCCTCTCTTCGGGCGACTTGAAGGCAGCGAAGATCTTGCCGTGGACCGTAGAGATGTCGCCCAGGATCCGCCCGGGGGCTGTTCTTCTCTTGAACGGGCGCGTGGTGTTTATGATATCGATGCACACGGGATATCCGTCTACTTCGACCGCCAGTGTCACCGATTCCCCTGTCTCTTCTACCAACGCCTGAAGGAAAGGCCGGGCCGCCTGGATGAAGGTCGACTGGTCGTCGGCCACGTAACAGAGGGCCAAGGTTGCCGGCCCAAGGCGGTAACGGTTGCCGGTCGGATCGCGGACGAGAAAGGCCATGGATTCGAGCGTCCGCACCATACGATAGGCGGTCATGCGAACCAGACCGGTCTGCTCGGCTATTTCGTCGACCGTCCACTCACGATGATCGACGTCAAAAAGACTGAGGACGGCTAGTCCCCTGGTCAGCGCCCTCACTGAAAGAGGGTCTGTCTCCCGGGATGTCATGTTCTCAGCCATGGGTCTCCCGTCGGTGTATGCTGAGTGTTGGCCGGGCACCTGTCTTGCAAATCATTTGTGCCTACTCTACGATACTACCAGTATTACCAAACAATATCGAGATATCGTTTTACCCCCCGGTCCGTGACCATAGCTAATAACATGGGAGCTGATGATTGATGGCCGAAAAAGTGTTCACCAGTTGCACGAACAGCGGGCCCGTGTCGGTCTACGTGAAGGACGGTAAGATCACGCGGGTCAGGCCCCTGGTCGTGGATGAGAACGACTACAAGCCCTGGGTCATCGAGGCCGGAGGTAAGAAGTACTCACCTCCGAAGAAAGTCACTCTTTCACCCTACGTGCATGCTGAGCGACGTCGCATCTACTCCGACGAACGCATCAAGTATCCGATGAAACGGGTGGACTTCGATCCCAACGGTGAGCGTAATCCTCAGAATCGGGGCAAATCCCGTTACGAGCGGATCTCGTGGGATGAAGCTGCGACCTTGGTCGCGAACGAGATCAAGCGCGTGCAGGAGACCTACGGGGGTTCGGCCATCAGCGGCATGACCTCTTCCCACCACAATTGGGGTATCGTCGGCTACAAGATGGGCCCCTTCGCACGCTTCCTTAACATGGTGGAGGGAACCCCGGTCTTGGACAACCCCGACAGCTGGGAAGGCTGGCACTGGGGGGCGACGCATAGCTACGGGTTCTATTGGCGTCTCGGCATGCCCGAACCCTATGACATGTTGTCGGACGCTTTGCAGCATGCGGAGATGATCGTCTATTGGTCTAACGACCCCGATAGCACCCGGGGTACATATTCCGGACAGGATTCTTCTTTATGGCGGCAGTGGTTGAAGGAGAAGGACGTGAAGATGGTCTTCATCGACCCCTTCTATAACTTCACCAACGCCGTCATGGGAGGCAAATGGATAGTCCCTATTCCGGGGACGGACACCGCCCTGGCTATGGCCATCGCGTTCGTATGGATCACCGAAGATACGTATAACAAGGAGTACGTGAAGGATCGCACCATCGGTTTCGAGGAGTTCAAGAAATATGTACTCGGCGAGACCGACGGTGTGCCCAAGACCCCTGAGTGGGCAGAGGAAGAATGCGGGGTCGAAGCCCGGGTCATACGCACCCTTGCCCGGGAATGGGCGGCCAAACGCACGATCCTGTCCGGCGGTTCCCGCGGCGGCGAAGGCGGTGCCTGCCGCCAGGCCTTCGCTACGGAATGGGCCCGGATGATGGTTCTACTCCAAGCGATGCAGGGGCTCGGAGCTCCGGGCCGCAGCATCTGGGGAACCACTATGGGAGCCCCGAACGACACCACCATCTGGGTACCGGCCTACGGGGAGCCCAATGGGCGGATATCCATGTCGACCAAAGTGGCAAAGTACATCCCTCTTAACAACAATCCGCAGCGGCTGTGGCGCCTAACTGTTCCCGATGCCATCCTGGACCCGCCGGTGGAATGGTACGGCGAAGGGTTCTGCGGGCAGAGTCTAGAGCAGCAGTTCAAGCATTTTGTGTATCCGGCTCCTGGTTGCTCAGAGATCAAACTCTGGTACCGGTACGGCGGCTCTTTCATAGGCACCATGAGCGACACCACCAAATGGGTCCGGATGTACCAGAGTCCGAAGCTGGAGTTCGTGGTCAACCAGGATATCTGGTGGAATAGCGAGACCCGCTTGGCCGACGTGATCCTGCCGGCCTGCACCAACTTCGAGCGGGATGACATCGGTGAATGGGCGGCCGTGAACGGCTACACGTGGCATGCAAGTAGCGGTTGCAATTATCGGGTCATAGTCCGTGAGCAGAAATGCATCGAGCCTCTGTGGGAATCGAAGTCGGACTACGAGATCTTCGCCCTGATCTTCGACAAGATGGGCAAGAGGGATCTCTACACCGATGGTGGCAAGACCGAGGTCGACTGGGTCAAAGGGTTCTTCGACAACTGCGATCTCCCCAAGGTGGTTAGCTGGGAGGAGTTCAACACCAAGGGTTATCACATCATCAACATCAGCGATGACTACAAGCCCACCCCGGGCCTGCGCTGGTTCTACGAGGGACGACCCTGTGATACGCCGGACGTGGGGAACGCCAAACGGCTCGACCCAGAGCACTGGGGTGAACTCGGCACGTTCAGCGGCAAGATCGAGTTCGTCTCGGAGAGCCTGAAACAGTACTTCCCCGATGACGAGGAGCGGCCGGTGATGCCGCAGTACCTCCGTAGTTGGGAGGGGTATCTCACTCCTGGTCTATATGATAAGTATCCGCTACAGCTGATTTCGCCTCATCCCAGGTTCAGCTTCCACTGCCACTACGACAAGCACACCGATTGGCTCAACGACATACCCCAGCATCGCATCAAGAAAGATGGTCACATCTGGTGGCCGGCCCGCATTCATTCGGAGGATGCTGCCGAACGGGGTATCAACAACCACGATATCGTACGGCTGTATAACGATCGGGCTTCGGTGCTCTGCATCGCCGTGGTCACCGGGCGAGTACGTCCCGGGATGGTGCACAGCTACGCGTCGTCGGCTTTGTACGATCCGTTGCAGCCCGGCAACGCCGATTCTATAGATAGGGGAGGTTGTGTGTCCATGCTGACTCCGTCACGCATGTTGTCCAAGAACGCACCCGGCATGACGCCGAACTCCTGCCTCATCGAGATAGAGAAATGGGAGGGCTGAGATCATGGCACGCTTGAGCCTGCTGATCGACGTAACCAAGTGCAGCGGATGCTTCAACTGCTTCTTGGCCTGCCGCGATGAGTACTACGACAATGACTACAGCCCCTATTCGGCGCCGCAGCCCCTCAATGACCACTTTTGGATGCAGGTCAAGGAGGTAGAGCGCGGCACCTATCCGAAGCCCAAGGTCGACTATATCCCCATCCCTTGCATGCACTGTGAACAGGCACCCTGCATCGACGTGGCGGCCGACGAAGCGGTGTATCGTCGCGAGGACGGGATTGTGCTGATCGATCCCGCCAAAGCCAAGGGGCAGACGGCTATCGTTAACGCCTGCCCGTATCGCGTCATTTTCTGGAACAAAGAGCTAGAGATCCCTCAGAAATGCACACTGTGCGCCCATCGGCTCGACGAGGGCGAACGGCAGCCGCGCTGCGTGGAAGCCTGTCCTACCGGCGCCCTCGTCTTCGGCGATTTGGACGATCCCACAAGCGAGATAGCCCGGCTGTCGGCCGCCCTCGAGATCGAGGAGTACCATCCTGAGTACAATGTGGCCCCGACGGTCAAGTACGTAGGCCTGCCCAAGCGCTTCATCGTGGGTGAAGTCGTGCGTCGGGATGTACCCGGGGAGTGCGCCGAGGGAGTCAAGATCACCCTTGAGGGGGGCGGACTTACGCTCGACACTCTCTCCGACAGCTACGGTGATTTCGAGTTTGACGGTCTGGAGAAAAATACCGACTATAAGGTCGGCATAGAGTGCGAAGGCTATGCGTCCATGATCATCGAGGTCTCCACGCAGACCGACGTCGACTTGGGCGCGATCGTGCTCGAGCCGTTCGAATGATGGTCGTGCAAATGAAGCCAACTGCGAACGAGTGAAGAAAGGTCTAATGGAAGAAATAGTCATCGTCAGTGCGGTAAGGACTGCGGTCGGACGGCTGGGCGGGGGCCTGAGAGACGTCGAACCCGAGGACTTGGCGCAACTGGTTATCAAAGAAGCTATGGACCGGGCGGGTGTGGAGCCGGGCGAAGTCGACGAAGTCATCATGGGGCAGGCAAAACAGAGCGCCGATGCAGCTAACCTGGCCCGGGTCGCCGCGCTCAAGGCCGGCATTCCGGTGGAGGTGCCGGCGTATACCGTCATGCGTCAGTGCGGTTCTGGTCTACAGAGCGTGCATAACGCCGCTGCCAGCATCATGATCGGCGAAGCCGACATCATCGTGGCGGGTGGTGTAGAGAGCATGAGCAAAGCGCCCTACTACATGCGGGGAGCCCGTTATGGATATCGAGCGGGCAATGCTTTGCTCCTCGACTCCAACACTGAGAGCCAGCCTCGGTCCCAGCCTTACGAGGTCTACGGCGATCTCACCATGGGTCTAACGGCGGAGAACCTCGGTGAGAAGTACGGCATCACGCGGGAGGAGTCGGATGCGTTCGCCCTGCAGAGTCAGGAGCGGGCGTTTGCCGCTATCGAGTCGGGGCGGTTCAAAGACGAGATAATCCCGGTAGAGATCCCGCAGCGCAAAAAAGACCCGATCATCTTCGATACCGACGAACACCCTCGCAAGAGCACCTTGGAAGGTTTGGCCGCTCTCCCAGCGGTTTTCAAGAAGGGTGGTCAGGTGACTGCCGGCAACTCTTCGGGACGTAATGACGGCGCGGGTTGCACCGTCGTCATGTCGGCCAAGGAGGCCAGCCGCCGGGGGATCAAGCCGATGGTTGTGATCAGGGGTATGGGAGTAGCGGGCGTGCCGCCGGAAATCATGGGGCTGGGGCCTGCTCCGGCTTCTCGGCTGGCACTCAAGCGCGCCGGTCTTACTTTCGACGACATGGGACTCATAGAATTGAACGAGGCGTTCGCCGCCCAAGCTCTCTCAGTCATCAAAGAGCTTGACATTGGCGATCGCATGGATGTCCTCAATGTCAACGGTGGAGCGATCGCACTCGGCCACCCGATCGGCTGCTCGGGTGCCCGCGTCTTCACCACCCTGCTGTTCGAGATGCAGAAGCGAGGGACCCGTTACGGGTTGGCGACGCTCTGCATCGCCGGCGGTCAGGGCATTGCGACTGTAGTGGAGGCTGCATAAGCGAGGAGGCACGAAGCGTTGTTGAAGAGCAGTCGCCGTCGTTGAGCGCGCGTGTATAGTGTGAGAGGGGAGCCCCGCGCTCCCCTTCATTTTGGCGTAAGGCGTGGCGATCGCGCCCAAACGGTTCTGCGTCCCACGGGGCAAGCTGTGGGTCAAACGCCGCGCACTCTGTAGCGGTCTCGACCCGGATCGGGTCGCGAGGTTCTTCTCGCCCGTTCTCGCACGCTGTCTCAGGCCTGCCCCGTCGTCTTTGGTCTCCGGCGGTGTTTTCTGCCTGCAGCGCTGCCTTCGGCCCGGTGCCTCGTCCTCGACCTACGGCGCCAACGAGATCCGGGGATTCTCGGCGCTCAGGTACTCGATGCGGGTGCTGCCACCGCAGAATCGCCGTATGAGTTCTTCAACTTCGACGCACGCAGCTTCGACTTCCTCCTTGGTGACCGGAGGCAGTCCGTCCACGTTGAACTCGATGGCGGTGGTCTCAGGAAGAGTCAGGGTGTGGTTACCCTGCCGCCAGGTCCAACGGCGGGTAAGCACCGTCCTTCCCTCAACGAAGATCACCTCACCCGGCAGCGGGCTTTCTGGTTCGTCGGAGCCAAAAGGTACGAACTCTTCGTCACCTGTGGCGAAACGGAGTTCGATGTCGCCCCTCAGAAGGTCGATAGCGTGCGCGCCGGCAGGGAGTAAGTGACGCAACGACATGACGTTGCCAAGATCAACCAGGGCGCTGATGGAAGGGAGTTCGTCACCCCGAAGTGCCCTCCGGGCCATGGCTTCTACCGACGAGCGGAATTCAGAGGGTTTGGCCCCGAACGCGCGATAGGCTTCGCGCCATGACTTAATACGCGGTTCCTCGGCCACTCGGTCCGGGTCGACGCGCGCGCGCACCGATGCCTCAGCATCGCGTAGCATCTGCACCAGATCGTCCGGCGAAGATCCGTTCGTGACTCCGTGGGCTATCACCACGCCTCGAACGTATCCCGGGTAGCGGGCGAATATCTCCGGGGAGATGCTGTAGTAGAAGTGCTCCATGGCTGAGTCCACCTGTGATCGTAGTACGGGCGGCCCGATTCTACAGGAAAGCTCCTGGAGTGGGGAAGCTCCTGGAGTGGTTGCTTGTCGACGATGAGTCGAGTGGGTTAGGCTGTGCGGGCGTAGGCAGATTTGAGTGCCGGGCCCAAACGTCGGACCGGCTGAAGGCCGGGCCGGTCGGTGATTCGCGCCCGCGAAGGGGAGGAGAGGTCAGATGCGCATCGATGTGCCCTGGGGCACCGAGACCACACCGGTTGAGCTGGATGCCGACCAGGTTGCCGGGGTGCTTGGGGCCAACGTAGACAGAGCCGTGGACCCCGAGGGCATCCTCCGCGTTGCGCTTGCGGACCCACAGAGCGGCCTCAGAAGGTTCTTGTCCTCGGCTCCCTCACCACTGCTTGTAGTGGTCAACGACGCCACCCGGCCCACGCCGTCGGCCGACGTATTGCACGTCGCGCGGCCCGAATTAGAGGAGTGGCTGCGGGCCCCCGGAAGAGAGCTGGCCTTCGTTGTCTCTACAGGGACACACCGGGCCGCTCTGCCCGAGGAGTTGGACCGCATATTCGGAGCCGGGTTGGCCAAAGACCACGCCGCACGGATCTTCTCCCATGATGCAAGAGACACGGAACGGTTGGTGCATATCGGGCGCACGAGTCGCGGTATCGAGCTGTGGGCTAATCGCCTTCTGACGGACGCGCGTAGCGTGATTCTTATCAACTCGGTGGAGCCCCACTATTTCGCGGGATACACAGGAGGTCGCAAGTCGCTGTTCCCCGGACTGGCGGGTTACGAGACGGTATGGGCTAATCACAGGCTATCTATGGAACCGGGGTCCGAGCTTCTGATCCTGACGGGTAACCCGGTACACGAAGATCTTCAGGAAGCTGCAGCGATCGGGACAGTGGACAAGAAGGTCTATTCGATCCAGTTGGTCCTTGACAAGGATCATCGGGTGGGCTTCGCGGCGACAGGCAACTTGGACGAGACCTTTCGGCGTGCCATCGAGGTGGCCGATAAGCAGTTCGCGCTCGAGATCGACCGGCCCTTCGAAGTGGTAGTGGCGGTCGCGCCGCATCCCATGGACTGCAATTTCTATCAGACGAACAAAGCGATCCAGAGTGGGGCTCTGGCCGTGAAAGACGGAGGCATTCTCGTAGTGGTGTCGGAATGCCCCTTCGGGCTTGGAGAGAACCAGACTCTGTTCGACATGCTCGCGGCCGCTGATTCGCCGACTCAGGCGCTTGAGCGGGCCGCCGTCCAAGATTATGAGTTGGGGATGCAGCAGGCCACCCGCATCGCGGCCATTCTCCAGCGCGCCCAGATCTGGGCCGTCACTTCACTAGAAGAGGACGACGTGCGGGCTATGTTCATGACTCCGTTCGCGACCGTACAGGCTGCCGTACAGGCGGCTTTGGCAGAGCAGGGCCCCGGCGCTCAGGTGTTGTTTCTGATGGAGGCAAGCATCACCGTACCTAGGGTGAGAAGAGGTAGCTGAGTCTCTGCTGTGACGCTTGTCTCGCGGAACGAGCAGGTGTTATTCGAGCCTTGGCTTTCTTGAAATGCCTTGTGGCTTTGGGTATCATCCGAGTTTGCCTCCGCGCGGGGTTTTCGCGTGTGGGGGGGTGCCCGAGTGGCCAAAGGGAGCAGACTGTAAATCTGCCGGCGCAGCCTTCGGAGGTTCAAATCCTCCCCCCCCCACTAGAGTGTTCCCCGCCGGCCGGAGCGGGCGGGCGGTGATGGCCGGCCCAAGGGCCTCCATAGCTCAGCTGGCAGAGCACCTCCATGGTAAGGAGGGGGTCTTCGGTTCGAGTCCGAATGGGGGCTCCATAGGGTGGCAAGAACAGGGCGGCGTAGCTCAGTCGGTCAGAGCAGCGGAATCATAATCCGCGTGTCAGAGGTTCGAGTCCTCTCGCCGCTACCTC
>JAXGNF010000056.1:0-16876 GCA_040768135.1 Thermoleophilia bacterium | reverse complement strand
CACGGCGACGATGCGCCTGAACTGTGGCATCGCCCGAAGGCCGAGGCCTTCTGGGAGATGCTCCTCTCCACCGAAGACGTCCCGATCGAACGCTACCCCTTTCAACCCTAGGAACTCATCCCAGATTTCCTGGACAGGCTCCTACTAGTCCCCGGAGGCGATCATGGCCGAAGAGCGCGTCTACTACGACAGGATGATCAAGGAGTACGACCTGGCGGTCCCCATGCGGGACGGCGTCACGCTGCGGGTCGACGTGTACCGCCCCGACGCTCCTGGGAAGTTCCCCGTGCTTTACACCTGCGCCATGCACAACAAAGACCTGCAGCGGGTGGAGGTGGCGGAGAACCTCAAGGTCGGGCAGCCGGCCTGGTCCACCCAGTGGTACGGGATCATCGAGAGCGGTGACTCCAAGCGTTTCGTGGCGAACGGCTACGTTCACGTGATCGGCCAGGTGCGGGGCGGCCATAAATCGGAGGGCGAGCTATTCGTGGGTGACGACTGGGACCACTACGACACCATCGAGTGGATCACGCAGCAGCCCTGGTGCGACGGCAACGTGGGTATGGTCGGCATCTCCGCGTTCGCGGCCGAGCAGTGGCGGGCGGCCGCTCAGGGCCACCCGGCGCTCAAGGCCATCTTCCCGTTCGACTCCGGCGGCTGCTACGGGGGCCTGGAGGGCTTCCGCGACCAGCACCCGGGTGGAGTCATCCAGACCATGCCCTACCACATCGGCCTCTTCAACAGCCTGCGTACGCATATCGGCACGCCGCCGGAACTGCCGCAGCCGGTGGAGGAAGCCTGGCAGGCGGCCATGAAGAACCCCGACTACATGATGTATGTGAACCTGTACAACATCCTCACGATGCGTGGGCAGCGTGACCCGGGCATGTTCTATCCCTTGCTGTTCCCGTTCGAGCGCCCGGGGACCATCGAGCGCACGGAGGAGATGTTCAAGAAGATCAAGATCCCGTTCGTGTGCGGCGCGTTCGAGGGCGCCTACACCTACAAGATGCACTGGCAGGGGGCGCAGCACTTCTTCTACGGCGTCGACCACCCGCACAAGCACCTGTTTGCCACGCCTCCCGCGCATGCCGAGCGGCCCTTCCACCAGTGGCACGACGAGATCATCCGCTGGTACGACCACTGGCTGAAGGGGATCGACAACGGCGTCGACCGCGACCCGGCGGTCAAGATGTGGATCCAGGGCGAGAACAAGTGGCGGACGTTCGACGGTTGGCCCGTCCCCGAGACGAAGTGGACCAAATACTACCTGCACAGTTGGGAGAAGCTGAGCACCGAGGGCCACCTGCCGGCCGCTCATACCTACATCAACGAACCGCCCGACGCGTTCGTGCAGATGCCGCCCACCCAGACCAACAAGATCGAGCGTCTCCGCTACCTGACCGAGCCTCTGGCAGAAGATGTCCTCGTAGTGGGACCCATCTCGTTCACTTTCTGGGCCTCACTTGACCAAGACGACACCAACTGGATCGTTATCCTCAAAGACGTGGGGCCGGACGTATCGGTGCAGACGGCACGTCCCGGGGAGCGGGAAGTGCCGGGCGACCTGCCGGAACGCGAACTCACACGGGGCTGGTTGAAGGCGTCATATCGGGCGCTCGACCCTGAGCGCTCCAAGCCGTGGAAACCCTGGCACTACCTGAGCCCCGAGGCCGTGCGCCCGGTGGTGCCTGGGGAGATCAATGAATACCAGGTGGAGGTCCTGTCGACGGCCAATCTGTTCAGAAGAGGTCACCGTATCTGCCTCGAGATAACGAGCCTCGACCTGTCAGAGGGTGTCACCGGAGAGACCTACGCCGAGTACATACCGAATCACGTGTGCTCGAGCAGGACGGTGCTCCACAAAGTGTTCCACAATGCGGAGTATCCTTCACATCTGCTGTTGCCCGTGATTCCTCTGTAACGGGCATCGGGCATCTAGAAAGTCGCCTGGTAGACCGGGAACCTCCGGCAGAGAGCGATCACCTCGGCCTTCACCCGGCTGCGGAGTCCCTCGTCTTCGGGGTGGAGGACGACCTCTGCGACCCAACCGGCGATCTGACGGACTTCGTCCGTGCCCATCCCCCGGCTTGTCATAGCCGGGGTTCCCAGACGGATGCCGAAAGGCTTCGCGGCCGTGCCTTTGTCGCCTGGGACCCGGTTTTTGTTCACTATGATATTCGCTTCTTCAAGGAGGAGCGAAGCGCGGTCGCCATCGATCTCCTGGGGAGAGAGATCAAGTAGAAGTAGGTGGTTGTCGGTACCGCCGGTGGCGATCCGAAAGCCTAACTGCTGAAGCTCCGCAGCTAGTAGGCGGGCGTTTGCCAGCACTCTTCGGATATAGTCCCGGTACTCGGGTGTCGCCGCGTGCTTGAGGCCCACAGCGATGGCGGCGATATTGGCCTGATGGGGGCCGCCCTGCATCAGAGGGAAGACCGCTCGGTCTACTCGGGCGGCGTGTTCTTGGCGGCACAAGATCAGGGCACCACGGGTCATGCGCAGGGTTTTGTGGGTGGTTGTCGTTACGATGTCGCAGTGTGGAATCGGGCTCGGGTGATAGCCGGTAGCGACCAGGCCGGCGATATGGGCAATGTCGGCCAATAGATAGGCCTCTACCTCTTTGGCGATTGCTTCGAAACGAGCGAAATCGATGATGCGCGGGTAAGCGCTGGCGCCGCAGATGATCAGCTTGGGTCTCACCTTGAGGGCCATTGCCCGGATCTCGTCGTAGTCCAAGAGGCCGGTCACCGGGTCAACGCCGTATTGAGTCACGTCGAACAGTTTTGACACTACGCTCACTCGGGCTCCGTGGCTCAGGTGGCCGCCGGCGTCGATGTCCATGCTGAGGACGCGGTCGCCCACGTCGAGGAGGGAGAAGTAGGCGGCGATGTTTGCCCCCGAGCCGGAAAGGGCCTGTACATTGGCGTGTTCGGCTCCGAAGACCTCCGTTGCCCTCCGCAGTGCCAGAGATTCGATTTTGTCGATGTTTGCGAGGCCACGGTAGTAGCGTTCTCCGGGATAGCCTTCGCTGTAGACGCCGGAAAGCATCGAGCTAATTGCCTTCATCGCCGATTTGGGAGGGTAGTTTTCGGAAGCGATCAGGTTGATCGTCTCCTCGGTCCGCCGCATCTCATCGCGGATCAGTTCATCGATCTCGGGATCGAAATCCCGCAGCTTGACTTCCAGCAGGTTTCTGGTCGCGTCCATGTCCCCCTCTTTCTTAGTCCAGGCTCTGTAAGCATGATGCTGCTAAGCGGCTCGCCCGTCAACTGAAGATCAGGTCGGTCGGTGCTCGACCGAAAGTGGAAGTGAACATAGGCTGGGAGGAGGCCGGGTGCTGGTGGAGAATCAAGCCAAGGTCTGGCTCTGCCGATAAACAAGGGGCGATCTTCAGCAGCTTGGCGCAACAGATGAACCCGTGGGGAAGATGTGAAGTGATGGAAGAAACGCTTGGTCTAGACCCACTGACCGGCCTCCCGAACTACTGGTATATGATGCGCGAGTTGGAGCGCAACGTCGCGCTTTACAAACGGTATCGGCACCCATTTACTGTCCTTCTGCTCCATCTCGACAACCTGCGGGGGATCAGGGAGGAGTGGGGGGATTCCGTGGGAGAAGCCGCCCTCACCTATTTGTCCATGCTTATTCAGACACACGTGCGGGCTTCGGACATATGCTGCCTGCCCGGCGATGATGAGTTCATCGTCATAATGCCTGAGAGCAACAGGGAGTCCGGTGAGAGCCTAGGATGGCGGATCACCGAGTCGGTGGTGCCGCGGGTATTCAAGGTCTGCGGAGTTTGCGTCGGCGTGAAAGTGAGTTTTGGTACCGCTTCATGCCCTCGAGATGGAGTGGAAGTAGAGACGCTGCTTCAGACAGCGCGATCTTCCTGCGCCAAGGCTCTGCAGCCGTAACGATCGCCTCCTATGCGGTCGCTCAGGCCGGTCCTTGCGCCGCACGACCGGCCGATATGAGATAGTCCGTATAAATCGTTTGGACATCTGAGGACCTTCGGCCGGGCCCGACCTTCAACCGGAATAGCATGGAGATGGCGGTGCCGGCCGTCAAGTAGACGTCTCGAAGCAACGGTTGACCGAGAATAGGACAATCACGGAGGAGTAGGTGAAGAGTCAGTCAGGAGATCCTTCGGGCATCATGAAGACTGCGGTCTATGATATGAGCTGGCAGGGCGTGGGCGAAGGGGCCAACGCCTGCATGATCGACTATGCCGACGGCAAAATCATCCGTATCCGCCCGGCTCGCTATTACGAGCGCTACACCAAGGAAGAAGTCAAACCCTGGGTGATGCACGCTCGGGGCAAGACCTTCGAACCCAGCGATAAGAGTCTGGTCCCTCCCCTAAGCCTTGCCTATAAGAAGCGGATCTTTTCTCCGGCCCGTATCCGCTACCCGATGAAACGGGTGGACTTCGACCCGAAGGGCGCCCCGGGCTCCACCGGCCCGGGCGGCCGCAATGTGCAGAATAGGGGCGTAAGCAAGTACGAGCGCATCAGCTGGGACGAAGCTCTAGACATCATCACAGCCGAGATGCTTCGGGTGAAACAGACCTATGGGCCTACGGCCATCCTCTATCAGAACGACCAGCACGGCGAGAACAAGGTAGTGCACGGTCCGCACGGCTGTGGACGTAAGCTCCTGCGACTTTTTGGCGGCTACACACACCAGGTGCGTAACGCCGACAGCTGGGAAGGTTGGTGGTGGGGTGCCAAACATGTGTGGGGGTGTGAGCCCCTGGGCCAGCAGGTGCCGCAGACCAACCTCCTCTGGGACATCTCCAAGAACGCTGAGTTGCTACTGTTCTGGGGTTGCGACCAAGAGACCACCACTTGGGGATGGGGCGGGCAACTGCCCAGTCGTCTCAGTTACTGGTGGAGCGAACTGGGGATCAAACAAATCTACATAGCGCCCGACTGCAACTACGCCGCGGCCGTTCACGCCGACAAGTGGATCCCCATCCTGCCCAATACCGACGCCGCTCTCTATCTGGCCATCGCCCACCATTGGTTCGCAAACGGCACCTACGACAAGGCCTATTTGGAGACTCACGCACACGGAGTGGAGGAATTCGAGGCTTATGTCATGGGGACCGAAGACGGCATCCCCAAGACCCCGGAGTGGGCCGCCCCCATCACCGGCGTCCCCGCCCGCATAACCAAAGCCTTGGCCAAGGAGTGGGCTTCAAAACGCACCACCATCGTCATCGGTAACGGCGGGCCGGCCATTCGCGGCCCCTACTCTCATGAGCCGGCTCGGCTCCAGGCCCTCTGTCTCGCCATGCAGGGGCTGGGTAGGCCGGGGTGCAACCAGGCGAAGATGATCGAGTGGGCGTTTCACAGCGAAGCTCAGTTCATGTCTCATCCCAGACCCGAGATAAATACGAACCTGACCGCCGCCTATACCGGAGGAGTGCCGGCCGAGTTCGACCGTCTCTCTTTGCTCCCTAAGACGCTCATCGCGAAGGCGATCCTTGAGGGTTCGTGCAGCTGGTACGGTAATAGGTACGGCGCAGGCAGTCCCCGAGACGATCAGTTCGTGGAATATCATTACCCTGCTGAAGGTTGCTCGAAGATCCACATGGTGTGGACCGACTCGCCGTCTTGGATCACCTGTTGGAACGAAGGCAATGATTTCATTAGGGCCATGCGGGACGAGTCCATCGAGTTCGTCTTCGCCCAGCATCCCTGGATCGAGAACGATTGCCTTTTGGCCGACGTCATTCTGCCGGTGAACACCAAGTTCGAAGAGGACGATATCGGCAGCGATATCTACAGCGGCCAGATGAACCTACTGTTCCCCGAGCCCAAGTGCATCGAGCCCCTCGGGGAATCTTTCAGCGACTACGAAGTGGTGTGCAAGATCGCTGAGCGTCTTGGTCTCTTGGAAGAATACACTGATGGCAAGACCATCCCTGAGCTCATCAGACTGGGCTACGAGACCTCCGGGATCGCCGACAAGATCACCTGGGAGGAGTTCAACGAAAGGGGCTACTACGTAGTGTCTCCGGACCCGGAGTGGGAGAAGATCCCTGCCGGTCTCATCGAGTTCTACGAAGACCCCGAGGGTCATCCACTCTCCACGCCTACCGGTAGGCTGGAGTTCTATTCCACCGGACTGGCCGAGCACTTCCCCGGTGACGAGGAGCGACCGCCGGTGCCGAGATGGATACCCGAAGGGGTGTCACACCAGGAGGGTCTGGATAGCGAACGGGCGAAGAAATACCCCCTGCTGGTCATGAGCAACCACCCGCGCTGGGGAGTGCACTCGCAGCACGACGACGTCACCTGGTTCCGGGAGATCCCAACCTGCAAGATACGGGGGGTCGACGGTTATCAGTACCATCCCCTGTGGATTAATCCCGCCGACGCGGCCGCCCGGGGGATCGAGCACGGCGATGTGGTTGGCGTCTACAACGAGCGGGGCACGGTGCTGGCCGGGGCCTATGTGACCGAGCGCATCATGCCGGGAGTGGTGGGTATGGATCATGGGGCCAAGTACGACCCCATTGTGCCGGGGGAGATCGACCGAGGTGGCGCCATCAACACCATCACCCCCCGCAACTGCACTTCGAAGAACACGGTCGGGATGGCCGTGTCGGGCTTTCTCGCCGAGGTGGAGAAGGTCGATCTGGAGGCTCTGCAGGCCAACTATCCGGAGGCATTTGCCCGACAGTGTCACATTGCGGCTGGGCCCTGCATTGCCGGTATCACAGAATCGAATCGGGGGGAAGAGGTCTGAGGGCGAAGTCATGGTGCTGACCTGGTCATCCGCACCGGCTGCTACAACTGCCACACCGCCTGCAAAGATGAGCATGTGGGTAACGACTGAACTCTCATAGCCAAGCCTCAGCCCGACACCGGCCGATTCTGGAACAGGGTCGTAGATCTGAAGCGAGGGGACGATTCTCGAAGTGATGGCGACCTATCATCACGGCATCTGCCAGCACTGCGAAGAGGCTCCCTGCAGCGAAGCCTGTTCCACCGAGGCTTTGCATGATCCGGAGTAGATTTCCGTTTGAAGGACCTTCCAGGCAGCATGTGAATACTCTCGGATTGAGAAAGGGGGCAACCCGGACAAGAAGTTGGCCCCATGAAGCACGGGCCTTTCTTGTTCCGGACCGGCCCAAGTCACCGTTCTTGACGCTACGCGATCAAACCATACGGCGAACCAGTTCGGCGATATCCTCCGGCGTGGGGTCGCGGGGATTAGGCGGTCGCTGGGCACTGTTCATGGTCTCGCTGACAATGGTCGGCATGTGACTCTCTTCAAAACCGAAGTCGCTCAACCGGGCCGCTACGCCTATATGCGCGAGCAGCGCCTCGAGCCGGGCGAAGCCGTCGTTTGAGAATCCCATGGCTTCAAAGACGGCGTCAAGCTTCGTCCCTACCACGGAGGCGTTGTAGGCGAGTACAACCGGCAGCGCCATGCCGACGGCCTGGCCGTGGGGCATGTGGTACAGGGCGCACAGGGGCATAGCCATTGCGTGACAGAGGCCCGCCTTAGAACTCGAGGCGGCCGCCATGGCCATGGTGGCGCCGATCTGCATATTCTCGCGCAGGCCGATATCTTCACCGTTTGCGTAGACGGCAGCCAGATTGCGACTGATCAGCTCTATCGCCCGTAGAGCGAACAACTCTGAGGCGGGCCCGGCCCCTTTGGAGATGTATGACTCGGTGGCATGGACCAAGGCGTCTGTGCCACTGAGGGCCGTCACCTGCGGCGGCATGGAGACCGTCATGAGCGGGTCGGTTAGGGCGACCGTGGGGCAGATTTTCTTGCTGATGACGAGGAATTTGGTCCGACGCTCCTCGTCTATCAATACCGTGCCGTCCGAAACCTCGCTGCCTGTACCTGAGGTGGTGGGGATCGCGATCACTTTCATATACGGTACGTCCGGCACCTTGTCGAAGCCTGCGTAGTCACGGATGTGGCCGCCGAAGGCCCCGATCACGGCCAGCCCCTTGGACACGTCGAGCACGCTACCGCCACCTACCGCCACAATGACGTCGTGCGCTCGCAGGTCTAATTGGGCCACAATGTCGTCGAATAGAGCCACGGTAGGCTCGTAGTTCACACCGTCACAAATGGTGTACTCGAGACCGGCCCTGCGAAGCGAATCCAGCACCGGTTCTACCACACCCAGCGACAATAGGATCTGGTCGGTCAGCACCAAAGGATTACGGCACCCGAGTTGTTTTACCACCGAGCCGGTTCGGCCCGCCAGTCCGCGGCCGTGGCTCCAACTTGTGGGGAAGTCGAACGATGCCAGGACATATGCGTCACTCATGAGAATTCTCCTGTTCTCGCTCCAGACGTGATGGTGACACCCGTGATCTCCTCCACCCACCGGACCATATCGCTGATACTGGCGCCCCTTCCTGCGTGGTGGGCGGCGGCCCTCCACAACTGCAGGCCGGCTCCGGACAGCGGTACCGGTACGGCTTGGTCGTCGGCGAGGCGGATGGCGATACCGACGTCTTTGACCATCAGCTCCAGCTTGAACGCGTCGTCGAACCTGCGACTGGTGATTCGCTGCTTGATCTGGGTTCGGCTTACCCAGGATCCCCCGGTGGAGACATCGAGCACATCGGTCATCACTTCTGGATCGAGTCCGAGCTTCATGCCGATGGCCAAGCCCTCGGCGGTAGCCATGAACGTCATGGCCGTGATCATGTTATTGAGGCACTTCATAGTATGCCCGGCTCCGATGCCTCCCAGATGGAACACCTTGGTGCCCATTACCTCGAACAGCGGCATCACCCGGTCGAGCGTCGCCGGTTCTCCACCGGCCATGAAGACCAGTTGACCGCTCTGGGCACCTATCTGGGCGCCCGAGACCGGTGCGTCTACCATGGCTACGTTGATGGCGGCCAGAGCTTCCGCAGTCTCTAGGGTCAGCCAGGGTTCACAGGAGGAGGTGTCCAGCAGGAGCGCGCCCTGTTTGAACCCGTGAATCAGGCCGTCCGCGCCCAGCGCTACCTCCTGCACGTGTCTACCCGAGGGTAACATGGTCACCACGATCTCCGAAGCTTGGGCGACCTGGGCCGGCGAGTGCGCCACTTCGACTTCGGGGATGGCCTCCACCGCCCGGGCGACGGCGTTCGGATCGATATCGTACACGATCAAGGAGTACCCTGCCCGCGATAGGTTGAGGGCCATCGGCAGGCCCATGACACCCAGACCAACAAATCCAAGAGGGGGGTTGCTCACCGAAACACTCCTTCACTCGCGAGGGTCCGGTCCGCCGCCCAAGGCGTTCTCCTGCCGCCCGCGCAACTGGCAGGCTGCGGACGATGCATCCACGATAGCACCGTCCTCGGCGGCGCGGCTATCACTTCCCCTAAGTGAGTATGCCGTGGTCCGGGAATCGTCCGGCTTGGAGTGCTACTGTGGCCTTCAGCGGGGGCGGTTGAATGAGGAAGACTTCTTGAGCGAGGAGGACCTGGTGAGTACGGTCAGTACGGAGACCGACGGCTTGGATCGTCTGAAGCGGGTGAGATTCTGCACACTGCCGACGCCACTGGTCGAAGCTCCAGGGCTTTCGGCAGCTCTCTTTGGGCCGAAGATCTTCTTCAAACGCGACGATCTGACCGGCCTCGCCCTCGGTGGGAACAAAGCCCGTGCTCTTGAGTTCGTCATGGGCGAGGCGAAGGCTTCCGGCCAAGACGTGGTGATCGCGGTCGGACCCCAGCACTCCAACCAACTCTGCGCCATCGCCGCCGCTGCCAGGAAATGCGGCATGGATGTGGTGCTTCTGCTGCTGAGGGGCGATGACAGGCTGCAGGGCAATCCCTTGTTGTTCCGTCTATTGGGAGCAGAGGTGCGGTCTACGGGTGTCGGGATGTCTGATATTGCCGCCGCCTATGGGCAGATGAAACAGTTGGCGGAACGATTGCGCAACGAGGGCAGGAGGCCTCTCGAGTTGAAGTATGGACCTTTGCCCCCGGTGGGTGTGGCTGGATACGTTCTGTTGATGCGGGAGATCCTTGAGCAGCTTGGAACGCAGGCACCGGAAGGCGCCTTGCCCAAGACCCATCACGTCTTCGTCGGTAGTGGTTCGGGCCTGACACAGGCCGGGCTGATCCTTGCCAATGCTCTCGCAGGCTCAGCCTGCAAGATCCACGGAATCATGTTGGACCCGCGTTTTGGGCGCGAAGAACACGAGCAGAACGTCTGGACGGCGGTGGAGGCGGCTGCCGCCCTCTTGGGGGCCGAGGTGAGGGTGGCTCCGTCCGAGGTCGTGTGCATCGAGGGCTACGCGGACGACGGCGCAAAGGTCAGAACGAAGGCTGCCGACGCCCTGAAGTTGGTGGCTAAGTGGGAGGGGATCTTTCTGGACCCCGTATACACGGGCAGGGTGATGGCGGCGCTCATCGACCACATATGTGCCGGCCGGACATCCCCCGAAGACGAGATCGTTTTCTACCACTCTGGGGGTATCCCTGGGATCTTCAGCCACGGCCACAAGCTTCTATCTCAAGTAAAGCCTGAGATTAGCAACGACTAGTAAGGAGGGAGAGAGCATGACTCAATATGCGTATCTGAGAGGAAGATTTGTGCCTCTTGCTGAGGCCAATGTCAACATCCTAACCAACTCTTTTCAATATGGTTTATCCGCCTTTGAAGGCATACGAGGAAACTGGAATGAAGAACAAGAACAACTTTATTTGTTTCGTATGAAGGACCACTATGAACGTATGCACACGAACTGCAAAGTGCTGATGACGCAGATACCATCAGTAGATGAACTTTGTTCTATCACGAGAGAACTGGTGTCTCGTTGCGGTTATAAAGAGGATGTTTATGTACGTCCTTTGGCCTACAAGAGCTCTGAGATGATCGGCACTCGGCTTCATGATCTCGACTCAGACTTTTGCGCGGTGACATTCCCTTACGGCCGCCACCTGGCTTCGGAGAAGTGCCGGGCGGGCGTGTCCTCGTGGCGGCGTATCAACGGCAACGTAGGCATCCCAGCGGGCAAGATCTCGGGGCAGTACTTCAACAGCGCCTACGCCAAGACCGAGGCCATCAAGAACGGGTTCGACGAGGCCATCCTGTTGAACGAGGCGGGCTACGTAGCCGAAGCCTGCACTGAGAACATCTTCCTAGTCAGTGAAGGTCGGTTGGTGACTCCAGCGGTTAGCGAAAACATCCTTCCCGGGATCACCCGCCACTCGATTATGGAGATAGCCCGGGCCGACCTAGGTTTGGAGGTGGTCGAGAGGCGGATCGAGCGGCACGAGCTCTATATTGCCGACGAATGCTTTCTCACCGGGACGGCTGCGCACGTCAACCCGGTGGTCGAGATAGACCATAGGCCGGTAGGTGATGGGGAGATCGGGTCTATCACGGAACGGTTGCAAGGCCTATACCAGGACATCATCAGGGGCAGGAACGACAAGTACTTGCATTGGTGCACGCCGGTGTACTGAACGGGCTTCGGAGTGGTTGATAACTGCCGCGGTGCGACGCCTCTTTGCGGGTTGCTGCGGCCGCTGCTAAACGGAGCAGCAAGCGGCAAGGGGCGAAAATGAAGAGCGGTCTGAAAGGGGTTCTCTAGGACGGTCCCTGGTGTTGGCCCACTGCCAGTACTGCTTCGACTATTTTACTGTAACCGGTGCAGCGGCAGATGTTGCCTGCAATCGCCTCCCGCACTTCTGTTTCGCTCGGCGTGGGGTTCTCGTCTAGCAGAGCCTTAGCCGTCAGGACCATGCCCGGCGTGCAGAAGCCGCATTGGATGGCACCGTGGTCGACGAAGGACTGTTGGAGGGGATGCAGGGTGCCGTCGGCGGCCAGACCTTCGATGGTGAGGATGTCCTTTCCGGCACAGTCCAAGGCGAGGACCAAGCACGAGTAGACCGGTCTGCCGTCCACGAGGACGGTGCATGCACCGCATCCACCTGTGTCGCATGCCTCTCTGGCCCCGGTCAGCCCCAGGTCTTCACGTAAGAATTCAAGCAGCGTCTTGTTTGGCTCTACTTCCAGGCTGTACAGGCGGCCGTTGACCGTGATCGTCTTTTTGTTTGTAGGATCAACCACGTTGCACCCTTTCTCGTGTCGGGCCCAGCCCAGCGCGGCCCGATATGTAGTCCGTCCTTCTGGTCTCAAGCCCAGGCGGCCTGATGCCACGCTTCGGTCAGGGCGCGCCGGGCGAGCGTCTCGATCAGCCTTCTCTTATGGGTGGCCGAAACACCCAAGTGAGTGAGGGGGCGCGCTTCTTTGACGGCTATTCGAGCCGCGGCGGCCAACAGATCAGCATCGATCGCTTGGTTTCTTAGCGTCACTTCGGCTTCCATCGCCCGCAAGGGACCGGTTGCCACTGCCCCCAGAACCATCCGCACGTCGCGGCACCTTCCATTCTCCGGCTCCCAGGTGAGGGTCACCCCCACTCCGACCACAGCAAAGTCTATGGCTTCCCTTAGGCTGTGCTTCAGGTAAACCCCTCCCCAATTGGCCGGTGGCGGGGCGGGTAGTTTCACGTGGGTCAGCAATTGTCCGGGTTGAAGTAGGTTCACCCGAGCCCCGTCCTTGGTGTAGAAGTCCTCCAAAGCCGTTTGTTTCTCGCCGTCCGCACCGACAATGGTCACCTCCGCTCCGAGGGCGATCAAAGCCGGGACTGTATCGGCTACGAACAAGGCGTTGCAGCGGTCGCTCCCCTTGACTACGTGACATACGTCGCCGCCGTCTTTGTAACAACGAGGCACGGCCTGTTTCCACAGGCGGGATTGGTTGAAGTAGAAGCATCGGCTGTCGAGGCATACGTTGCCGCCGATCGTGGCCATCTCGGGGATCCGAGGCTTTCCCACGGCTGTAGCCGCCTGGGCAAGCAGGCCGAATCGCCCTCTGACCAACGGGGAGGTGGCCACTACACGGAGCGGGGTCGCTGCACCGATGCTCAGTCCGCCGTCTGTGGTCTCTTCTATGAGTCTCAGTCCGGGGATGCTCTTGATGTTGACCAACGCTTCGGGAGAAAGCGTCCTTTGCTTCATGTGCACCAGCAATTCGGTGCCGCCCGCAAGGATCTTTGCGTCCGTCTTCAGGAGGAGGGCACACGCCTCCTCTATCGTTCTTGGCTCGAAATACTCGAATCTAGGCAGACGCACGCTTCTGCTTCTCCTTCTCGGCCAACGCCCGTAGGATCTTCTCAGGAGTTATCGGTTGTTCTGTTATTCGCACGCCCACCGCGTCGTAGATCGCATCGGCCAGGGCCGCGGCCGGCGGGATGTTGCTGACCTGTCCACAGGCCTTCGCTCCATAGGGCCCGTTCGGCTCGTACGATTCGACCAGGAAGCCCTTGATCGGAGGCACATCTAACGCCGTAGGGAGCCTGTAGTCGACCAGATTGGGATTCACCACTCTTCCGTGCCTATCGTATTCGATGCCTTCCAGTAGGATGCAACCCAACTCCTGCCCCAAACAGCCTTCATTCTGGCCTTCGGCAGCCATAGGGTTGATGGCTTTGCCCAAGTCTATGGCCGATGCCAAATCCAGAATCTTCACCTGTCCGGTCTCAGGATCTACTTCGACCCTTACTGTCTGCGCGGTGAAGGTATAGCCGCTCGAGTAATCGCCGTAGTAGGTCTGAGGATCCCTCATGACTGTGTCGGGCTCGAAATGTCCCCGTCCGTCAATCTCTTCGGCAATGATGTACTTTGCGTAGTGGGCGATCTGCGCCGGTGACAGAGCCTTGGTCGGGTCCTGTCGTACCACGATCTGTTGGTCTCTCATCTCCAGATCCTGCGGCCGGACCGAGAGCATCTGAGCAGCAACGGCGAACAGTTGTCTCCGGGCCTCGATGGCGGCCATTCTCACGGCATTGCCGCCACGCAGTGTGACCGGCCCGCCGCCATACGGGCCCAGCGCATAAGGCACGGCCGCGGTGTCTAATTCGGAGAACTCCACCGCTTCCAGAGGCACGCCCAGTTCCTCCGCGGCAATCTGCGAGAGCACTGTATGGGAGCCCTGGCCCCATTCGAATTCCCCCGAGATCACCTTCACCCTGCCGTCCTCCAGAACCTTAACATGGGCCACGGAGCCGGCGAAGGGGGCATTGCGGATTTCGGAGTCGAACATGCCGCAGGCCATCCCCAGTCCTTGATTGGGCGGCAGCTTACCGCGCTTCTGCTTCCAGCCGATGTGCTCTACAGTCTTTTCAATGCATTCCGCTAGACCGCAGCTACCGATCTTCTGTCCGACTACTGTCAGGTCGCCCTGCCGGGTCATGTTCTTGAGCCTAAGCTCGACCGGATCGATGCCTAGTTCTGCAGCAATGAGGTTCATCATGGATTCGTTCGCGAAGGCGGTGGGGACGATCCCGAACGACCGATACGGTGAGACGACCGCCGTGTTGGTGTACACACAGAAGCCGTCGAACCGCACGTTGGGACATCTGTAGAGGCCCGCGACGGGCGTGAAGCCGCTGATCATCATTGCTAGGCCCAAGTATTCGTAGGCCCCCGCGTTCGTGATGACCCGCATCTCCCGGGCAGTGATGGTGCCGTCGTTCTTGACGCCCGTCTTCAGATAGCAGACGGCAAGACCGCGGGGACCGGCATTGACGAACTCCTCTTCGCGGGTGTAGATGAGCTTGACCGGTCTCTCTGCCTTCTTGGCCAAGAGGGCACAGATCATGTACGGGGTGAGATTGCCCTGCAGGGCGCCAAAATTCGAACCGTTAGACTTCTGGATTATCCGGAGTCTGCTGGGTGCGATGTCCAATAACTTGGGCAAATAGCGACTCTGCTTGTACGGATCGATGGAGTTGTCGTAGAAGGTCAGATAGCCGTGGCGGTCGAACGAGGCGATGCAGACCGTCCGTTCCAGCGTACAGGGATGTACGAGCTGGGTGCTGAACCTCTCCTCGAACACACGGTCGGCCTCGGCAAATCCCTTCTCTACGTCTCCGAACTCGGTGTGACCCTGGTATTGGATGTTGTTCTTCGCATCTTCATGGATCCGGGGGGCGCCAGGCTTCATCGCTTCTTCGGGGTCGATGACGACCGGCAACTCCTCATACTCGACTCGAATCAACTGCAACGCTTCTTCGGCAGTGAGTTCGTCGTCTGCGGCGACTGCAGCTATCTCTTCACCGGTGTACCGCGCCCTGTCGGTGGCCAGAGAGTAAGGCGGCACTGCGTATAACTCTTTCCGAAGAACATCCAGAGGCGCGTCTTTAGGCATGTCAGCCCCGGTTATCACCGCCCTGACGCCGGGTAGCCTCTCTGCTTCGCTCGTGTCCACGGACAGGATCCTGGCGTGGGCATAGGCGCTCCGCAGGACCTTGGCATGAAGCATCCCCGGAAGTTGCATGTCGGAGACATATTCCGCCCGTCCGGTGACCTTATCCCGCGCGTCGACCCGGGGCAGACTCTTGCCTACTACTGATAGTCTGGGCACTCGTTCACCTCCACTGGTGGCGCCAGGCTATCGAAGTATCGGCCTGATGTCCAATGCGCCGGCGGGCGGTAGAGAGACTGTCCGGCCTTAAGCGGGGGCTCTTTCAGGTCGATATTGGTCCTAATAAAGATGCTAAAGATGCTTCACCGAATGCGCTGCTTTGGAGGCGGAGTGTCTCTACGTCTGAAGATCTATCTGATAGTAGGATTCGTCCTTGTTGCCGGAGCAGCGGCCTTATTCATGGTCTCACAGACCCTTGTCATGAACGGCTTCGATCGGCTGGAGGTGGACGACGTCCGGGGCAAGGTAGCTCTGGTTCGGACGATGTTGGATAGGGAGCTCACTGATCTCGGTACCATCGCCACCGGCTACTGTTCGGGGGGCGAGAGCGGGGCCCCCCTGGGAAGTCTGGAGTTCCTCGGCGGCGAAGCGGGCCCGGGTGACTCGTCCTTCGCCGGGGGTGGCGTAAGCGTCGCTGTGCTCGTGGGTGCGGATGGCCAAACCGTGATAAGTCGGCGCTTCGATGGGAAGACAGGGGTGGCCGACCACACACCTTCGGAACTGAGCCCATACGTACAGCCGGAAAGCCCCTTGGTACGAGACGCCGGTCCGGGCAGCGTGTTGTCGGGCCTGCTCATGTTGCCTGAGGGTCCTATGTTGGTCGATTCTCGGCCTTTGTTCGTCTCGGAGGACGGACGACTCATCCAAGGAGTACTGATATTGGGTCGGTGGGTTGGCCCGGCTTTGATGGCTGCGTTGGAGGACTTCACTGGGGCCTCCGTGCATATAGTTCCTCTCGTGGCGCGGCACCTTCCTCCCGAAGTGCGTGAGGCGGTGGCGACGATGGAGCCTGCAGCGGGTGCCGTCGTAGTGCCTCTCCACAACGGTAGGGTCACAGGTTTCTCCGTTCTTCGAGACGTGCTTGGCGCGAACGCGGCCGTCCTTCAGGTGGAAGTCCCTAGAACGATCCACGGCGAAGGCGCTAGAAACATGGTCCGGGTCTTGTTTGCTTTTGCAGGGACGCTCATTATCTTCGGGGCTACCGCGGTGGGGCTCCTAGAAAGATCGGTGTTCCGCAGAGTCGGACGGCTCACATCGCAGGTCCGTCGTTTTCGACTGGGCCAAAATGGGGTTGTGCCGATAGGCCTCAAGGGCGACGATGAGTTGGCGACCCTGGCACGCGCGATCGGGGCCGGCTTCACCCGGTTGGAGAACACACGGTCTCAGCAGGAAAGCCAGGCTCGTACTCTCTCGCAGGCTCTTGACGAGTTGCGAAGCAGGCACCGCGATCTTGAGAAAGCCCACCGGCACCTGCAGCAACTCCAAGAAGCAAGCGTCTCGCTCAGCGGGAGTCTCGAGATAACCGACGCTCTGGGCCAGCTTGAGCATATAGCCCTTGACATCTTTGAGGCGGATGAGGTGTGGCTGCTACGTCTACATACGAGTCCTCACCAACTGCGAG
>JAXGNF010000055.1:0-16982 GCA_040768135.1 Thermoleophilia bacterium | reverse complement strand
TGCGGATCAATCCGGGCAACATAGGGGGTCCTGAGAAGGTTTCGGCCGTAGTCGAGGCTGCACGGGCACATGGGGCGGCCATCCGTATCGGAGTGAACAGCGGCTCTCTAGAGCGTGATCTCCGGCCTTGGGAAGACCGTGATCCGGCCGGGGCCTTGGTGGAATCGGCGGTGCGTCACTGCGCACTGCTTGAGGACTTGGACTTCAGAGACATCAAAGTGTCGGCCAAGTCGTCCTCGCCCCTGGTGACGGTGGCGGCCAACCGTTTGCTGGCTGAGCGCATCCCGTACCCACTCCACTTGGGGGTGACCGAGGCGGGAACACCGTGGACGGGATCCATTCGAAGTGCCGTTGCCTTGGGAGTCCTTCTCGAAGAAGGGATCGGCGACACCATCCGGGTGTCTCTCACCGGCGACCCGGTGGACGAGGTCCGAGTGGGGCTTGAGATATTACGTACCCTTGGGCTGGCACCCCGCGGTCCCCGGGTGATCTCTTGTCCCACCTGCGGGCGGACTGAGATCGATCTGGAGGCTCTTGCCCTTGAGGTGGAGCGCCGGCTGGACGCACTCGGCTTCGATATCGAGGTAGCCGTCATGGGGTGCATCGTTAACGGGCCGGGGGAGGCTCGTAAGGCCGATTTCGGCATAGCGGGTGGCGGTGGAGAAGGGGTGGTATTTGCCCATGGTCGACCGGTCAGGAAGGTGCCCGAGGCTCATCTGGTGGACGCCCTGTTTGCAGAGATAACCGCCCGGCGGGTGAACGCCAAGGGCTGGTAGACTGTTCGAGGCGCGGCTGAAGCTGCGCCCTGGTCTCACACATTTGTAGTAGGAGGAGCCGATGCGGGCGACCGCTCTTTTCATGCCCACGGTGAAAGAAGACCCGGCCGACGCGGAGGCCGTCAGCCACAAGCTGATGGTGCGCGGGGGATTCGTCCGCCAGTTCGCCGCCGGTATCTACATCATGCTACCGCTGGGATGGCGGGTCATGCAGCGCATATGTCGGATCATCCGGGAAGAGATGGACGGCATTGGTGCCTTGGAGATGTCTATGCCTACCATGCACCCGGCTGATGTGTGGCAGGCGTCCGGTCGTTATGACGCCATCGGGCAGGAGATGTTTCGTCTACAAGACCGGGGCGGACGGGAAATGGTGTTGGCCATGACCCATGAGGAGGTGTTTGCCTGGTTGGCCTCGCGTGAGTTGCGTTCCTATCGCGATCTCCCTCAGGCCTGGTATCAACTCCAATTGAAATTCCGGGACGAGCCGCGGCCGAAGGGCGGAGTACTGCGGGTACGTGAGTTCCTTATGAAGGACTCTTACTCCTTCGATCTTGATGAGGCGGGTCTGGCTCGGAGCTACGAGATGCACAGCGGGGCTTACGACAGGATCTTCGAGCGCTGCGGCATCGAGGTCTTTCGGGTAGAGAGTGACAGCGGGTTCATGGGTGGAGCTCAAGCCCACGAGTACATCTCACCGTCCGCAGCCGGTGAAGACCGCATCGCTTTGTGTGATGCCTGCGGTTATGCCGCCAATGTGGAGCTGGCCCGGTCGGTGGCGCACATACCCGACGAAGCGACTGAGATCCCCTGGGGGGAGACGGCGCCCCGGGAGGTGCCGACGCCTGAGAAGCGGACCATTGAGGAGGTCTCAGCTTTTCTGGGTGTGAATGCGGCCTCTATGATCAAAGCACTGGTCTATGTCGCGGGAGATCAACCGGTCATGGCCCTCGTCCGAGGCGACCACAGTCTGCATGAGAGCAAACTGGCCCGCCATCTACGGACGGAAGTGAGGCCGGCGCATCCGGAGGAGGTCTTGGCCGCCACGGGGGCTGAAGTGGGGTTTGTAGGGCCGGTCGGTCTGCCCGTCGTTAGTACACTCCGGGTGATTGCCGACGAAAGTCTGCAGTCGGGCCCGCGCGAGTACGCGGCGGGCGCCAACAAGCCGCACACCCACCTTGTGGGCGTGGTCGTCGGCCGGGACTTCCAACCCGAGTACGCCGACCTGCGGGAGGCACAGGAGGGAGATGGATGTCCTCAATGTGGGCAGTCTCTCGCCATAGTGCAGGGGATCGAGGTTGCCAACATCTTCAAGTTGGGCACCAAGTATTCGGAACCCTTGGGGGCCACAGTTCTGGACGAGTCGGGCCGAGAGAGGCCTATTGTCATGGGTTCTTACGGCATCGGACCGGCGCGCATCGCTGCAGCAGCGGTAGAGCAGCGGAATGACGAACGCGGCATCATCTGGCCCAAGGCCATCGCCCCCTTCGATGTACACATTGTGCAGATACAGGCTGATGATCCGGTGCAAAGCGAGGTCTCACTCGCGCTCCACGACGCGCTTCTGGCCGAAGGCTTGGAGGTCCTGTGGGATGAGCGGGAGGAGCGTCCGGGCTCGAAGTTCGCGGACGCAGACCTGATCGGTTGCCCGGTGCGGGTCACGGTGGGAAAGAAGGCGATCGACGGGCTGGTGGAGGTACAGCCCCGACGCACGGGCGAACGCGAAGAGGTGGCCGTCGGGCAGTGTGTTGCCCGTGTGCTCGCGCTTTGGGAGGCGACCGCCTGAGTGCACCGCGTCATGCTATAATCTGTCGGCAAACGAAAACCTAGGCGGGTCACTGAAGTGGGTGCGGTTGGGCCCACTTTTGTTTTACTCGAGGTGGGCGGCTGTGGGACTGTCGGAGACTTGGGTCCAGCAGGTTATCGACCGCGAGGTCGAGGACGTGGAGTTGGTGCACCTGGAACAGGTCGGCAACAGGCGGCAGAAGACGCTCCGCCTCTATATCGACCATCCGGGCGGGGTCACGCACGAGCTATGCGGCCGGGTTTCCGAAATAGTGGGGCAGGCCCTTGACGACCTGGACGAGTTCGAGACGGCCTACACCCTTGAGGTGAGTTCGCCGGGACTCGAGCGGCCGCTCCGTAAGCGTAGCCACTTTGAGGCCCAAGTGGGTAAGAAAATCTACGTGAAGACCCGCACGGTGGTGCAGGGCAGCAAAGTCCGGCAGGGCGTTCTGGTGGACGTGCCGGGTGAAGAGATCGTGGTGCAAGAAGCAGGGCGCGAGACGCGGATCCCGCTCTCGGAGGTTGTGAGCGCCCATCTGATATACGAGTTCAAATAGGGGGCAGGGGATGAACAAGGAGACGTTAGAAGCGCTCCGCCAGATCGAGAAAGAGAAGAGCATTCCCTTTGACCTGCTGATAGAGGCACTGGAGGATGCGCTCCATTCGGCCTACCAGAAGACGGCACGCGCGGTGCCGTTCTCGGAGGTCAAGATCGACCGGGAGACGGGCGCGATACGTGTGTTCGAGCTGATATTCCCGGCGGGTTACGAGCCGGTGAGGGAAGAAGAGGACGAGCAGGCAGAGATCGACACCTCCATGGCCGAACGCCGGGAGATAACACCAGAGGACTTTGGGCGCATCGCCGCCCAGACGGCGAAGCAGGTCATTTATCAGCGCATACGGGAAGCAGAGCAGGGCATTGTCTATGAGGAGTACTCGAGTCGCATCGGTGAGATCGTCACGGGTATCGTGCAGCAATCCGACAGCCGGTACACTCTGGTCGATCTCGGCCGGGTCGAGGCCCGTCTGCCCAAGAACGAGCAGGTTCCAACCGAGCGATATGAGCACGGCATGCGGTTGAAGGCGGTCATAAAAGAGGTCTCTCAGAATCCTAAAGAGCCTCCCATCATCCTCTCGCGTCGTAGCGAGGAGTTGGTGCGGCGTCTTTTCGAACTGGAAGTCCCCGAGATCTCCGATGGGTTGGTCGAGATCGTCGACGTGGCCCGGGAGCCGGGTTACCGGTCGAAGATATCGGTCGTCTCCCACAGTGACGGGGTCGATCCCGTAGGGGCCTGTGTGGGCCCTCGAGGTTCGCGGGTCCGGATGGTCGTGTCAGAATTGAGGGGAGAGAAGATCGATATCATCCCGTTCGACGAAGAGCCGGCTCGGTTCGTAGCCAAGTCGCTGTCGCCCGCCCGGGTGCGCGAGGTGCTCCTCGATGACGACCTCCAGGAGGCCACTGTGGTTGTCCCCGATGACCAGTTGTCGCTGGCTATCGGCAAGGATGGACAGAATGCTCGGTTGGCCAATAGACTCACGGGCTGGAAGATCGATATCAAGTCCGAGACCGAGATGAGTGAGGAAGAGACCGTCTATGCAGCGGCGGATGTCGAGCCGCAGGTGGTCGACGGTCGATGCCACGCGCTCACGGTCGGTGGTAAGCAATGTCCCAACGCTGCGCTGCCTGGGAGTCTATACTGCGGCATACCCTCTCATCAGGCCTTGGGTGGTGAGAGAACCTGAGCGGCAGTGCATCGGCTGCGGACGTCGCGGTCCGCAGAGCGGTTTTATCCGGCTGACGCTGGAGCCGGGCAGCGACCCCAAACGGGTGGTCGTGGCGGATAAGGGGGGACATTGGGGCAGAGGGGCGTATCTTTGTAGGAGCAGAGCCTGTTTAGACCGGGCTCTGCAGAGGAAGGCGTTTCAGAGGGCTTTCCGAACATCGGTGGTCGTTGCGGAGGATATGATAGCCGAGACGGTGGCCGCGAAGACCGGTGGTCCGGTAGGCGAGTAGGATGGGTAGGTCGTGGCGAAAAGACGGATTTATGACATCGCGAAAGAGAAAGGCCTGACTAACCAAGAGCTGGTGGATCTCCTGAGGGCGGCCGGCCTGGAGGTCAAGGGCAGCGTATCGACGGTAGAAGAGGCGGACGTCGAGCGCGTTCTCTCCGCCGCGGTGAAGCCCGATACCAAGAAGGCGGAGGCGGTCGAAGAGGCAAAGCCCCCCGCTGCAGCAACCAAGACACCCAAGACGACCGGTGTGAAGGCGAAGACCAAGGCGAAGGCGGTGACGGCTGAGGCGGCGGGCGCCGATGTTAAAGCCATGCCGGCCGAGGCTGCGGCGGCCAAAACCACACCGGCCAAAGCGCCTGCGAAAGAGGAAGCCGCCGCTTCCGCAACCGCCGAGATTGTCGCAGAGACCCCGGCCGATGTCGGCCTTACGCCCGACACGTCCATACCTACGCCTCCGGGAGCCGGGGCTTTGCGTCCGAAGACTGCTCCTTCGAAGTCCAAAGCGGATCCGTCTGGTGTAAGCGGGTCTGTGGGCGCACCGGAGGGTGAGAGCGTGCCGGTGAAGACCGCAGGACCTGGGGTTGCTCCCGCTCCGACGGCTGACGGCCCGTCCGGACGTCGAGGGCCCGCAACCCGGCCCGAAGGAGTCCGTCCCCCTCAACACAGGCCCTCACGGCCACGCGGTCGGGGGCCGCGGCTTGAGGACCTGCCTACAGTGGTGGGGCCGGGAGTTCCGGTCCGCAAAGGGGTCAAGCCCTCAGGTAATGTGGTAAGCAAAGAAGAGTTGGCACGTATCCAGGCTGAGAAGGCCGCTAAGGCCGAGGCGGCCCGCAAGGCGGCTGCCGCGGCCCCTCCGAAGCCCGCCCCGGTGGAACCCATCGGGCCTCCCCCCAAAGGGCCGTCTCCGCGCCCGGCGCCCACAAGAGAGGGACGGCCTCGAGGCGGCGGATCTGCGCGTGAGGGCACCGGTGAAAAACGGGCCCGCGCTGCGCGGACCGCGTCGATTCCGATACCCGACATTTGGGCAGAGGCGGCTGAAGCGACCGGTCTGGTGGGTCCGACACGGCCAACAGTTGGTTCGCGGGTCCGAAGGGGAGATGAGAAACCGGCGAAGAGACGGGTGATCATCGACTCCCAGGCCGGCCGTAAGGGCGGCAAGGGTGGATTGCGAGACCGGCGGGGAGGCGCTGGGGGTGAGGTGGAGAAGGCACCGCCCAAGAAGAAGGTGGCGCCGGGCACGGAATCCCCAGTCACGGTCAAGAGCGGTGCGAGCGTCAAGGATCTCAGCGAGGCCCTCGAACTGGGGGCAGGCGAGCTGATCAAGACTCTTCTTAAACTGGGGGAGATGGTGACCATCACCCAGTCCCTGTCCGACGACGCCATCGTCATCTTGGCGGAAGAGTTCGAGCGCTTGGTCGAGATCGAGCACGCTGAAGAGGAGAAGGAAGGTCCGGAGGCTTTCGTTGATGATCCTGCCGATCTTACTCCGCGGGCTCCGGTAGTCACCATCATGGGACACGTCGATCACGGCAAGACGTCACTACTCGATGCTATACGCGAGACCGAGGTCGTCAAAAGCGAGGCTGGCGGCATCACCCAACACATCGGCGCTTATCAAGTGACCCACAACAACAAGAAGGTCACCTTCCTCGACACGCCTGGGCACGAGGCCTTCACAGCCATGAGGGCGCGCGGGGCAAAGTCGACCGACATCGCGGTCATCGTTGTGGCGGCCAACGACGGGGTCATGCCCCAGACACTTGAGGCCATAAGTCATGCTAAGGCCGCCGAAGTGCCCATCATAGTGGCGATCAATAAGATAGATCTTGACGACGCGAATCCCGACCTGATCAAGAAGCAATTGGCCGACGAGGGGTTGGTGCCTGAAGCTTGGGGTGGCGACACCGTGGTGGTCGAAGTCTCTGCCAAACAGAGAATCAACCTCGAAGAGCTCATGGACATGATCCTGCTGGTCGCGGAAGTCCAAGAACTCAAGGCTAATGCCAAGGCCTCCGGTTCGGGGGTGGTTATCGAGGCTCAACTCGATGTCGGTAGAGGTCCGGTGGCTACGGTGTTGGTGCAGCGGGGTACCTTGACGGTCGGCGACGCTCTGACCAGTGGTGAAGCTTACGGCAAAGTGAAGGCCATGTTCGACTTCCGGGGTAAGGCCATCAGCAAGGCCGGTCCATCGGTGCCTGCACAGATCTTGGGGTTTAACACACTACCCTCGGCCGGAGACTTTGTCATGGTGATGAAAGACGAGCGCGAGGCCCGACAGAGGGCTGAGCAGCGGACCGCTCGTCTGCGCCAGGAGCAGCTGGCGAAGAGCCGGGGCGGGGCCAGCAGTTTGGATGAGTTCTACCGCCGGATCAAAGAAGGCCGGGTCAAGGAGCTACCGTTGGTGCTCAAGGGCGATGTGGCCGGCTCGGTGGAGGCCCTCGAGGAGTCTCTCCGTGGCATCACGCACCCCGAGGTGAAAGTCGAGGTGGTATTTGCGGGGGTCGGCGGTATAAACGAGTCAGACATCATGTTGGCCGCGGCCTCCAAAGCCGTGGTCATAGGCTTCAATGTCAGACCCTCAGCAGCCGCCAAGGCTCTGGCCGAGCAGGAGCAGGTGGATGTCCGTACCTACCGCGTCATCTACAAAGCCATCGAAGATGTGGAGGCTGCTCTGGTGGGGATGCTTGAACCGGAGCAGGTGGAGGAGGAGCTGGGGACCGCTGAGGTGCGCCAGGTCTTCCACGCTTCTCGGATCGGCACCATCGCCGGATGCTACGTGCAGACCGGCAAGATCGTGCGTTCGGCCAGGGTGCGCCTGGTGCGTGATGGGACCATCGTCCATGAGGGAACGATCGGTTCTCTGAAGCGTTTCGCCGATGATGTGCGGGAGGTCTCGGCGGGCTACGAATGCGGTCTGCACCTGGACGGGTTTGACGATGTCCATGAAGGCGACGTCATAGAGGCGTACGAGATCAAGGAAGTTGCCCGGACTCAATAAGAGCAATAAGGGTTTCGTCGGTATCCTCACGGCTGAGCTGTACTTCCCCGAGAACGGCTCCCTCAAGGGCAAACGCATGTATCTTCGGCGGATCCGAGACCAAGTCACACGCCGTTACGGAGCGTCTTTCGCGGAAGTGGGCCACCAGGGCCTTTGGCAACGGTCGCGGGTGGTGTTGGCGGTGGCTGCTTCGGACCTACCGGCTCTTGAGCAGGTTTTTGGCCGTTTGAGGACGTATCTTGACTCGCAGGAGTGGGTGCTGACATCCTGTGACACCGAGGTGGTGGACGTAGATGCGTAAGGTGGCTTCATATCGGATGCGGCGCGTCAACGAGGCGATAAAAGAGACCATCGGCACCGCGCTGTCTCAGGAACTCAAGGATCCCCGCATCGGGTTCGTGACTCTGACCGGGGTCGATACCTCTCCCGACCTTCGTCACGCGAAGGTCTTTGTTTCGGTATACGGCAAACAGGCTGAGAAGGACGCTACTCTGGAGGGGCTACGGGCCGCCCGGCCCTACCTGCAGCGTCTTATTGGTGACGAACTGCCGCTGAAACGCATACCGGTGTTGGAATTCGTCTACGATACAAGCGTCGATCAAGGGATGCGCATCCAGGCCCTCCTCAAATCCGGCGGCGTCGAGGACTTGGTGCCTGAGGGCGAGCCTGCCCATGACGAGGTTGAGAGATGACGCATACAACACACTCCCGGAGCGTCACCGCCGCTGAAGTGGCCGAGCGACTTCAGAAGGAAGTCCGGATACTGGCGGTCTCGCATGAGGCTCCGGATGGGGACGCACTGGGTTGTCTTTCGGCCTTCATGCTCCTTTGTGGACACTTGGGCATATCGTGTGCAGGCTACATTCCCGGAGAGAGCGGGCTCCCTCCCGAGTATCTCTTTTTGCCCGGGATCAAGGACCTGCGGAGAGGGGCGATGCCGATCGTCGAGGCGGATACCACAGTGTATTTCTTCGACTGCGCCTCGTTGTTCCGCTCGAATTCGCACGCGCTCCCCGGAGGGGTGGTGCGCGTCAATATCGACCATCATGGGGACAATCCCGGCTACGGCGATCTGAACCTGGTGGATGCCGGCGCTCCCTCCACCACCGCCATCCTATACGAAGTGTTCAAGGCTGGGGGGTTTCCGGTGGATGCCGAGATCGCTACTGCGCTCTACGTTGGGCTGGTCACCGACACCGGACGCTTCCAGTATGCCAATACGACGGCGGGCGCCCATCGTATGGCGGCCGAACTACAGGAGGCCGGAGTAGACGTCTCCTGGGTCTACCGGCAGATCTACGAGAGCACCCCTCTCCCAAAGCTTATGCTGCTAGAACGGGCTCTTGTTCACTTAGAGATCCGTCTTGATGGTGCCCTGGCCGTGTCTTGGCTGGGGGGCGATGACTTCGCTTATGCTGAGGCGGATGAGGGTCATGCGGAGGGCCTTATCGATACTCTGCGTCGTATACACGGAGTGCGGGTGGCCGCCCTGCTGAGGGAGAAGGTCTCTGCCGGGAGAACCCAGACGAAGGTGAGCCTCCGCTCCACTGACGGCAGCTTGGATGTTGCCGCCTTGGCGCACAAACGGGGGGGAGGTGGCCACACCCGAGCGGCTGGTTTCACAAGTGACGAAGACAGGCCGGCGGTCATGACCTGGATCGAGCAGGAGGTCGAAAGGGCTCTATGAGGGCGGGGGCAGAACGGTCATGACGGCCTGTGTGGTCCTGGTCGACAAGCCGGTGGGGCCGACCAGCTTCGACATCGTACGGACTGCGAGGCGAGGGCTCAAGACTCGCGTGGGACACGCTGGGACCCTCGATCCGTTCGCGAGCGGCCTCCTCCTGGTGATGATCGGTGCGGCCACCCGTATCTCGCAACTCCTGATGGGTCTACCCAAGGAGTACGACCTAACGGTTCAATTTGGCGCGGTTTCCAATACGGCCGACCCCACTGGAGAGATCACTCCCACTGAGAAGCGCACCACGGCCGCTCAGGTGATGGCTGTGTTGGACGGTTTTCGGGGGCGCATCCGCCAGCGGGTGCCTCTAACGTCGGCAGTGAAAGTGGACGGTGAGCCCCTCTACAGAAAGGCGCACCGGGGAGAGGCGGCCGAGACCCCAGAGCGCGAGGTCATGATCTATGATGTGAACCTGATCGACTTCGACGAAGAGGCGCAGACTGCAAGGCTGTTGGCGCTCACGGGGAGCGGGGTGTACATGCGTGCACTAGCCGAAGATATCGGTAGGGCAGTCGGGGCGGGTGGCTACGCCGCTGCCCTCAGACGCACCCGTATCGGCGCCTTTGCTGTGGAAGAAGCGCTTACGCCCGAGGAGTTGGGTCCTGAACGATACGAGCGAGGAGATGCCGGGGTTCTCTCCGTGGACGAAGCCCTATTCTTCCTACCCGTTCTTGAGTTGAGCGGCAACGAGGCTCGTCAGGCCGCCAACGGCAATGTACTCAAGGAGTCCCGCCGGGGGCGCTTCCGCATCTCCGGACCCGAAGGATTGCTCGCCGTCTATGAGGCGAAAGACGGCTGGGCCCGACCTGTAGTCGTTTTTTCTGGGAAGGTGTGACCATGCGCGTCTATTCGTCGCTGGAACAGGTGGACAAAGCACCAGAAGAGGGGAGGGTGATCGCCATCGGTGTGTTCGACGGCGTTCATCGAGGACATCAGCGTATACTAGGCTGGGCGGTGGAAGAGGCTTCTTTGAAGGGGGCTCTTTCAACTGCCGTCACCTTCTACCCCTATCCTGAAGCGGTGCTCCGTCCGCACGCCGCCCCACGGATGCTGACCACAATGGAGCAGAAGACCCGCCTCGTCGAGGCCTTGGGGCTGGATGAATTGGTAGTAGTGAACTTCGACTGGGGTTTTGCAAGGTTGCCTCCGGAGGCGTTCTGTGGCGCCGTGCTTTCCACTCGCTTGGAGGCACGCACCGTGTTCGTTGGGGAGGATTTCCGTTTCGGGTATGGGGGAGCAGGGACTGCGGAATATCTGTTCGAGTACGGCCAGAGTCACGGTTTCGAAGTACGGGTGGTCCCCTTGGTCGAAGAAGGTGGCGAGAACATCTCAAGCACTCGTATCCGCTACCTCCTCGGGCGAGGCCGGGTTGAGGAAGCGGCTCGGTTGTTGGGGCGCCCGCACAGGATCGAGGGACAGGTAATGGGTGGTGCGGGTCGGGGCAAAGACCTTGAGGCACCTACTGCGAACCTGGCTGTGACCAGAGATATGGCACTGCCACGGCTGGGAGTGTACGTGACCCGTTCGGTGGTGGACCACGGGTCGGAATACCTCTCGGTAACTAGTGTCGGAACCAATCCCACTTTTGAGTCTGATCGCAGAGTGAGGGTGGAGACGCTGTTGTTGGACTTCGACGGTGACTTGTATGGGCGACATCTAGCCGTCGATTTCCTTGCGCGGATCCGTGATCAAAAGACCTTCCCAGATGCGGAGTCTCTGGCCGAACGTATCAGACGTGACGTAGAGACCGCACGCAAAGTGCACGCCGGCGAAGCCATCCCGGGCCGCCGCTCAAGGGACCGCTCTCCAGATGCCACCGGTTAGAAAGGTCTCGCGGACTCCGGCGTTGGTGTCGCTGTTCCTTGTAGTGTGCGTCATGATCGCCGTCGCTCTTGCACTCGCGGGTCCTACGCAGTCGTCGGACGGTCCTTCGGCCTCCATGAGCGGTTCCGGATCAGGGGCCGTCCCAGGCACCGGTGGGGGCCACCCTCAGGGGTCTGTAACGGTCGAACCATCCCCATCTTCGGCCGCCCGGCCACTCTTGTCTTCTCCCGACGACTCATCCGCCCCTCCTGGAGACGGATCGTCTGAGCCGTCTGTAACCGAGCAGGAGGGAGTGGCTTCGGACCCATCCACCAGGCCCGGGGCACTCTCACCTGCGGAAGCGGCGGCGTTGTCCCGGCCGCTACCGGATGGCGCTCGAGGGGTCGCAGTGCCGGTCTTGATGTATCACTACGTGGACGAGGAGCCGCCTCCGAAGGGACCCTATGCCGACGGTCTTACCGTGCGCACCCCCGACTTCATCGAGGAATTGAAGTACTTGGAAGCGAATGGATACCAGACGGTCACGCTGGCCGATGCCTATCTGGCCATGGCTGGACTGCGCGAGCTCCCGGCGAAACCGGTGGCGCTCACTTTTGATGACGGTGGGCTGGATAACTACGAGGTCGCTTTTCCACTGCTCAAGCAATACGGGTTCACGGGCACCTTCTTCGTGATCACCAAGACCGTGGGGGCCGACGGGCAGATGGACTGGGACCAACTGCAGGAAATGTACGCTGCCGGCATGTCGATACAGTCTCATTCGGTGGGTCATCCCGACCTTACAGCGGTGTCCGATGCGCGTTTGCAGTCGGAACTCGTCGATTCGCGGGCCGCGATCTTCGAGGTCACGGGTGAGCCGGGATATGCATTCTGCTACCCCGCCGGTTCGTACAACCAACGGGTTATCGCTGCAGTGCAGGCCGCGGGGTACGTGCTGGCGGTGTCCACGGATAAGGGGGGTTCTTTCGCCCCTCAATCCGTCTTCGAGATCAAGCGTAAGAGGGTGCAGCCCTTCCTTCCCATCAGAACCTTCGCTAAGCTGGTCGGCTGAGGGCCTTCGGCGCGGCTGAAACGCAACCCGACGCCCGGTCGGGGGCATTGGGCCGCTCTCAGTCGATGGCGTTCGGGCCGGCGTTTCCATTGTCGCCGGGCTGGGCACGTATCGACAGTGTGCAAAACAAGGGCGGAGGGGAACGCGATGTCGGTCTGTCTGCTATCGGGTGGCAACTCGGTCTCCCTCGAGACCGGGGCCCGCAGGGTTGTTTGGGGTCGATGCGATCGGTCGAAGCGCGCCCGGAGGGCGCCGGCACGAAAGACGGCCGCCGAGGTGACGATTAGGGCGGCCCTGTTCTGCCTCTGCCTGGTGGCGGTCTTGGTGGTCATGTTCGTGTTCTCTCCAGGGGCCGACGCCGCACCTGAATATGATAAGACGACAGGCGCCGACCGATACCAGACGGCCGTGCAACTCTCCCAAAAGGGCTTCGCACCCGGGGTCGAGGGCGTAGTGATTGCGACCGGTGAAAACTATCCCGACGCTCTGAGCGCGGGGCCTCTGGCGGCCGCCTACGGGGGCCCGGTACTGTTGACCCACTCCGCGACCCTGGACGAATCCACCAAGGCCGAGATCATGCGTCTTCGGCCGAATAAGGTTTTCGCGGTTGGCTTGCAGCCGCAGGTGGTGGCTCAACTAAGAGCGGCCTTCCCCGAAATGGACGCGGCCGGAGGAGTCGTTGCCCTCGTCGGAACCGATCGCTATGACACCGCGCGCATGGTCGCCCTTGAAGTGCAGAAGCGTGTGGGTGAGGTATCAGGCGTGGTGATCGTGCCCGGGGATTCTTTCGCCGATGCCTTAACCGTCGCCCCACTGGCCGCGTTCAAGGGGTGGCCGATCCTTCTTACCCCTGGTGCGGGCCCGCTCCCGGCGGCGACCACGGAAGCGTTGTCGTCCTTGGGAGTACGGACCGGCTTCGTAGTAGGGACATGGGTCGACGTGGCCATAGCCGACTCGAACTTCACCTACGTGGTGGGCACGGACCGTTACCATACGTCGTCCAAAGTCGCCGAATTGGCGATTGCTGAAGGGATGTACCACCAGGCTTTAGCCCTGACGACGGGGGACGACTTCCCCGACGCTTTGGCCGCCGGGCCTTATCTGGCGCGCGAAGGAGGCGTCCTGCTCCTGACTCGGTCCATCACGGTGCCCACGCAGGTGGGCTCGTTCGTCGTCGACAAGGCGGAGTCCCTGGCGCGTGTAAGCTTCATCGGACTCTCTCCTCAGTTGATCGCACAGGTCAAGCTACTGCTTACGAGTCCCGGCCTGCCGACGGACTTCACCTTCGCCACTGTCGCTCAAGGTTCCGGTAGCGTCGAGGTGCTTTGGTTGGAACAGAGGCTGACAGAACTAACCTACCGGCCGGGTCCCATGGACGGGGTGTTCGATCACCGCACCCGTCAGGCGGTTCTTGCTTTTCAGAAATGGGAGGGGCTTCCCCGCGACGGTGTGGTTGGACCCGCCACCTGGTCACGCTTGCTCACGGCTACTCCGCCTTTCCCGCGAGTGAAAGGATCCGGATCCTGGGTCGAGGTTGACAAAGCAAAACAGGTGCTCCTCTACGTGGAAGCAGGAGTAGTGGCGCGTACCCTGGCTGTGTCCACGGGCAGTGCCGCCGTGGGCATGATCACGCCGAGCGGTACGTACAACATCACGCGCAGGTCCAACCAGTGGGACGGTCCGCGCTATAAGCCGCTCTATTTGCGCAACTTCGGCGTGTTGGCCATCCACGGCTATCCTTCGGTACCCGTTTGGCCGGCAAGTCATGGCTGCGTGCGTGTGCCGACCTGGGATATGGATGAGTTGTTCCCCCTAATCTTGGTAGGGGCCAGAGTACACATATACTGATCAACGCCCATCGGCGGGCATCGATGGATGTTTTGGCGGCGTCGGCACCAAGAGTGGCTGACGGTGCCGGTGACGACGGGGGCCCGTAGGGCCGGCCTCGACGGCCACCCACACCCGGACCTTGTTCGCAACCCACCCATTGGGCGTTGTGGGACGGATCTACCACCGTCTGGCCGGAATCCCCGGACTCTCCCTGTGGTAACCTACATCACCGCTCTATGAGCAAGATATCGGAGCGGGGCGTCCGTCAGCGGGCGCCTGCATTCAAACCTGCATCTCGGCTTGGACCGCCAAGTCCTTACTGGGAGCAAGGAGCCCTTGGGAGGCTATGCATGCTGAGCAAAGAACGCAAGACTGAGATCATCGACCGGTTCAAAAAACACGAGGTGGACACGGGGTCCCCAGAGGTGCAGATAGGCATCCTCAGCGAGCGGATCAACGTACTCACCGAACACCTTAAGACCCACTCCAAGGATCATCACTCGCGGCGTGGCCTGCTCAAGATGGTGGGACAACGGCGCCGGTTGCTCAACTATCTGCAGAAGCGGGATGTCGAGCGCTATCGGACGGTGATCAAAGATCTGGGATTGCGCAGGTAGACGGTCAAAACGGTCAAGAAGAAGCAGGGGCAGCGGCGAGGCGATCATTAGAAGGATGGGGAGGACCTGAGACGGGTCCTCAGACGGGAGACGAGAAAGTGGCAAGTGGAGTCAGTAGGACAGAAGTCACGTTAGGCGATAAGACGATCACCTTCGAGACCGGAAGGTTGGCAAAACAGGCGAGCGGAGCAGTGGTCGTCCGCTCGGGTGACACGATGGTGCTGGTCACGGCGGTCGTGGCGAGCACGGAGCGAAATGTAGATTTCTTCCCGCTCACGGTGGACGTGGAGGCGGGGATGTACGCCGCGGGTAAGATACCCGGCGGTTTCATAAAGAGAGAAGGGCGGGCCAGCGATCAGGCTATCTTGAACGCGCGGCTCATCGATCGTCCCATTCGGCCTCTATGGCCCAAGGGCTTCAACAAAGAGACCCATATCGTTGCCACGGTGCTCTCAGTGGACAAGACCAACCCGTATGACGTTCTGGCGGTGAGCGGAGCATCGGCAGCCCTAAGCCTGTCTGAGGCTCCTTTTCTGGGGCCGGTAGGAGCGGTCCGGGTCGGCAAAGTGGACGGTCAGTGGGTGATCAACCCCACGTATGAAGAGATCGACAAGAGCCCGGTTAACCTAGTGGTGGCCGGGACCGCCGAAGCCATCGGCATGGTCGAAGCCGGTTGTGAAGAAGTCGGCGAAGCCGACATGCTTGAGGGCCTACAGGTGGCCCACGAGGCTATCAAAAAGCAGGTGGAGGCTATACGTGCTTGGGCCGCCGAGGTGGGCGCGCCCAAAGTGGAGTTCGTGGAGAAACTGCCCGATCCGGTGTTGGTCGAAGGGATCAGGGCCCGTTTTGGAGTGGCGATCGAACAGGCCAGCAACGTACTCGACAAGCATGAGCGGGCAAACGCGGTGGCCGCCGTCAAGCAGGAAGTCCTGGCCACCTGGCCGCCTGCTGATGATGCTGAGGACCCGGCTGCCGAAGCCGTCGCGTTGGCGAAGGCCTTCGACGCGGTGGAAAAGGAGACCGTACGCCGTGTCATCGCCGTCGACAAGAAGCGGCCTGATGGTCGCGGGGTCGATGAGATCAGGCCGATCGAGTGTGACGTGAAGGTGGCCCCTCGGACGCACGGTTCCGGCCTGTTCACCCGTGGCCAGACCCAGGTGCTGACCCTTCTTACTCTGGGGGCGGCCCGGGACGAACAGCGCATCGACGGCCTCGATATCGAGGAGTCGAAGCGTTTCATGCACCATTACAAATTCCCCCCGTTCAGTGTGGGCGAGACCGGTTTCATGCGCGGCCCCGGCCGGCGCGAGATAGGCCACGGGGCCCTGGCCGAGCGGGCTTTGCTACCTCTCATCCCCGATGAGGAGACCTTCCCATACACCATCCGCCTAGTGTCGGAGACTCTGGAGTCCAACGGCTCCAGTTCCATGGCCAGCGTCTGCGCGTCGACCCTCGCCCTCATGGACGCCGGTGTCCCCATCGCCCGGCCGGTCGCGGGCATCGCCATGGGGCTTGTCAAAGAAGGCGATGACTACGTGGTGCTGACCGACATCGCCGGGGTAGAAGACCACTTGGGCGACATGGATTTCAAGGTCGCGGGGACTGACCGCGGCATCACGGCCCTCCAAATGGACATAAAGATCACTGGTGTCACTCCCGAGATCCTGAAGGATGCTCTTGAGCGGGCCCGCAAGGCGCGGCTCTTCATCCTCGACCAGATAACCGGCGTGCTCAACGCCCCTCGGCCTCACCTCTCCGATTTCGCCCCGCGTATAGGCACCATCCGCATCGATCCCGAGAAGATCGGGGCAGTGATCGGCAAGGGTGGCGACACCATCAGGGGTATGGAAGCCGAGTTCGAGTGCACCATCGATGTGGCCGAAGACGGCCTGATCAAAGTGTTCGCTACCGACGGCAGGCTGGGGGACGAGTGCTTGGAACGGATCTCTCTGCTGACCCGCGACACCCAGGTGGGCGACATCGTGGAAGGTCGGGTGGCTTCAACCACGTCGTTCGGGGCCTTCGTCACGTTGAAGCCCGGCACCGACGGTCTCATTCACATCTCACGGTTGGCGAAACACAGAGTGGGTGCCGTCGAAGACGTGGTGAACCGGGGCGACCTGGTCCGTGTGGAGGTCTTGGACGTGCAGCAGCAGGGCGGCAAAGAGAAGATAAGTCTCCGTCTGCTCGAAAACCTCTCAGCAAAGGAAGGCAGTGCCTACTGACGAGTATCGTCTGGAGGGGCTCACCAACGGACAGCGCCTGGTAACCGAACGACTTGACCATCTACGGTCGATCTGTCTGGGTTTTTGGATCCCGGCCGGTTCGCGGGATGAGCCTGCGCCCCTAG
>JAXGNF010000054.1:0-17027 GCA_040768135.1 Thermoleophilia bacterium | reverse complement strand
TCGACTCCCACCCTATCGACTCCCGCCCTATCAACTCTCGCCCCGTCGACTCCCTATCCCGGCGCTTGACCGGCTCCGTGACGGCTGCTAGGTTGCAATCGGAAGGACGGCACGGCATCCTCGACATCGGCTGGGTTGACGGTGTTGGCCGGTGGGGGCGGTGCGGGAAGAAGGCTGCGGCCCCCAAAGGGTCGGACCATGTATCTGCCTACGAATGATCCAGGGGGTCCCATTCGCGAGTTAGGTTGCGTCGTCAAGGTCGCCGGCAGGCTTTTTTGGCACGGCCTTCGCTATCGATGGCTGAAGATGGTCGCCAAGTCGGGACGCCCTCAGGCAGTGAGCCTGGAGGTCACCCATGCCTGCGTATGCCGTTGTCTCATGTGCAACATCTGGAAGATCCCTGACTCCGTAATCGACTTGACCCTGGAGGAGTGGGTGGGGCTTCTCGGGGACCACGCACTTCGGGACCTGCGTGAGCTGGATATCACCGGTGGGGAGCCGTTCTTACGGGACGATCTGGTGCGACTCATGGAGGCAGTCTGTCGGCTGAAGAGGGTTCATCTGCGTCGCCTCCGGTCGGTGGCCGTTACTACCAACGGTGTGCTCACTGACCGCGTCCTTGCCATGGTGGCTGAGATGCTTGCGCTCATGGAGAGTCACGGGCTGGAGTTGGTCGTGGTGTGCGCCCTTGATGCCATCGGTGAATCACACGACCGCATCCGGCGCTACCCGGGAGCCTGGCAACGGGTCGACCGGACGATCGCCGGCCTGATGGAGCTTCGGGTTGGTAATCCTCATCTCATCGTAGGAGTGAAGACCACCGTACTGCCGCAGAACATCACACAACTAGAAGGGATCTCTGAGTACGCGCGGGAGCGGGGCCTGTTCACGATTGTTTCACCGGCCATCGTCACACTGGGTCGCTATCTGAACCCCGATAAGATCGCGGAGTTGACTCTCTCTTCGATCGACCGGGAACGGCTGGCCGCGTATTATGAAGGCCCGGACTTCGCTTGGAACTTCCATACCCATACACTCGCGGCTTTCCTCCGCAGCGGCCGGATCGTCAAGCCGTGCACGTGCGGCTACAACTACTTCTTCGTGCGTAGCAATGGAGAGGTGTTCCTCTGTCCGCTTTTCGAGGGGTCGGTCGGCAATATTAGGGAGGCTCCTTTGACCCGATTGCTCGCTTCAGAGCGAGCACGCGTCGTCCGGAGACGAGTCGGTACAGCGCCGGAGTGTGCCCGCTGCACGGAGCCGGGGCTGGAGCGCTACTCCCTCCCTTACGAGGGCTTCACGTATCTGGCCATGCTGCTCCGCACGGGACCGCGCACATTCCTCGCGCAGCACCGGCATCTGGGACTAGACAAATATGCATAGAGGCGAGGCTTAAGCGTCCTTCGTGGCTTCGCTCCGTTCGTACCCAGTGTTGGGCCCGGTGGTGATGAAGATGAAGGGCCGCTCCACCTTGCGGACGATCAAGGGGCAGTGGGGCAGACCGGCAGGTACAAACACGGCGCTCGTCCTAGTCAGCATGTATTGTTCGTCGCCCAGCCACAACTCGACCTCTCCCCCCAGGTCGAACTGATCTTTCGGATTCGTACCTACGAAGAGCAGATACTCATCGAAAGAGTGGGTGTGAGACACCTCGAGGGCCTCTATCGAGCCGGTCCGCAGCACCATGCAGGTCTCAAGGTAGTACGCGCCGGGCACGCTGCCGCCCAACTCATCATCGACGTACAGCGAGTCGCACCAGGGGATGTCGCTCACGATATTTCGACTCTGAGGATGACGCGGGTGCAACGGGGTCTCGGTGATGACGTACTTGCCGTACTTGGTGCCTTCCATCGTGTCCTCCTTGTCAGATCCCCATGCCGCCGTCGGCCATGAATACGCTGCCGGTAGAGAAGCTACTCCGATCTGAGGCTAGGAACAGTACCATCTGGGCTATCTCCTCGGGCTGGGCGTGGCGGCCCAGCGCGATCAAATGGTTCAAGAACTCGGTACCGTCTTGACCGATGATGTCGGTCAGCTTTTCTTCGATATTCGTCTGGAAGGTGTTGTCCGTGGGGCCTGGGGCCACTATGTTGACACGGATGTTACGGGCGGCCGCCTCCTTCGCCACCACTTTGGCCATGCCGATGAGCGCGTGCTTAGAGGTGGCGTAGGCTACGACTCCCGGGTCGGCCGTGACTCCCATGATGCTTGAGGTGATGATTATGCTCCCCCCGTCGTTCATTAACGGTAGACCGTACTTGCAGGCCAAAAACGAGCCACGGATGTTGATGGCTATGACCGCGTCGAAAACATCCTCGGGGTAGTCGGTGACCGGCGCGAGCACCCCTGATATGCCGGCGTGGCTGAAAAGAACGTCGATCTTCCCCCACCGTCTGACCGTCTCTTCCAGATATCGGCAGGTGTCTTGGGTCTTGGAAACGTCGGCAACCACCCAGGCTATGCGGTCGGTGTCAACCCCCGTCACTCCACCGGTAGCGTTGTTGGCGCCGTCGTCGTTTGGGGTCTTATTCGTCACAGTCACCAGTTCCGCGGCTGCCGTCTCCAGATTCGCGCGGTTTCTACCCACCAGCATCACTCTGGCGCCCTCCTGCACAAGCAGGGAAGCGCTTGCGAAACCGATGCTACCCGCCGCACCGGTGACGACGCACGTCTTGCCGCTCATACTCCCCACTATTCCCCCCTCCACGTCATGCGGCTTCGCGCCGCCGATCATCAGCGTCCACCAGGACTCCTAAGCCTGCCCAGTCTATGGGATGACGCGGTATAGTTCCAGGGGTGCAGTAGTACAGGATGTCCATTAGTGGAGGATCAGCTTGTCTTCATCGTTGGTCAAAGCGCTAAGAGCCATCGTCGGGCGCGAGAACGTTCTCGACGGAACCGTCGACCTCCAGACGTACGAGTATGACGCGTACGGTGAACGGTCCCTTCCTCGGGCGGTGGTGTTCGTGCGATCCACTGCCGAGACTGCGGCCGTGGTCAAGCTCCTGGCCGGCGAACGCACCCCGTTCGTGGCTCGGGGATACGGCACCAACGTGAGTGGAGGCTCTTTGGCCCTACAGAGTGCCGTGGTCATAGAGATGGGTCGGATGGACCAAGTGCTGGAGATCGACATCCCCAATCGGTGTGTGGTTGTTCAGCCGGGGATCTTCACCCTCGACATCTCCACCGCCCTTGCTCCCTACGGCTACTACTACGCTCCCGATCCAGCCAGTATGCAGGCTTCGTCGGTAGGCGGCAACATCGCCGAGAACGCAGGAGGGCCGCATTGCTTCAAGTACGGGGTAACAACCAACCATGTGCTTGGTTTGGAGGTGGTGCTCCCTGACGGTGAGGTCGTGTGGTTGGGAGGGAAGAATGCTTATCCCTTGGGCCTAGACCTGACGGGAGTCTTCGTAGGCAGTGAGGGGACTTTGGGGATAGTCACGGCCGCCGTGCTGCGCATTCTGAAGGTCCCGGAGACAGTCAAGACCATGTTGGCGGCCTTCGCCACACTGGAGGATGCCGGCAACGTGGTCTCGGCCATTGTAGCGGCCGGTCTGGTCCCCGCCACTCTGGAATTGATGGACGGCCGCACAGTGCGCGCGGTGGAGGACGCCCTTGCCTGTGGGTATCCTCGCGAAGCAGGGGCGGTGCTTCTCATCGAACTCGACGGACTGCAAGACGGCATGGACGATGCTGCGGAGCAGATTGCAGCCCTTTGTCGAGCGCAGGGAGCCCTGGATGTCCGGGTAGCCCGGGACGAGGCCGAGCGGGCCGATCTCTGGCGCGGTCGTCAGGGCAGCTTCCCGTCTATAACCAGTCTGGCTCCGAATTACTTATCACTCGACGGCACCGTCCCCCGCACCCAGCTCCCGGAGATGCTGCGCCGGGTTGCGGCTTTGGCTGCCGACCGCGGCCTTGAGGTTTACTGCACCCTGCATGCCGGCGACGGCAATCTGCACCCCTGCTTTCTTTATGACGGAGCCGACTCTGAGGCGAAACGCAAAGCCGAAGAGGCCAGCTTGGAGGTGTTACGCATCTGCGCCCGTCTTGGAGGTACCATCAGCGGGGAGCACGGTATCGGAGTGGAGAAGCTGGAAGCTATGCACTTCGTCTTCAGCGACGATGACCTGCAGGCGCAATGGTCCGTGAAAGACGTCTTCGACCCACGGGGGCTTTGCAATCCCGGCAAGTTGCTGCCGCCTAGAAATGGGGTGGATCATGCCTGACGTGGGAGGACGAGGGGCCGCTCGGTCGGGGGTATCGGATCAGATGGTCGACTTCCTAGGGATGACCGCCTCCGAAGTGGTTCTACCCGCCGATGTGGCGGAATTGGCTGCGATCCTGCAGCAGGCGAATGCCGAAGGACGGGGGGTATGCATCACGGGCGGCGGGACCAAACTCCAATGGGGAAACCGGCCGGCCCGTTTTGATCTGCTGGTCGGCACTCGCAGTCTGGACTCGACCTGCGAGATCAATACCGACGACCTGACGGCCACCATATCAGCCGGGGTCACAGTGGCGAAGGCCGGGGCTCAGGCTCGGGCGAAAGGGCGGGTTCTTCCCTTGGACGCCGGCCTACCGGGGTTTTCGACCATCGGCGGCGTCGGAGCGTCGGGCGACCAGGGCATCCGTGGAGCGGGCTATGGGCGGGTGCGGGACCTTGTTCTCGGTCTCGAGGCGGTCCTTGCCGACGGCACCACGGTCAGATTCGGCGGTCGGACCATGAAGAACGTAGCCGGGTACGACATGAGTAAGCTGTTCATCGGGTCGTTCGGGGCGCTTGGCGTAATTACGGAGATTACCTTCCGACTGATCCCTCAGAGCGATACTCAAGGTCTGATGATCCTACCATTCACAGCGATAGAAGAGGCGCAGCGGATCGTGTCGGCGATTCTCGACTCGCCTTTGCAGCCGTTGGTCTTGGCTGCCGTGTCGCCCGACGTTTTCACTGCGAATGACGCCCCGAGGTTGCCGGACTCATCTGCCGGGCCTAAGGCTTTGGGATTGATGGTCTCGTCGGCTGCCGGGGCCGAGGGAATCCTGCTGGCCGGATTTGCAGGGCATGAAGCGGCGGTGGCGCGTTCTCTGTCAGACGTCTCGGCCTGGGCGAAGGACGGGGCCCCGGCCGTACTGCGGGACGAGGAAGCCGAAGCGGTGTTGGATGCCGTAGCTGGCTTAGGGGGAAGCGGCTTGGCTCTACGGGCGTGTGTTCCCATACACCGAGTATGGGGTTTGCTCGACTCGGCTCGGGAGTCGGCGACGGCGGCCGGACTGCCGTTTTCGTACCGCGTTGATGGCGCTTGGGGCATGCTCGACTTGTGGCTGAGACCGCCGCCGGACGGAGAGGTCGAGAGTGCGGCCCTCGCACAGGGCCCATTCGTGGCCGGACTTCGCGCGGAGGCAGAGAGGGCGGGTGGCTGGCTCGTCGTCACGGCGGGGGCGGCTTTGCTGCCGGCTGGTTGTGATGCCTGGGGTACTGTCGGTCCCTCGCTTCGTCTCATGGCAGGCCTCAAAGAACGGTTCGATCCACGTCACACGCTCAACCCCGGCCGGTTCGTGGGGGGTATCTGATGAATGCCTCCAACGCCACCGTCAAGGAGCATCGCGCAACGCCGGAGGAGTTCCAGGCACTGCATGATCATGTGGTCACCTGCAGTAAGTGTGGCTTCTGCCAGCCCGTCTGCCCGATATTTCGAGCCACTGGCCGGGAGGCCTATGTGGCTCGCGGCAAGGTGGCCCTCTATCGCAATATGCTGGAGGAGCGCCTCGAGATTGGACCGGAGGTCAAGGACGCCTTCTCCAACTGCCTCCTGTGCCGGGCCTGTACCGACAGTTGCTTCCCCAGCATCAAGACTGATGATGTGGTTATTTCCTTCCGGCATGGCTACGCCGAGCGTTTCGGCCGGGGTTTTCTGCAGCGCCGGGTGTTCCGGAGCCTACTGCCGCGCCCTCGTCTGATGCGGGGTCTAGTGAGGTTTGTGTGGGCATTCCGAAGAACGGGCTTGGTGGAGGTCGCCCGACGGATAGGCTTGGTAGGGCTTCTCAACCCAAAACTGGAGCGGGCGCTGGAGTTGGGAGCCGGCAAACCGGGAGCGTTGCTCACATCGAGATTGAGGAAGAAGAGGGGCCGCGGCGAAGGAGGCCCGGCCGCGGCAGGAGACGTTACTGATGTCCCTCCACGCACGGTGGGTTACTGGATCTCATGCGGATATAACTATGTGCTTCCCGAGGTAGGTGAATCCACTGTGCGGGTGCTTGAGCGCATGGGCTATGAGGTGGAGGTCCTTGATAACTGCTGCTGTGGGCTGGCCGCTTACGGTTACGGTGACTTGGAAGGAGCGGCTCTGCTTGCCCGGGAGAACCTGCGCCGCCTGGGTGACGTCGGGCGGTTCGAGGCGATCATTTCGGAGTGTGGCAGCTGCTCTGGGCACCTTAAGGAGTACACGCGCGTGCTGGCGGGTGACCCGGAGTGGACCGCGCGGGCGGAGGCTCTGCAGAGCAAAGTCCGCAGCTTCAGCGAGTTCGTCATCGAGAAAGAAGGCATGGAGGGGCTCCTTACTGCTGGGGGAGCCGGCCCGGCCGGCGTCGGTACGACGGGAGTGACGGCCGAGTCTCCCGCTTCGGCAGCGACCGCTCCGGGGCCTACTGACTCGACATCGCCAACGGTCGTTGTCACGTACCATGATCCCTGTCACCTCGGCCGTCGATACCAGAACGTGGTCTCGCAGCCCCGAGAGATCCTCCGGTCGTTGCCCGGGATCGACTTCCGGGAGATGGACGAGTCGGACTCCTGCTGTGGGGCCGCGGGAACCTACGGCGTGCTTCATCCCGAGACGGCGGCCGCCATCATCGACCGTAAGACCGGCTTCGTTCGTGCCACAGGAGCTTCTGTCATCGCCACGGAGTGCCCCGCCTGCATGATGCAACTCAGCTACGGGGTGCGCAGGGCAGGCCTACCTGTGGATGTGGTCAACATCAGCCAACTTTGTGACAACGCGTCCGCCCCTGGGTCGGCGTTTGCCCCCGGGTCAACGACCGTCTCTGGGCTTGCGTCCCTTCCTGGGTCGACGTCCGTTCCACCCACGGCTGTCGGTGAACCTTAACCCGGATCTTCTACGCCGCGGCGTACTCTACCTCCTGATGCAGCTACCCCTTGGCATACTCCTTGCCTGCGACCGCTATGAAGTGGAAGATCGGGCGGTCGACGCGAAGGACGTTCAGCGGGCAATGCTTCATGCCGGCTGGGACAAAGATCATGGCCGTCCGGTCAATGATGTGCCTCTCATCGTCGAGCCAGATCTCGATCTCGCCACCGAGCTCGTAGGGGTGGCCGGGGTCGCTGCCGAAGAAGCAGATGATCTCGTCGCTGTCATGGACGTGGGGCTTGTCCTGAATGCCGGTGGGGGCCGACCGTATATACCAGGCCGTCTCCATGTGAAACGCCCCGTCCACGATGTTCTTGTCCATACGCAGGACCCGCTTGGCATAGGTCGCATAGAGGGACTCGACCCCGGGGTCAGGGTTCGACATTTGTAGATCGGTCACGATGTACTTGGATGTTCTGGATGTTGACACAGCCGGCCTACTCCTGGACGTATTTCGTGCCGGTGACGACAGTGAAGTGGAAGATCGGGCGGTCGACGCGGCTTACCACTAACGGACAGTGCACCATTCCCGCCGGCACGAAGATCATCGCCGTCCGGTCGATCACGTGCTTCTCGTCTTCCAGAAAGATCTCCACCTCGCCGCCCAGATCCCAGGGGTTGTCCGGGTCGCTCCCGAAAAAGCCGATGATCTCATCGGTACTGTGCACGTGGGGCCGGTTTTCGAGGGTCTCGGCAACCCTGAGGTACCAAGCCGTGTTCATGTGGAAGGCTCCGTCGACGACGCTTTCGTCCATCCACAGAATACGTTTGGCGTAGGTGGAGTACTGGGCATCGATGCTCTGTTGGTATTCCGGCATTTTCAGTTCGGTCACGATGTACTTGGAGGTCCTCAAAGGCGCCATTGCACGTTCTCCATTTCCTCGGGGGATAAGCCAAAGGGTATCATTCCGACTATTGAGCGGTTCAAGATGGTGCAGACGTATCGGTGACGCAGATACCACGTCAGATTCGGGGGTGGAATATGGCGACGGTCCAAGAGCAAGGGGTTGTTTTGGAGCAGACCGTACAACTCCTTGTGAACGGTGAGTTCCATTCGGTCCGGGTACAACCCCAGTGGACGCTCCAGTACGTCCTTTCGGAGAAGCTGGGATTGACCGGGACCAAAGAGTTCTGCGGTGAGGGCGCCTGCGGCGCCTGTACCGTGATCATGGAGGGTAGACCTGTCCTTTCGTGCATGATGTTGGCCGTCGAGTGCGGGAACAAGGATATCGAGACTATCGAGGGCATTGCCCGATCGAACCATCCGCTGATCGAGGCCTATATCAGGCACAGCTGTATGCAGTGTGGCTTCTGTACTCCTGGGTTCGTGGTGACGGCCAAGGCTCTCCTCGACCGGAACCCCGACCCCACGGTGGCAGAGATCAAAGAAGCCATGGTCGGCAACCTGTGCCGCTGTGGGACCTATCCCGCCCACATCAGGGCTATCCAGGAAGCCGCCGCCGTTCTGAGGGGAGGTGCCGGCCGTGAGTAGCGGGCAGTTTCAGGGCTTGGAGCAAAGTGACCACAGTGAGCGGTCTCAGAAGGTGGACCAGAGACAGCGGATGCTCGATGCCTTCGACAACAAGGTGGCAGATCCCTACCCACTAGACGAATACAAGGCCATTGGCAACAGGGATATCCGTCGCACCGACGGCTTTGAGAAGGCCACCGGCGCCGCCCGGTACACCTTAGATGTGCAGTTACCGGGTATGCTCTACGGAAGGTTCCTAACGTCGCCGTATCCCCACGCCAAGATCCTCAGTCTTGACACATCGGAGGCTGAGAGAATGCCGGGGGTGCGTTGTGTACTACGCTACGACGACCCCGAATTGCCCGAAGGGGCCAGTCTCGGTGGTCACGAGCTGAACAACGTTTGCCCACTCCCTGAGGTGGCCTATTTCCAAGGAGAGGAGTGCGGCGCATTCGTGGTGGCCGACAGCGAAGAACTCGCCGAACAGGCTCTCAAAGCCATCAAGGTGGAGTGGGAGCAGCGCCCCTTCCTCTTGGATGTGGAGAAGGCATTGGAAACCGGAGCTCCGCTCACCAATCCCGAGGAGTATCCCGAATCCAATGTTCGTCAGGTCTATCTTGAGGGCCACGGCGACGTGGAGCAAGGTTTCACCGAAGCCGACAAGATCATCGAGTTCAAATGGACCTTCGGGCTCAATACCTGGGTGGGACCGGAGCGTCCGTGTGGGGTATGGAGGTGGAACGGTGAGTTCGCTGAGGTGTGGGTGAAGCAGCAGCGTCCTCATATCGCCAAGCGTGCCATCTCCACCTGGTTCGGCGGCATCCCTATGAGCAAGATCGATATCCACTGCCTGTATCAAGGCGCCAGTTTTGGCGGGTGGAGTCAGATGGCATGGAATCTGGGCGGCCTCTACTGCGCGGCCGTCACCTCTCGGCGGACCGGGCGGCCGGTCAAATGGGTCTTCAGCCGCCGCGAAGATTTCTATGGCGGCAATATGGACGCGGGTGTCTTCTACGTCAAAGTAGGCTGCAAGCTTGATGGGACCATCACAGCGGTGGCTGAGCGGGGAGTCACCCTCAACCAGATGATGCCTACTTTCGGCATCGTGGCGCACCTCACCGAGAACACCAAGATCCCCCATGTACAGGGCCGCACCGAGGCGGTGTGGGTCAACAAGGGCCCTACGGTACCTACGCGCTGCGAGATGAACATCAACTGCTACACCGTCAACCTAGTATTCAACCATGTGGCTGAGGCACTGGGGATGGATCCGGTTGAAGTCGCGCTTGTGAATGACGGCGCCGAAGGTCACGATATAGAGTGGTTGGGGGCCAGGAAGGCTGAGCAGGGTTTCCCAGTCCGGGATAGTCTGCGCGAGTGTGTGGACAAGGGCAAGGCCGCCATCGGTTGGGACGAGAAGTGGCATGCCCCCGGTACCAAGAGACTGCCCAATGGGCGCATGCACGGCCTTGGTTTCTGCTGGACCCACGAGTGGGATGACTCAGCCGGCTCGAGCGAGGTCGGCATCATGTTCGAGCGCAACGACGGTTCGGTCACTATCTTAGGGTGTCGGGCCGACGTAGGTGTGAACGCCGAGACGACGTACTGCCAGATCGCGGCCGACGAACTGGGGGTGCCGGTTGAGAACGTGCGTTTCAAACATCAAGACGACGCAGGCTTTTTCACGATGACTCCCGACACCTCCACCAACCTGTCGGTGAACGGCTGGGCAGTGAGAAACGCAGCCCGCATCCTCAAACAGAAGCTGTTGGAGACGGCGGTCGCGCCCCGGGCCAAGACGCAGCTCACGCGCTTTCCCCCGGCCTTCCCCGATCTGAGCCCGGAGGACCTAGACGTCAAGAATGGGGTGATCTTCGAAAAGGCCAATCCCGACAACAGTGTGACCATAGCCGACTTCATCGGCCCCAGCGGCGCCCAAGGTCCTCTCACCTCGGCCGTGGGCGAGCCGTTGCTGGTGGGCAATGAAGGCATCGCCCACCAGTACCGGGGCACTCCGCCCATGTTCGATCACGGTTGGCAGATCCAGCGTGGCTGCTATCTAGGCGTGCGTCTGAAGTTCTGTCGTCAGGCCCACTTCATGGAAGTCGAGGTCGATACTGAGACCGGTGAAGTCGATATCACCAAGGTGGTGACCGTGAACGACGTGGGCAAAGTCATCAACTGGGATGGGTGCGAAGGTCAGGCCTACGGCGGGGCCATCATGGGCATCGGTCGAGGCCTTACCGAAGAGGTGGTGTACGACCAGAGGACCGGCATCATGCTGAACGGAAACCTTCTTAACTATAAGATCCCCACGATGATGGATTACGGCGAGATCGAGACCATCATGGTCGAAACAGGCATGGGCTATGGTCCCTACGGGACTGTCGGCATCGGTGAGGACGTGGCTACGGTACTTCCTGCACTCGTAGGGCCGGCCATCCATAACGCTTTGGGCGTGTGGGTCGAAGGCTTTCCGACCACACCCGACCGGGTGCTCCGGGCACTGGGGAAGGCTTAGGGAGGGAGGCACTGTGAAGACGTTCAGACACATAAGCGCCGGGTCCATCGAGGAGGCCACCGCTGTTCTACGTGAATCGGGCGGCAGGGCACGGCTCATCGCGGGGGGCACCGACCTCCTGGGCGAGATGCGCGATGCCATTCTGCCCGAAGAGGGCTATCCGGACATTCTTGTCGATATAAAGAACATCCCTGGGCTGGACTTTCTCCGACACGAAGAGAACCGCCTCGTCGTCGGGGCTCTCACCAGGTTGGAGGACTTGGCCGGTGACGACGCGGTCAAGAGAAGCTATCCCGCGCTGGCGGAAGCAGCCCGCAAGACTGCTTCTCCTCACATCCGCGAAATGGGAACGGTCGCCGGCAACATCTGCCAAAGCAACCGTTGCTGGTACTACTGGGTTCCCGACAATGCCTTCCACTGCCTGCGCAAGGGCGGTAGGGCCTGTTATGCACTCACAGGCGACGCCCGCTATCACTCCATTTTTGGAGCAGCTCGTGTGGGCGCCACCTCATGCACGCAGGCTTGTCCGAACAAGATAGATATCCCCGACTACCTGAGCAAGATCCGTGAGGGTGATCTGGCCGAGGCCATTCACATCCTACTTAGAAGCAATCCCCTGCCGGCGATAACCGGCCGGGTCTGTCCGCACTGGTGCGAGGGCGACTGCGCCAGGGGTGAGTTTGATGAGCCGGTATCCATTAGAGAAGTCGAGCGATATTTGGGCGATCAGGCATTGGAAGACCCAGAGGGGTTCTACGGCCTTCCCGGACGCTCTACTGGGAAGCGGGTGGCCGTCATCGGTTCCGGGCCGGCCGGACTATCGGCCGCCTATTATCTGCGGCAGTCGGGGCACTGGGTGACGGTATTCGAGAGGATGTCCGAGGTGGGCGGACAGTTGGCCTACGGGATCCCGCCGTACAGACTGCCCCGGGAGGTGCTCCGTAAACAGATCGAAGCCTTGGAACGCATGGGCATCGAGTTCGTCCGCAACACTGAGATCGACGGGCAGGGGTTCGAAGAGCTCTCACAGATCCACGACGCCGTGTTCGTTGCTGCGGGTGCCTGGGGAGAGACCGAAGCCGGCGTCTCTGGCGAAGAATGCCTGGTGTCGGGCACGGATTTTTTGCGTCACGCATACGCGGAAAAGCAGGATGTGGCCGGGAAGACGGTCGGTGTTATCGGGGGAGGCAATACGGCCATAGATGTGGCTCGTTCGCTGCTACGGCTTGGTGCGAAACCGGTCATCTACTATCGGCGCACCAAAGACGAGATGCCCGCTCTAGATGAGGAGGTCCAGAAAGCGGAGGATGAAGGGGTCAGGTTCGAGTTCCTAACAGTGCCCGTAGGCGCAGAGGAAGCCGAGGAGGCAGGGGGGGTGGACTTGACCTGCTGCCGTATGGAGCTGGGCGACCTCGATGAGAGCGGCCGGCCTCGTCCGGTGCGGATCGAGGGCTCGGAATATGCTGTGCATTGCGACCTGGTGATGAAAGCCATCGTCGAGAAGCCCGACTACTCCTTCCTGCCTGACGACTTCGTTGATGAGCGCGGAAGGCTAAGGATCGACGAGGGTAGCCATTCTCTACGGCGGGGTGTCTTTGCCGGGGGCGACTTTGTCACTGGTCCGGCGACTGTCGCTGAGGCCATCGCTGCTGGGCGCGAAGCGAGTAGATACATCGAGGCCTATCTGGTGGGTAAGGCTTGGGCCGATGACGAGACCGCGCCGGTGTGTACTTTTGGCCAACGGTTCGACGGCTCTTGCTTGGAGCCGAGCACCCGGGTCGAGGTGCCGGAGCCTTCGATGACTGAGAGGCTGCGGAGTCTGACCGTGGAAGAGACCGGCGGCTTGGACCAAGAGGGAGTAGAGGCGGAGGCCGGACGCTGCTTCAACTGCGGATGCGTGGCCGTCAATTCGTCCGACCTGGCCCCGGCACTTATTGCCTTGGGCGCCAGTGTGAGGACCACTCAGCGGGTCATCGACGCCGAGGATTTCTTCTCGGTGGGGGTCGACACCAGCACCGCCTTGGAGGCTGGTGAGATGGTCCTGGAAGTAGAGATCCCCAAGCCGGGGGCCGATACCCGCTCAACGTTCATCAAGTTCGCATTGCGCAGGTCCATCGACTTCCCCATTATCAACTGCGCAGCGGCGGTGACAACCGATGCTGCCGGGGGAATGGTTCGCTCGGCACGCGTCTGTCTGAACTCGGTGTATGGCGTACCTATGAGGATGACGGCTGCCGAGCAGTATCTGGTGGGTAGGCCGGTGGATGAGACGACTGCGGCTGCAGCCGCCGAGGCCGCGCTGCAGGATGCTCTACCGCTCCTCAACAACCGCTACAAGATCCAGATAGCCCGGACTTTGGTCAAGAGAGCCATCCTGGCCTGCGGCCCGGGGGCTGAGTCTGCACCGAGCTGACACGTGGCGCAGACTCAATTGTCGCAACCAGCTGCGCTGGGCCACGGTTGGTCGGTCTGAGCGGTCGGCTGCGGTCTGGGAGTCCGGCCGTGTCGCAGCGCTTGGTTGCGGCGAAGCGGCTGGTTGCGGCGTAACAGACGGGTCCGTGATGCCGGCGGACCCTTGCGGTTTGTTCGGGTGTATAGCGGTGCCGTCCGGCGGTTTTGCCGACGGCCCCAATCAAGAAGGGATGAGAATGCAGAGTCCAACCTCTCCAGGTATGTCGTGACCGGGTTGACCACGGCTTCCCTCGGTGAATAGCATCGGTGTGACCCAAGGGCCCGCGCGGGCACCTCACCGCGCGCTGTTCCGGGCAGTGGGAGTACACCGGGACGATCTTAGTGGTCGTCCTCTTATCGGGATAGCCAACTCCTTCAACGAACTGGTCCCAGGGCATATGCATCTACGGAGTATCGCCGAGCAGGTCAAGTACGGGGTGTATCAGGCCGGGGGCATACCTCTGGAATTCGATGTAATCGGAGTGTGCGACGGACTGGCCATGAACCACGAGGGCATGAAGTACTCCTTGGTCAGCCGGGAGGTGATTGCCGACTCGGTAGAGATCATGGCTCGGGCTCACAGCCTGGACGGGCTGGTGCTGATCCCCAACTGCGACAAGATCGTGCCCGGCATGGTCATGGCCGCAGCCAGACTCGATTTGCCGACGGTAATCGTCTCGGGTGGGCCGATGCTGGCCGGCTTTCACGCCGGCAGAAAGGTGGAGAACAAAGATGTTCTTGAGGGGGTAGGGGCTTACTTTCGTGGCAAATTGAGCGCAGCCGAGTTCGCTGAGCTAGAGGAGGCATCGTGTCCGACTTGTGGCTCATGCGCGGGTCTGTTTACTGCCAACTCCATGAGTTGTCTCACCGAGTGCTTGGGGTTGGCCCTGCCGGGAGACGGCTCCATCCCGGCAGTCTATTCGGCCCGGCTGACCCTCGCTCGACACACCGGGGCCCAGGCGGTCGAGGTCGTACGGCAGGGGTGGACGATGCGGCGCTTTCTGAGCCGTGAGAGTCTGGGTAACGCTTTGATCCTCGACGCAGCCCTCGGTGGCTCCACCAACACCGTACTTCATCTAATCGCCATCGCGCATGAGGTGGGCATCGAATTACCGTTACGGATATTCAACGAGGTCTCGGCGCGTACGCCACACCTGGTCAAGCTGTCTCCGTCGGGCTCATGGTATATGGAGGATCTCCACCGGGCGGGCGGAGTCATGGCTGTGCTCCACCGCTTAGCCGAGGCAGAACTGATCGACGGCAGCGTCCCCACGATCTCCGGTTGCGGCCTTGCGACCCATTACGCGCGGGCAACCCCTAGTGATCATGAGGTCATCAGGCCGCTTGCCCGACCTTACAGTCCTACCGGTGGCCTGGCCGTGCTCTTCGGTAACTTGGCTCCACGTGGAGCTGTGGTCAAGGAGGCGGCGGTACTGCCGCAGATGCTTGTCCACCGCGGCCCCGCCCGCGTGTTCAACGATGAGGCCTCGGCCGTGGCGGCCATCGCGGACGACGAGATCGAGCCGGGGAGCGTGCTTGTCATACGATATGTGGGTCCCAAAGGTGCGCCGGGGATGCCCGAGATGCTCACGCCTACTTCGACCCTTGTGGGCTCCGGCCTCGACGACCGGGTCGCCTTGGTGACAGATGGCCGGTTCAGCGGAGCGACCCGAGGGGCCTGCATTGGTCACGTGGTGCCTGAGGCCGCTGACGGGGGGCCCATCGCGCTTGTTAAGGACGGTGATCTCATCTCCATCGACATTCCTGGGCGCAGTCTCACGCTGGACGTGCCCGGAGAGGAGCTTACTGCAAGGGCGGCCGCGTGGCATCGGCCGGTCAAGCCGGTGCGGGGAGTTCTGGGCCGCTACGTGGCCACGGTGTCCGGGGCCGATCGGGGTGCTGTTCTCGGGTCTGGGTGACCGTTGGTAGGGCGCTCTTGGTCCGATCCGCGCCGGTGTGGCTGTCCGTCGGCGGGTGCGCCGTCGTCTGCGTTGGTCATCACCGGGATCCCGAGTGTTGCTCGACGGCCGCGGCCCGTGATTGACAGGGACCCCGCCCTCTCCAGTTTCGGAGAAGGCGGGGTCTCTGGTCGCAAAGCTACGACGTTGAGCTTTTCAGCCGTTTGGCCACGGTCCTTTCGGTCGCGACCGGTCCACGCTGCCTATCTCTGGTCCCAGGGAGGCATGAGCTGGATCGACCCGGTGGCCAGTTCCGACGGGTAGATGACCACACGCTCTTGGTTCATCCATTGTAGGGCCTTGAAGGGGTTGTGGGCGATGCCCGGGCAGTTGGGATAGAACTCACCGTACTTGATGGTTCCCATCGTGGTGCCTTCGAAGGTCCCGCCGAAGATCTCATCCCTTACTAGAGCCTGGTCGACGGGGAAGGTCCCTGCCCTCTCGATGGCCATGGCAAGGACTTGGACCGCTGCGTACGGCAGGCCCACCGTCACCGAGTCTCTGCCGTCATGGCTGGCTATGAACCTCTCCTGTAGCTCTTTGCTGCCGGGATCGCCGATCGCTGAGGCCCAGAAGGCGTCGTTCATGATGTAGTCCGAGTCTGCCCCAAGGGTCTTGGCGAAGTCGGCGGGCCAGAAGCCCTTGTACCCGAACATGAGCTTCGGTGCCCAGTTGTTCTCCTTGCACTGGCGGACCCAGGTGATGGCGTCGGCAGGGGCGATCAGGGTGCCCGTGGCTTCGACACCGGCCTGCTTGAACTTCATGATGATCGAGGAGAAGTCGGAAGTGCCTTCGACGAACTTCTCGTAGACCGCCACTTGCCAACCGGCGTCTTCGATCCAGTGCTGCATCGAACCGCCGATACCGTCGCCGTCAGGGGTGTTCTCGAGGAAGAGTCCCCATTTGGTGGGTCGTTGATCTTCCGGCAGCGTCATGGCTGCGTTGACCGGAGTCTTGCCCGCCTGGGCGCATTCCTCGAAGATGTCCGCGGTCCATTTGAGGTTCATGCTGCCCATGAACGGCAAGGGTGAGTTCACGCCATCGTCGATCCAGGCGGTGTTGCACTGGTAGAGGACTCCGTACTGCTCACACACCGTCGCCGCAGCTTGGTTGAGCGGAGTCTGGTTTGCGCTCAGGATCATTTTGACGCCGTCGGTCTTGATGAGCCGTTCCACTGCCGCTGCACCCTTGGGTGGATCGCTTTCGTCGTCGGCAATCTTCAGGGTGATCTTGTGAGATTTGCCGTCGTCTAGCTTGATCCCGCCTTTGGCGTTGATGTCGGCCACGGCCGTTTCGTAGGCCCACTTATGCTCTTCGCCCCCCAAAGCATTTGTACCGGTGATGGATATGAGCATACCGAGAACAATATCCTCGCCCTGATCTCCTTCGGCGGCGGTGGTCTCGGGACCACCCGGGGCGGTGGTGACGGTCTCCTTTTCACCACAGGCGGCTAGGAATGCAACAAAGACTAAGCCTAAGGC
>JAXGNF010000053.1:13826-17122 GCA_040768135.1 Thermoleophilia bacterium | reverse complement strand
GAATCCGTAGCCCTTTTCGGGACTAAACCACTTGACAGTCCCCTCAGCCAACCCTGCAACCTCCATGTATTCCGGAGCGACACGCTACGCGGGCCCACCCCTCTCTAAAGCACACAGCCCGGTATATTACCGGACTCGCGGGCTACAGTAGCGGAAGCTGAGGCCACGGTCAAGGCTTGTCACAGAGGTTTTTTGCTAACTCGGACGGCCGGCTCATCCGTCAAGGTCACGGAGACCCTGCGCATCGCGGAAGTTTTTGAGCCGATTCAGCGTCTTAGCCTCTACTTGGCGGATGCGTTCACGGGTCACCCCGAAACGCTCTCCCACCTCTTCCAAAGTCCGGGGGCGCTCCCCCTTGAGACCGAAGCGCAACTCCAACACTTTGCGATCGCGGGCCGGCAGACTGTCGAGCACTTTGAAGAGTTCTTCCCTCCTCAGGGCCCGGAATACGACCTCAAGCGGTTGATCGGCGTCTGTATCCTGAATGAAATCGCCAAGTTCAGAATCTTCTTCGTCGCCCACCGGGGTCTCCAAAGATACAGGCTCCTGCGTGGCCTTCTGGATCTCGCGGACCTTGTTGGGAGTCACCCCCAAAGCAGCAGCAATCTCGGCCACCGTAGGCTCCCGTCCGCTCTTCTGCAACAGCTCGCGCTGGACCCGGTTCAGCTTGTTCATGGTCTCGACGGCGTGCACCGGGACCCGGATGGTCCGAGCTTGGTCGGCGATGGCGCGTGTGACTGCCTGTCTGATCCACCAGGTGGCGTATGTGGAGAATTTATATCCGAGCCGGTGGTCAAACTTCTCCACGGCTCTAATGAGCCCGAGGTTCCCCTCCTGGATCAGATCGAGAAACAGGAGCCCTCGACCCATATAGCGTTTGGCTATAGAGACAACCAAACGCAGATTGGCTTCGGTCAGCCGACGTTTGGCTTCTACGTCTTTCTTCTCGACGAGTTTAGCCAACTCGATCTCTTCTTCTGCGCTGAGGAGGGGAACTTGGCCGATCTCACGCAGGTACATGCGGACCGGATCATCGACCGTATGATCAATAGTCACGTCCAAGTAGCTAAGGAACTCCTCCTCTTCGGCGAAGTCCCCGAGCTCGTCGGCCTGCTCGTCGACCACCTCCACGCCCATGTCCGTTAAAAGCGAGTACAAGAACTCCACCTCGTCCGGGGCCAAGTCGGCTTCTTGGACCAGACCGGCCACCTCGTCCACGGTGAGCGAGCCCCGCCTCTTCGCGCGCTCTACAATCCCCTGGAGTACCTCGACCGTGAGTTCGCCATCGTCGCGCATCTCAGGCCCGTCCTTCTTCAGGATCAAGGTCTTTCAGACTCGTCCGCACGCTCTGGAGCAGGCGTTCCAAGCTTACGAGACGTCGCTGTTCGGCCGTCCGGTCGCTACCGTCGTCCAACACTCCCCTCAGAGCGGCGATCTCTCGGTGCAGATACTGCTCCTGCAGGCGCAGATGGAGTTCCTCCAAAACCGCGAGAGAGTATCGTCCTTGGTCGGCCTCCATAACCAGGCGCACGAACAGAGCGCCGGCTTCGGAATCGACCCGGGCACGGTCCCGGAGGTGCGCAAATGCCGCGCCGTGGTCGTCTTGGTCGGACACGAGCGCAAACGCGTCCCGTAGGCCGGCGAAGACTTCACGGTTGCCGGGGTCGGAGAAGTGTTCGGGTGTGAGCGCCTCGAGGATCCAGACCGCTCGAGCCGGATTGCAGGCGGCGGCCACCAGGAAGTCGCGCTCCACGGCGGTCTCGCTGCCCAGGAGACGGCGGGCCAAGGACGGCTGAGTCCCATTCCGGGCGGAACGGGCACGGGCCGGAGACGGTTGGGGCCCTCCACGCAGGAGGAGCGATATGCTGTCGGAGGAGAGCCTAAGCCGATCGGCCACCAGGGGGATCTCTTCCTCTCGCTCCTTGAGCGAGACAGCCCGGCTCATGATGCGCCGCACTTCTTCGAAGGCCCGCACTCGACCATCGGCGGTCGACGTCTCGCTCCGGGCCAAAGCCTGACGAAGCTCGAACCCCAGCAGAGATATCTTGCCCCCGAGCACCTTCATCACGGCCTCTCGGCCCCCTTGTACGGCCACGTCGGCAGGATCGCGACCGCCCGGTAGAACGGCCACCATCGGCCTAAGAGAGTGGCCCCGGGCCAGTTCGCCGGAACGGAGCATCGCCTCGGTGCCGGCCCGGTCGGCGTCGAACATGAATGTGACGTTCCCGGTGAAGCGCATCATGAGTCCGATCTGGCTGTCGGTTAGAGCGGTCCCCATGGAAGCGACCACGTTGCCTACCCCCGCCTGAACGAGCCCCAATACGTCTGTGTACCCCTCAACAACCACCACCTCGTCGGCATCGGCGATCGCCCGTCTGGCCTGGTAAAGACCGTACAGGAGACTTCCTTTCTGGTACAAAGGCCCTTCTGGGGAGTTGACGTACTTCGGAGTCTCGTCCTTCAGGGTCCTCCCCCCGAACCCCAGGACGCGGCCGCGATGGTCGACCAGCGGGAACATGAGCCGGCCTCGAAAGCGATCATACGTCTTACCCGCCTGACGCACCAAGAGACCGGCTTCGTCGAGTTCTCGATCAGTAAAACCCTCTTTGGCCGCCCGGCGGTGAAGTCCTCTCCACTCATCCGGCGCGTACCCGACCCGGAAGGTCCTGCAGACCTCTTCTCCCAGGCCGCGTCTCTCCAGGTAATCGCGGGCGACCCGCCCGCTCTCAGTCTCCCATAGAAACCTCTGGTAGAAAGTGGCCGTCTTCTCCAACACCGACAGAAGCCGGGCGTCCCTGTCTCTGCGACCGGCGTCCGGCCCGCTCCCTTCTTCATATTCCACCGGCACTCCGAAACGTTCGCCTAGTTGCTCGATCGTTTCGGCAAAGGAAAGGTTCTCCATGTGCTCCAAGAAGCGGACGACGTCACCGCCCTCCCCGCACCCGAAGCAGTAGTAGAGACCTTTGTCGGCGCTCACCGTGAACGAAGGAGTCTTCTCTTGGTGGAAGGGGCATAGGCCTGTATAGGTGGCTCCTCGTTTGCGCAGGCTCGTGTAGCCCGACACCACATCGACTATGTTGGCCGCCGAGAGCACGGCCTGTATGCTCGAATCTTTGATGAGCGGGCTCACAGGTTGCCCCAGCACATGGGCATGAACAGCTCCAAGTAGATCCGCTGTGCGTACCGGTCGGTCATACCCGCTACGTGGTCGGTGACGGCCCGCAGCAGTTCCAGGCGGTCGGCCGCGGGGGGGGGGGCGCCCGGGGGGGCCCCGCCGGCCAACCCCGCGGGGGGGC
>JAXGNF010000053.1:12693-13816 GCA_040768135.1 Thermoleophilia bacterium | reverse complement strand
GGCTACGACGCACCTACGGCCTCACCGTCGCGGGGGGGGCGCCGGTGTGGGGGGGGCGCCCCCGCCGGTAGATCCTCGGGATGCTCCAAGAAGTGCTCCATCAATTGGGTGATCAAACGCCGCACCTTCTCTCCCCCCGCCTCCTCGAGGGCATTTGGGTACACCGTGTCAAAGAGAAAAGTCCGTAGCTGCTCAAGCGCCGCCCCTACGACCGGGGTCTGAGCGATGATCCCTGCGCCCTCACTGTTGTCAACCAAGTCATGGACCAGAGCGTCGATGCGCTCGCTGCCCGTCACTCCCAGGAGCTCTATCGGCTCCGAGGGGAGGTCTTCAGGTGTGATCAGCCCGGCCCGAAGGGCATCGTCGATATCGTGATTGACGTATGCGATGCGATCGGCCAGATGAACGATCCGAGCCTCCAAGGTGGCCGCCTCCTGGTCCCCTGAGTGGTTGCGGATTCCATCGCGTACTTCCCAGGTGAGATTCAGGCCTCGACCGTCATTCTCGAGAACCTCCACCACGCGGGCACTCTGTTCGTTATGACGAAAGCCCCCCGCTCCCAGACGGCGAAGCACTTCGTCAACCACACTCTCACCCGCATGGCCAAAAGGAGTATGCCCCAGGTCATGTCCCAGGGCCACCGCCTCAGCCAGGTCTTCGTTGAGTCGAAGGGCCCTGGCCACAGTCCGAGCGATCCCAGACACTTCGAGTGTATGGGTAAGACGCGTACGGTAGTGGTCACCCTCGGGTGCGATGAAGACCTGGGTCTTGTGCTTCAGTCTACGAAACGACTTGCTGTGAACGATGCGGTCGCGGTCGCGCTGGTAAGGCGTGCGCAGTGTGCAGGGCTCCTCCGGGCGCTCCCGGCCGCGGGAAGCCGCCGATCGCTGCGCCCACTCGGATAGCCCCGCCTCATAATAGTCAATCGACAACTCGACTCTACCGGCCCATTCACGCTTCGTCATGACACCCCCCGGCCGGTCGTGCCGTATTCCTCGGCTTCGTTCGATCTCGTCGGGCCCGTGGCGCTCCGGACCTCCTGGGGGGGGGGCGCGCCCCCCCGCCCCCCCTCCCGCACCCGGGGGGTCGACCGCGGTCTTCACCAGTACAGCCTGCGCTTCGC
>JAXGNF010000053.1:0-12683 GCA_040768135.1 Thermoleophilia bacterium | reverse complement strand
GTGCGACCGCTTTCTCCTCAAGTACTGCCTGAGCTGCAGCAAGCCGGGCCAGCGGCACCCGGTAGGGGCTGCAGCTCACATAGTCGAGTCCGGTACGGTGGCAGAACTTCACACTGGTCGGCTCGCCCCCATGCTCCCCACAGATGCCCGTCTTGAGCTGCGGTTTGACGGAACGCCCCTTCTGCACAGCCATAGCTACCAACTGGCCGACCCCGGTCTGATCGAGCTTCTCAAACGGATTGCTGTGCAGAAGATCGGTCTTCAGATAATGGGTGAGAAACTTCCCCTCGGCGTCGTCCCGGGAGAAACCCAGGGTCATCTGCGTAAGATCGTTCGTGCCGAAGCTGAAGAAGTCGGCCTGTCTCGCAATCTCGTCGGCAGTCAGAGCGGCCCGCGGAACCTCGATCATGGTGCCGACCATGAAGCCGATATCCACACCTCGTTCCCGCAACACGGCTTCCGCCGTCTCCACGGTGAGGGCCCTCAGCCGCTTCAACTCTTCTTCGAAGCCGACCAGCGGAATCATGATCTCCACCTGCGGCTCCTCCCCCGTCTCACCGAGCACCTCTACGGCCGCTTCGATGATGGCACGCACCTGCATAGCATAGACCTCGGGCCACTGGATACCCAGACGGCAACCCCGGGTCCCCAACATAGGGTTGGATTCGGCCAGCGCCTTGACCGTGGCTACCAGCTTCTCCTGCGCGGCGATCGCTTCAGCAGAAGCGCCGTTCATGCGCAGACGCTCCAACTCCACCATGGCCTCTGTGTAGTTGGGCAGGAACTCGTGGAGCGGCGGGTCGAGCAGACGGATGGTGACCGGTAGACCCTTCATCACCCTGAAGATCCCCTCAAAGTCCGCCCGCTGGAAGGGCAGCAGCTTGGCAAGGTGTTCTTCACGTTCGACACGGTCGGCGGCCATGATCATGTTACGCACATGTGGCAGGCGCTCCTGCTGCATGAACATATGCTCGGTGCGACAAAGGCCGATGCCTTCTGCCCCGAACTGCCGAGCCTGCCCGGCATCTTCAGGGTTGTCGGCATTGGTACGCACGCGCAGCCGGCGGATCTCGTCGGCCCAGCCAAGAACTGTGTTCACCCTCTCGTCGAAACCGGCCTCAGTCAGCTTAGCCTGCCCAAGGATCACGCGACCGGTGGCTCCGTCCATGGAGATCCAGTCTCCTTCTTGGAGCACGATATCGCCGATGGAGACCCGTTTGTTCTTCTCGTCGATCTCCATCTCTTGGACGCCGGCGATGCAGGGTTTGCCCATGCCCCGCGCCACGACGGCGGCATGGGAGGTCATTCCGCCATGGCTGGTGATAACGCCCTGAGACAGCAGGAGACCGTGGATATCGTCGGGGTTGGTCTCCCACCGCACGAGGATCACGGGCTCACCCTTCGAACCCTGCTCTTCGGCAGCGTCGGCACTGAACACGATCTTGCCCACGCCCGCGCCCGGGGACGCTCCTAAGCCGGTGGCCACGACATTGAGCTCTTGGTTGGGATCGAGCCGCGGATGCAGCAACTGGTCGAGTTGGCTCGGGTCGACCCGCATGACCGCCTCTTCCTTGGAAATGAGGCCTTCATCGACCATATCAACGGCCATTTTGAGGGCGGCGGGAGCGGTCCGCTTACCGTTGCGCGTCTGCAACATGTAGAGCTTCTCATCCTCGATAGTGAACTCCACATCCTGCATGTCGCGGTAGTGCGCTTCGAGCGTCTCCCTGATCTGGTACAGCTGCTCCAGCGCCTTGGGCATGACGTCGCCCAACTCCGAGAGGGGCCGCGGTACCCGCACCCCCGCCACAACGTCCTCACCCTGGGCGTTCATAAGGAATTCCCCGTAGAACAGATTCTCCCCGGTCGAGGGGTCGCGCGTGAAGGCGACTCCGGTACCCGACGTCTCGCCCTTGTTGCCGAAGACCATCGTCTGGACGTTGACGGCCGTCCCCAGATCGTCGGGGATGCCCTGCGTGCGACGGTATACCTTAGCCCGGTGATTGTCCCAGCTCTGAAAAACAGCCACAACGGCCATATGCAGTTGCTTCAGCGGATCGTTGGGGAACTGCTCGCCCGCGTGCTCTCCCAGCAGCTTCTTATAGCGGACGGTCAGGTCGCGTAAATCATCGGCTGTGAGATCGGTATCGAGCTTGGCGTCGACCTCCGCCTTCTTCTCATTGAGGGCGTCCTCAAAAAGCTGCGGGTCCACCCCCATCACCACGTCGCCGAACATGTTGATGAAGCGGCGATAAGAATCGTAGGCGAAGCGGGCATTGCCGGTACTGTCGGCCAGCCCCTCGACCGTCTCGTCGTTGAGGCCAAGGTTGAGGACGGTGTCCATCATGCCCGGCATGGAGAACACCGCGCCCGAACGGATGGAGAGGAGGAGCGGTTTGGACGGATCGCCCAGGACTTTGCCGGTCAGCTTCTCCAGAGCATGAAGATGCTCTTCGATCTCCTCTTTAAGCCCCTCTGGATACTCACCCTCGGCAGAATAGTGCACACAGGCGGCGGTGGTTACGACAAACCCCGGGGGTACGGGGATTCCCAGACCCGTCATCTCAGCCAGGTTGGCTCCCTTGCCCCCGAGAAGAGGCTTCATGGACGCGTTACCTTCGGAGAAATCGTAGACATACTTGGTGGGACTCATCAGGTCTTACTCCCTTCGGGATCAACACGGCACGCCGCGACCGGGGCTACCCCCGCAAGGCCGTAATTCTAACGAAGCAGACCGTTCTTGGGAAGCCGCAGCCTGGTTCGTAGCGGCTTCATCTGGGTATGTTATCGTGGAGAGGTCTGGTGACGTCAGTAGAAACCCCCAAGGAGAAAGGAGCAGTGATGCCCGAGCACTCAGTGGTGCAGGCTCGGGAGCGACGTGACTACGAACGGACCGCCTCCATCATATCAGCGGCCCTCACCGTGGTCGGCAGTTCAGACCTAGCCATGCGTGGCCTGAACGCCGCCGTCAAAAGAACGGCCAAGTCACCGCAGCAGAACATGGTCGCCGACTGGCTGAAGAACTACACAGCCCCCGGCAACCCCGGCAACACGTTGTTCAAGAACATCCGTCATCTTCATCCTAATTCACGTAAACGCTTTGTTGCCGGGATGATGGCCAACTTCTTCATGCGGGACCCAGAGTTCACAGAGTCGCTCCTAGAGGAACGTGGGATCTCCTCACCGACAGCCATACTGATCAGTCCCACAATGCGCTGCAACCTCCGCTGCGTAGGATGTTATGCGTCCGAGTACGATAACGAAGACGAACTGACCGAAGACGAGGTGGAGGACATCATCAACCAGGGAGAAGAGATCGGCTCCCGAGTGTACGTCATGCTGGGAGGCGAGCCCTTCGTGTGGCAACCCCTGCTCGACGTAGCCGAACGTCACCCCCACTCGGTCTTTTTGGTCTTCACCAACGGCACAATGATCAACGACCGTGTAGCCGACAGGATCCTCGAGGTGGGGAACGTCTGCCCCACGATCAGTATCGAGGGCTCACGCGAGGCTACGGACGCCCGGCGTGGCAAAGGCACTTATGATCGCATCATGGCGGCTATGGATCGTCTCCGCGAGCGCGGGATCATGTTCGCCATCTCCTGCACGGCCACCAGCCAGAACATCGAGGAGATCACCTCCGAGGAGTTCGCCGATCTCATGGTCGAGAAAGGCGCGTTCTACGGCTGGTACTTCCTCTATATGCCGGTCGGTCGCGATCCCGACCTCAGTCTTATGCCCAGCCCCGAACAACGCCTTCAGTTGCACCGCGGGGTCGTACACCTCCGCAACACCCGTCCCATCCTCTTGGCCGACTTCTGGGGTGATGGACCGCTCACAGGAGGCTGCCTTTCGGGGGGACGCAAGTACATCCACATCAACAACAAAGGCGACGTCGAACCTTGCATTTTTGCGCACTTCGCCACCGACAACATCAAAGAGAAGTCGTTGCTTGACTGCCTGTGCTCCGACTTCTTCAAGGACCTACGCCGGATGCAGCCCTTCGGCAAAAACCTGCTGCGTCCCTGCCCTATCATCGACCATCCGGCCGTGATGAAAAAAGTGGTGGAGCGCAACAATGCGTACCCGACCCACGAAGGTGCAGAGTCGCTGCTCGACGAGCTACAGCCCGGCCTGCACGAGTATGCGCGGGCGGCGCGTGACACGCTCAATCCGGTGTGGCAACACGAGATGTCTTGGGTACACGAGTGGCTCCAGCCCGATCAGGAGTACGGCCGCCGCCTGAGCCGCGACGGCGATGCCGATGAGCTGGCTGAAGAGGCGGGCGAGCCGGTCGCCGAGGAGGTCGGCGTCCGCGACTGAGAGATGTCAACGATCATCGAGGCACCTTGTCGCCAGATGTGAGATTGGAGCCTCGAGAGACGATGGACAAGCGACGAGAGGCCGGGCGATGCCCGGCCTCTCGTCATCTCAGGGACCAAACCTGCCCCACAGAAAGCGTTTTTCGGCCTACATAGCTCCGAGGATCTCAGCCGACTCAGGCTTGGATCAACTCAAGCCGGGCCACGCTCTGTACCGTCATAGCGATCGCGGCCAGCTGGCGCAAACGGTTGCGACGCACCGCCTCCTCCTCGGCCATGACCAAGACATCATCGAAATAATGATCGACGTGGGGTCGCAAGGCCGCAAGCACAGCCAGAGCCTCCTCGTATCGCCATCCGGCCACCGCCGCCGAGACCTTGTCGGCCGTCTCGCGCCAAGCAGTCAACAATGCCCCCTCGGCATCGGTTTGAAAGAGTTCGGCAGATACCCCGAAATCGGGCAGCAGGGCCGCGTCAGAGGCCTCCTCGACCGACAACTTTCTAGCCAGATTGGACGGCCGCGTGAAAACCGTCACTAGATCCTCCCAGTGGACACCAGACCGAAATCCGTGCAGCGCATGGGCCCGCAGGCGCAGGTCGAGCAAATCGTGCGACGTAGGGAGAACGGCGTCCACCGTGTCACGGGCCACGCCTTCATCGGTGAGGGTCTTAGCCAGACGCTCGAAGATGAATGCGGTTGCCTCCGGGACGACTTTCACCCGCTCGACCAAGTCTGGGAAGCGCTCAACCTGGTCGTAGGCTAGGGTGGCCAGACGCTCCATATCGTAGCGGAAGTCGTGCTCCATGGCTATGGCCACCATTCCGGCGGCGGCCCGTCGCAGACCGTACGGGTCCTTCGAACCCGAGGGTGGCTCCCCGCAGGCGAAGGCCGCCACGATGTTGTCTACTTTCTCCGCCGTGGCGAGGAGGGCGCCGGGAACCGTCTTAGGCACCGCGCCGCCGGCCGCATCGGGAAGAAACTGCTCTCGTATGGCCCGGGCGACCTCCGGATGGTGCCCCTCCATGAGCGCGTAAGTCTCGCCCATGACCCCTTCTAGGTCGGCAAACTCCCGCACCATGATCGACACTTGGTCGGCTTTCGCGAGCCGGGCGGCTTCGAGCGCCTGCTCCCGCGCCTGATCGGGAACCCCACATACTTCGGCCAGATAATCGGTCAGCCCTACCAGCCGCTCGGTCTTATCCTTCATACTGCCGACCTTCACGTGGAAGACTATCTTGTCGAGTTGCGACGCCATGGCCTCCAAACCCATGGCCTTATCTTTCTCGAAGGAGAATTCAGCGTCTTCGATCCTTCCCTGCAGCACCTGCTCATTACCAGCCGTGATCTGCTCAAGCCATTCAGGATTACCGTTGCTCACATAGAGGAACCTGTCGGAGAGGGTGCCGTCGTTATTGACCAACGGGAAGTAGCGCTGGTGAGACTGCATGGCCGTCTCGAGCACCTCGGCCGGCAGGCTCAGGTGGTGAGCCGCGAACTGCCCCTCGGCTACCGTGGGCCATTCGACCAAAAAGAGCACCTCTTCCATTTTGCCGCTGGGATCTGTCGCCTCTAGCCCCAACGCGGACGCAGTCTGCCGCAGGCCGTCTGTGATCAGCCGCTCCCGTTCGCGGTGGTCGACCACGACGCCCACCGACCGCAGCGCCTCGACATAGTCTGCCGGCCGCTCGATCTCCACCGGTCCCCCCAGCCAGCGATGGCCGTGGCTCGTCCTGCCCGAGACCAGTCCGGCGTAGTCGAACGGGATGACCGTCTCGCCCCACAAGGCCACCAGCCAGCGAATGGGCCTGGAGAAACGCACGTCCCGATAGCCCCAACGCATGTTTTTGGGGAAGTACATGTCACGCACGATCTTGAGGCAGATGTCAGGCAACAACCCAGCTGTAGCCCGACTCTCACTCTGGGTGACGTAGTAAACGAAGCGCCGCCCCCCCTCCTCCCGAACCTGCAGGTCCCGAGGAGTGACTCCTTTGGCCCTGGCAAAACCCTCGCAGGCCTTGGTGGGGTTCCCCTCGGTGTCGAAAGCTGCCTCGACGGCGGGTCCCCTCTGCACCATCTCCCGCGGCGCCTGCTCGCCCGGTACGCCTTCGACACGGACAGCAATGCGCCGGGGTGAGACCATCACCTCGACATCGGCTGCCTCGACTTCTATCCCGTCGGCTGCAAAAAGGCCACTCACCCGCTCAGGAAGTAGCTCGATGGCCGCTCTGCAGGCAGAGGCTGGCATCTCTTCCACGCCGATCTCGAGCAAAAAGTCGCGGGCCTCCCGCTCGTCCGGCGATATCCAGAGCGTTGCCCCGGTCACCCCGGTCGCGCTGGTTGACACCGAGGTTTCCGCCTCGGCCGTCGCCGTCGCCCCCATGACGCCGGTCACAGCCGCGACACCGGCCGCGCCTCCGGCGGCCACACCTTGGTTCGCCGGTGCCCTCATCTCAGATTCACCGGCCGCGCCGGCCTCATCGTCGGAAGATACCCCCAGTTCAGCGTAATAGGCCTCAGCCACCTTGCGGGCCATATTCCGTACCCGAGCGATATAGCCGGTCCGCTCGGTCACGCTGATGGCCCCTCGGGAGTCAAGCAGATTGAAGGTGTGGGAAGCCTTCAGGACGAAGTCGTAGGCAGGCCGCGACAATCCCCGCTCGAGGCATCGCTCACACTCGCGCTCATAATCGACGAAAGATCGCTGGAGAAGCGGGATGTCGGCCAACTCGAAGTGATATACCGACCACTGTGCCTCGCTCACCTTATAGACATCACCGTAGGTGACCCCAGGCACCCACTCTAGATCAAAGGCGTTATCGACTCCCTGTAGATACATGGCCAACCGTTCGGTGCCGTAGGTCAGCTCTGCGCTGGGCGGATGAAGGTCGATGCCGCCCACCTGCTGAAAGTACGTGAACTGGGTGCACTCCATCCCGTCGATCCATACCTCCCAGCCCAAGCCCCATGCTCCCAAGGTAGGTGACTCCCAGTCGTCCTCGACGAAACGGACATCATGCTTAGCGAGATCGATCCCCAGGTGCTCAAGAGACGACAAATACTGGTCTTGGATATCGTCAGGGCAGGGCTTCAGAATCACCTGGTATTGGTAGTAATGGCCCAAACGATAGGGGTTTTCCCCGTAGCGTCCATCCGTGGGACGGATTGACGGTTCGACATAAGCCACCCTCCAAGGGTCGGGGCCCAGTACCTTGAGAAAAGTCGCCGGGTTGAAAGTCCCGGCGCCCACTTCGGTATGGTGAGGCTGCCAGACGATGCAGCCCTTGTCGGCCCAGTACTCCTGTAGGCCCAAGAGCACGTCTTGAAAGGTCGGCTTGGCTTTCACTCTAGAACTCCGTCGTTGGAGGGGGTGTGGTCGACTCCGTAGATGATGTGCTGACTGTAGTCGGCGGCTCGGTCGTGGTGGTGGTCGTACTCGTAGTTGTGGTGGTGACGGGTGCCTTCGCCACCAGAAGCTCCACGTAGCTTCCTCGCTGAACCACGGCACCTGCGGCCGGATCCTGCTGGATGATCCAATCGGGTTCGTAGTCAGGTGTTTCGTAATACGTGATCTTCGCGTGCAACTGATACTGGCCCAGCTTGGACGCTGCCTGCGAAGGCGTGTATCCGAGCCCGGCCACGGCGGGGACCATGACCGTAGTCGGCTCGGGAGCGTTGCTTATGAAGATGTCGACAGTAGAGCCCGGCTGTACTTCAGTGCCCTCCCCCGGACTCTGGTCGACCACAGTCCCTCCCTCCAGCGTCGACTCTACCGGTTGAGGCCGCGCCACCAGGCCCATGCTCGCCAGAAGCGCGACGGCGATCTCTTCAGTCTTCCCGATGAGACGAGGAACGGCCACCGCATCGCTGGCTACCGCGACGGTTATGACCACAGTCACACCGGCCTCAACCTGCTCGCCTGCGCCCGGCTTCTGGCGAAGGACGGTCCCCGGCTGCTCCTCCTTGCTGACCTCTTCTTCGGTCTTCACATCCAAGCCATGATTCCCGAGGACCTGAGCAGCCGTCACCTGATCCATCCCAACCACACGGGGCACCTCGACCTTGCCCTTGCCCGACGAGATCCACACCCCGACCTTCTCGCCTTTAGCCAACCGCACACCCTCCGTAGGTTCCTGCCGGGACACTCTGCCCTCCGGCACGTCGGCCGAGGCCTGGTCGCCTTCGTTCTTGAACTCAAAGCCGGCGCTCTTGATCTTTTGTTTGGCGCTTTCGAGACTGAGGCCGAGGACGCTTGGCACGACCCCCAGTTCTTCTTCGGCGCTGCCCCAGTTGTAGAAGATGGCGTACGCCGCCCCGCCCAGCGCCAGTATGAGTACGATGACGAGCACCCAGGGCCAAGCGCTCTGCCGGTGAGGGGGTTCGCCGTAGTAGGGCTCGAGTGCGAGATCCGGCTCGTCACGGACACGCCGACGGATCTGGGTCGGCTGCAGGTCTGACGCGGACGCCGTTGCAGCTGCCGGACCGATGATCTGCGTGGACTCCTCAAAGTAGGCGGCAGGAGCGGCAACGGGCTCACCGGCCCTGACTCGGTCAAGGTCGTCGAGCATGGCCTGCGCCGTCAGATAACGCTCGATTGGGTGTTTGCCCAAGGCTCGGAGAATCACTGCCTCAAGATTCTCGGGGACGTCAGGGTTGATGCTGCGCGGTAGCACCGGCTGCTCGTGCACATGCTTCATGGCGATGCTCACTGGGTTATCGCCATCAAACGGCAGTCTCCCCGTGACCATCTCATACATGACTACGCCCAGCGCGTACAGGTCGGAAGCCGCTTCGACCGGTTGTCCTTGGGCCTGTTCGGGCGATAGGTAGTGGGCCGTCCCCAGTATGGACCCGGCCTCCGTCATCGTGGCGGCATTGCCCGCCCGGGCAATGCCAAAATCGGTCACCTTCACCCGGCCGTCGTTGTCCACGATGATGTTCTGTGGCTTGATATCCCGGTGGATGACGTCCCGACGATGGGCGAAACGGAGGGCTTCGAGGATCTGGTTGGCTATAGAGATCACCAAGTCGGGGCTGAGCGGGGCGTACTTGACGATGATCTCTTTAAGCGAGCGCCCCTCCAGGTACTCCATGGCGATATAGTAGGTGCCTTCCGCCTCGCCCCGGTCGTAAATCTGTACGATGTTGGGGTGGCTCAGCCCGGCGGCGCTACTTGCCTCCCGGCGGAACCGCTCCACGAACTGTTCATCCGTCGCGTAGCGGGCCGACAGGATCTTGAGTGCCACCTGCCGGCCCAAGAGCAGATCGTTGGCGAGATAGACGTCGGCCATACCGCCGCTGCCCAGCCTGCTGACGACCTCATAGCGGTCGTCGAACACACGTCCTATCACAGCCTCATCGTCCTCCGAGGCGCTCCTGCGCACTCTTCATGTCCTTAACCATTTTGGTCGCGCAATACTACCCTATTAACAAGTGTTAGAGACCAAGAGCCGCTGCGATGACCTCCCGGGCGATAGGGGCGGCTATGGCCCCCCCGGTGCCCGCGTTCTCCACCAGAACCGCAACGACCACCTGCGGGTCATCCGCCGGCGCAAAGCCGGCGAACCACGCATGGGACTCACCTCCTGCCACTTCTGCCGTCCCCGTCTTACCCGCCACCTGGACGTTACTCAGGGCCGCTCTGGTTCCCGTACCTTTGTTGACCACCTCCACCATGAGCGTGGTCATGGTAGCCGCCGTCTCCGCCGAGATCGGCCGCAGCCACTCACCGGGACGGGTCTCGCTCAGAACGCGCCCGTGGTAGTTGAGAACCTGCGCCACCAGGTAAGGCTTCATGATGGAGCCACTGTTGCCCACTGCCGAGGTGGCCAGCGCCATGAGCAGCGGAGAGGCTAGTACCTTGCCCTGTCCGTATGAAGCCTGGGCCAGATGCGCCTTGTCCAAAGCACCCGAGTCGGGAAAGAGGCTCGTCGCTCCTCCGAGCGGCCACGGCAGATCGCGATCAAAACCGAAGTCGCGGGCATAGGCGGCAAGCGTCTCGGCCCCCAACGACACCGCCACCTTGGCGAATGTCGTATTGACGCTGCTCGCAAACGCTTCTTTGAAGTCATGCACCCCATAGACGTTACCGCCGTAATTATTCACGACGAAACCGCCGGCGGTGACTCGACCCGTGTCCTCGAATTGGGTGCCGACAGAGACCGTACCGGTTTCTATGGCCGCCGCCGCCACTATGGTCTTGAACACCGATCCTGGGGGATAGAGGCCCTGGGTAGCTCGGTTGAAAAGAGGTTTGCCGGGGTCGGAATTGATGTCTTTCCAAAATTGGTCGAGCCGGTTGGGATCGTACCGTGGGTAGGAGGTCATCGCCAGTATGGCGCCTGTCCGAGGATCGAGGGCCACGACCGCTCCCCGGCGTTCGCCAAGAGCCTGCACCGACGCCTTCTGCACCTTAGTGTTGATAGTGAGTTTGAGATCTGCTCCTCGACGGACTCTGCCAAGAACCTCATCCCAGTAGCCGGTGATCCCCAAGAGGCCCGACTTGCCGGAGAGTTCTTGATTGTAGATCCGCTCGATGCCTGCCCGGCCGTAACGCAGACTGTTGTAACCCAACCACGGAGAGGTCAGACTCCCCTGAGGAAATTCGCGCAAGAAGTACTCCCCTTCGACGCGATTGACGGCCAACTCCACCCCGTCGGCCGACAGGATGATCCCCCGCTCGATCTTCATCTCCTCTTCTACCGCCCGGGTGTTATAGGGGCTGGCCTTGAGGCCGGGGGCCGCCCACACCTGCACGTAAGTGAGTTGCGCAATCAGAGCCACGAATAGCAGGGCGAAGACTAGGAACAACCGGCGAAGAGGTTTGTCCATCTATTCCGCCTTATCGCTCGCCCTGAGCAACAAGCCCAGGAGCACGAAGTTGGCCACTATGGAACTGCCCCCGTAGCTGACAAAAGGGAGCGTTATCCCCGTCAACGGGATCAGCTTCGTGACTCCGCCCATGATGAGGAAGGACTGGAGGGCGAAGATACTGGTCAGACCAACGGACAATAGACGGGGAAAATCGTCTTGGCTCCGGACCGAGACCCGATATCCCCGATAGACAAAAATCATGTAGAGCAGAATGATGCCCACCGCGCCCATGAGGCCCAGTTCTTCACCGATGGCCGAGAATATGAAGTCCGTTTCTAGGTACGGGATGATGGTGTTCCCCGACTGTAGGATCAGATAGCCCTGGCCTAGGCCCCGACCGAAGAGACCGCCCTCGGCCAAGGCAAATAGGGACTGTACGATCTGATAGCCCTTGCCGGTGGGGTCCTTCCAAGGATCGAGCCAGATATCCACCCGGGTCTGCACGTGGGGGAAGACGAAGTACAAGGCCACCGCCCCAACGGTGAACAAGACCAGACCCACCAGCACGTAGAATAACCGCCCGGTCGCCACATACAAGAGGGCCAGAAGTGCCCCAAAGAAGAGCAGACTCGTCCCCAGGTCTTTCATGAAAACCATGAGCGCCAGAGAAAGGGCCCAGATGGTCAGCAAGGGAGCCAGGTAACGGAAGGGCGGCAGCGGCACTCCCAACAGTCGGCGCGTGCTGACAGTGAGGACCTCGCGCATGTCGACCAAGTAGGCGGCGAAGAACACCATCAATAGGATCTTGCCGAACTCGCCCGGCTGAAAGCTCACCGGTCCCAGATCCACCCACAGTCTGGCTCCGTTGATCTCGCGGCCGAAAACGGCCGTGAAGAGGAGCAACAGCACCCCGAGAGCCCCGATCGCGTACCGCCATCTCGGCAGCCACTTAAGGTCTCGGACAACTGCCAACACCAACAGAAACGCCACCAATCCCACCACGAGCCACATGGCCTGCTTCCGAGCCAGACCCTCGTCCAGTCTGTACAGCACCACCAAGCCCAGCGTAGAGAGTAGTGCCGTCACCGGCAGCAGATACGGATCGGCCCGCGAGGCAAGCACACGAACGCCGGCGTGCGCGATGAGAAATAAGACGATGAAGAGGGCACCGTACGTCAGCGAGGTCCAAGTGAGGACCGCCGCCTTCTGCGTATAGACGAGGGCGAACCCCAGAGTGGTCAGGACAAGCGCGGGGACGAGAAAAACGAGCTCGCGGTTACGAAGGCTCACTGTTGCTCGCCCAGCGTCTTGAGGAACGCCCGCCCCTCCTCTTTGCTCACCAGATCGTGGGTATCCACCCGGCCCTGCATGTAAGAGGCCAGGAGGTCGTAACGCACGTCGGCCACTTCGACGACCGACGACAGCCTGATCCCCAGAAAGCTGCCGGGCAATCCTCGGTAAAGAGCCACGGAACCGTCGTCATACTTCCCTACGTAGTAGACCGACGAGTTGTACGCAGCGAACCCGCCTATGGCTGCGGCCAAGACGAC
>JAXGNF010000052.1:0-17409 GCA_040768135.1 Thermoleophilia bacterium | reverse complement strand
GGGACGACGCCATGGCCGCCGTGGCCTTCGCCAAAGAGACGGTGGGGGTGGCGTAACGACCGGGATCTGGGCCCAGACGAGCCGGGGAGGTCGGACGGATGCGAGGCCTAACCATATCCCAGCTCGAGCGCGACACGGGCGTCAACCGCAGCAAGATCTACTATTACATGAGCGAGGGATTGCTCCCGCCTGCCCAGAAGGCCAGCGCCACCCGGGCGGTTTATGATCAGGCTCATGTAGATCTGCTCCGTGCCATAACTAAACTGAAGGCGGAGGGTGTAGGCCTCCGGGAGATCCGAGAACGGCTTGCCGAACGCATAGCGGCGGCTGCCGAGTCGGATGTCGACTTGGTGGCCAGGCAGAGCGAGGAGACCCGCAGCGCCATTCTGCAGGTCGCCGCCAGGTTCTTCGCCCAGCGCGGGTACGAAAGCACCCGTATCAGCGACATCTGTAGGGAGGTCGGGGTCACCGTCCAACTCCTCTACAGCCACTTCCCCAGCAAGAGGCACCTCTTCATCGCCTGCTACCAGGTCTACTTCACATGGATGCACGCGAAGGTGGTACCGCCCATCGAGGCGACCGCCGACTCGGCCGCCCGCATGGCTTGGCGGAACTGGGCGTCGTACGGGATTCGGGCGCTGAGCCCGGATCTTCAGGCGATGGCGCGTCTGGAGGCGATGCATGATGAGAGTGAACTCAGGCCGTTGGTGCGGGAGGTCTTCGAGCAGATACTCGAAGGCACCAAAGAGGAACTGGCAGCCGAGCGCCAACCAGGCGCCAACCCCGGCCTCTTCGACGATGAGTTGTTGTCTTACGCGTTTCTCGGTGCCCTCGAGAATATGCAGATGCGCGCGTCCTGGGACGACCGCTACGCCAAGGGCGATGTCATCCGCAATCTTGTGGCCATGTTCGTGGCCGTCCGGGCCGCGTATTCCGGGCGGGCCGATCTGACCACCGACTGGGAGAGAGTGGCCGATCTGGTCGATAGACTGGCCGTAGAGGAGCCGGGGTTCGGGGAGGCTGATATCGAGAGTTGAGCGTGGGCTGCATGGCCCGGTCGCTGTCTCAGGCAACGCCTTCGTCGCCGCCTGAGACCATCACGACGTTGTCGGGTGTTGTCTGACTGGCGATTGCCACTGGTATCATCCGTGCAAAGTCCAACGAGGGGAGTCGCTCATGGTCGCTAAGAAGTTCCCCCACCTGTTCAGCCCGCTCAAGCTCGGTCCTTTGACCCTTAAGAACCGTATTGAGGCCGCTCCTACGTCTCTAGCGGAGCTATCCCCGGAGGGCTATCTCACCCGCGATAACATCGCCTACTACCGTCTCAAGGCCCGGGGTGGAGCCGCCATCGTCACCATTGGGGAGAGCATCGTTCACACGCCCACGGGCAAATCGCACCCCAAGCAGATTCCCCTTGACGATAAGGGCGTCATCCCCTCATTGGTGGAAGCAGCAGACGCAATTCATCAGTACGGAGCTCTTGCTTCCATAGAGCTATCTCACGGCGGCATGGAGTGCGATCCGGTGTTTCTCGGCGGCAGGAATCCTATCGGCCCATCGGCGCGGACGGTAGACATTGGTTTCCGAACTGCCGGAGCCCGTACCGTCGAGGTAGAGGAGATGTCCGAAGGCCTGATGGAGGAGATCGCTGAAGCCTACGCCGAGGCTGCGGCCACGGTCAAGATCGCTGGGTTCGACATGTGTATGGTCCACGCCGCTCACGGCTGGTTGCTCGCACAGTTCTTGTCGCCGCTCATCAATAGGCGCACTGACAAATATGGCGGCAGTCTCGAGAACCGGGCTCGATTCCCCCTGATGGTACTCGACCGCATCCGAGAACGAGTGGGCGGCGACTTCCCCATAGAATTCCGTATGGGCGGGTCGGAACTGGCCGAAGGGGGCTACACGATCGACGATGCTGTGGCGTTGGCCAAATTGGTGCAGGACAAGGTCGATCTGCTTCATGTGTCGGCAGGCGCCCATTACTTCGTCGACACTATGACCACTATGCACCCGTCGATGTTCCTACCCCACGGTTGCAACGTGTATCTGGCAGAGGCGGTCAAAAAGGCGGTCGCTATCCCGGTGACCACTGTGGGCGGGATCTCTGATCCCGCCCAGATGGAGGAGATCATCGCGGGGGAGCGGGCGGATGTCATTGCTGTGGCCCGCGGTCTGATTGCCGATCCTGAGATTCCCAAGAAGGCCCTCTACGGCAAAGACGACCAGATCGTGCACTGCCTGCGCTGTTTTGAATGCATGGGGGGCATGTTCATCACCAGTACCATGAAGTGCGCGGTGAACCCTATCATCGGCCGCGAGTTCGAGGCGGGTTTCACCCCTCTGCCGGCGGAACCGAAGAAGGTGGTCGTAGTCGGTGGGGGGCCGGCCGGCATGCAGGCGGCCATCACGGCGGCGGAACGGGGCCACGATGTGACGCTGTACGAGAAGAGTGGCTCTCTTGGGGGCGCGCTCAAGTATGCGGCGCAGGTCTCGTTCAAGGAGGATCTCGACAAGTTCATGCGGCACCTAATAGGCAAGGCCGCTACTCTGCCGTCTCTTGCCGTCGTGCTGAGTACAGAAGCAACTCCCAGCCTCGTTGAGGCCGAGAACCCCGATGTGGTGATCGTGGCGGTAGGAGCGGAACCAATAATCCCTGATATCCCAGGCGTGGATGGGGACTCGGTCCTTCTGGCAGCCGAGGTGCATTCGGAGGGTGTCGAGACCGGGGAGAGGATCGTTGTGGTCGGCGGTGGTCTCGTCGGTTGTGAGACCGGCTTGTACCTGGCGCAGCAGGGCAAGGAAGTCACGATCGTGGAGACGTTGGATGAGGTCGCGTCTGACGCGAACATCATGCACGGGCGTGCCCTGAGGCTGGAACTCGCGAGGGCAGTGACGATCAGGACGGGTCTGCGCTGTGTCGAGATCACCGGCGAGGGTGTGGTGTGTGCCGGCCGTGGAGGTGAACGGGTGACCATACCGTGCGACACGGCCGTGATTGCGGTGGGATATGAGTCTCGGACCGACATGGTAGACGCGTTGTTCGGTGTCGCCACTGAAGTCATGACCATTGGCGATTGTGTAAGACCCCGGCGGGTGCTGCAGGCGATCCGTACAGGCTACGACGCGGCGATGGCGATCTGAGGCTCGTCAGGGTTGAAGACGCGCTCAAAACGCGTTGAAGATGCGCTTGGCTGTTAGGCAGGGAGGTAGGCGGCCGGTTCCAGCGTCTCCGCCTGCTTGTGGTCTCGGTCATCGTCATCAATCGTGACGGGTTGTGTTGGCCCCGGCCCTCAGGAGGCCTCCGTTGTGAGGCCGTTGTATATGCTCTTGTAAAGAGCGAACCCTCGGGTTGTAATGAAGACCGGCTGCATTGGGAGCGGATAGAGGGGCATATTTCTTGCGCCACCCATTGTCAAGAGATGCCCGGTTCCATACCATCCAAGGAGGCTAAGAACATGGCTGAGCACGTGAAGTTCTATCCGGAGTACTGGGGGGGCAAGAAACTTGCGTACCCCAACTTCCCGCCAGAGGCACCCAAGTTCTCTCGGTCAGTAGTGGCCGGCAATCTGATCTTCATCTCGGGTTGCCAGGGCCAGAACGACGAGACCATCTCGGTTGACACCGACGTGGCCGAGGAACAGATGGTCATCGCACTCGATAAGATCCGTCACGCTATGGAGGAAGCGGGGAGCTGCATGAACAACGTCATCAAGACGCTGATGCTGTTCAGGAATCCTGAAGACTACCCCAGCTTGCGGAGGACCGAGCTCGAATACTATCAGAAGTACGCTCCCCTGCTTGTGGAAGACCCGCCTGCCAGCACCGCCGTGCGGGCCGATCTCGGTCCCGGTCTCCTTGTTGAGATCGATGTAGTCGGTGTGGTTTCGCGCGGGTGAAGTCCGGTTCGCTCTTCGCGGTCTTGATGTCGCTCACGCCGGATCATGACCGATTCATATCCTGTGTGGCTCACAGGAGGTGCGAGATCTGACCGTGAGTGTAGCCACTGTTCGCGAAACGCCTGCTGTGATAGTGTCTGTAGGTCTGGGTTGAGAAGACCGGCAGGAATGAGGGTTTGGGAGGGACGGGAGTCGAACGCCCGACAACCGTTTTCAGACACGCCCACTGCGCTCATTCGATTTGGCCGGCTACGGGTCGGAGGACCGACCTGCATGTTCGGCCGTCGGATAAGTCGTAGAGGCAACACCGAGTGAGAGGGGTAGAGGAGACATGAAAAGATTTCGAATACTCAGTCTATTCATTGTGGTGGCTTTGGCTGTTCCCCTGATGCTGGCCGGATGCGGGGGGGATAAGGAGACCACCACCACCGCGGCAGCCCCTACCGAGACCACCGCGGCTCCCACTGAGACTACAGCCGGGCAGCCTACCGAGACCACCGCGGCTCCCACTGAGACTACAGCCGGGCAGCCTACCGAGACTCTCAAGGTCGGTGCCGTGGTTTGGACGGGCTGGCCGCTCGGCTACGACATGAAGCGCGGCGTCGAAATCATGGTCAAACTCGACAACGAGGCCGGGGGTCTCGACATCGGCGGGACCAAGTACAACGTGGAGTTCGTCTTCATCGAATCCAACAACGACCAGGCCACCACGATGGCGGGTGTGAACAAGCTGATCTACGAGAACAAGGTCCAGTACATAGTCACCGACACCATGTACCCGGGGGCGGTCTTCGCCGAGACCGAGAAGAACAAGGTCATCTCCCTTACCGGCTGCCCCATCCCGGTCATGTTTGACCCCTCGTTTAAGTACACTTTCCAGGGTGGCACCATGATGCAGGCCACTCCCGAGGTTGCCGGCTGGATTGCGAAGAACGTCTCCGAGATCACCACCGTCGACTTGGCCTGCCCCGATGAGGCCGGGGGCCGTGCATATGCCGAGGGTGCGATGGCGGTGCTGGAAAAGTACGGTCTTAAGGTGAACCAGATCATTTATCCGGTCACGTCGACCGACTTCAGTTCCATCGGTACTCAGGTCAAGGCCAACAACCCTTCGGCCTTCATCGCGCTCGGCAACAGTGCCATGGACGCCCTGATCTACCAAGCTGTCGTCCAGGCCGGCTATGACGGCCTGCTGTTCGCCACTACCACCACCACCTACGAGACTCTGAAGACGGCCGTGTCCGAAAAGGCGCTCGAAGGGTTCATCGGCGGTGCCTGGCCGGTTGAATTCGACCCGGCGGCCACCCCGGTAGCTCAGGAGTTCAAGGACAAGTGGATCGAGGTTAATGGCAAGTGGGACGGCCCCGAGATCCAGCTTACCGCAGCATATGCGGCCCTGAGGGCCGCCCTGATTCAGGCCGGAACGACAGACACGGAGGCAGTGGCCGAAGTACTGGCCAGCGGACTTAAGTTCGAAGGTCCCACCGGCAAGGGCGAAATGATCCCGCGCATGGACATGGGCATCTCTCGAACGGTGGACAACGTCTCCGAATTCTGCATCAAGAAGATCGTAGACGGTGTACCCACGCTCCTACACATGATCACGGTCGAAGAGGGTAAGAGCTACGTCGATCCGGCAGTGTTCGGCAAGTAGAGGGCGGTCGGTAAGAAATAGCGGGCGACGGGTCGGCTTGGCAGGGCGGCGCTTTTGCGAAGCCGACCCGCCCCATGTAGCTGGTAGGGAGCGGACGGAACTGTGTCTGTGATCCTGCAACTGGCCTTCGATGGGCTGACCATAGGCCTCATCTACGTCATCCTGGCGGCTGGTCTAGTGCTGATTCTGGGCGTGACGGAGATCTTCTTCGTGGCCTACGGCATGTTTTTCATGTGGGGTGCCTATGCCGCCTGGTACTGCGAAAGTGGTTTGAAACTACCATACCCCGTTGCGCTGCTCGTAGCCGTGGTGATTACGGGCGTGTTCGGCCTACTCAGTTACATGCTGATCTTTCGACGTCTGCAGCACATGGAAGGCCGGTTTCTGGTGACTGTCACCGGTGCTTTGGGCCTATCGCTGATCCTTGAAAAGGCGGTTCTACCCATCTTCGGCACCCAGCCGAAGAGCATCCCCGGCATCTTCACTCAATCCTGGAGGCTTGGCGGGGTGCACATAGAGCTTAAGAAGCTGGTGCTGATCGGGGTGGGGGTTTTGGTGACCCTGGTCCTCTTCTGGGTCTATGAGAAGACCCGGGTGGGACGGGCCATGCGGGCGGTCTCCTTGAACTCGGAAGTGGCGGCGCTACACGGGATTAGGCCTATGCGGATCTACCTTCTCGTCATGGGCTTAGGATGTGCCCTCGCCGGTCTAGCCGGGGGGCTTTTTGCTCCCGCCTACAACGTCCACTCAGGCATGGGCACCAACGTCATTGCCAACGTCCTTCTGATGACTATGCTGGGCGGCATGGACAGCCTCTTGGGGGCAGTGGTGGGCGGACTGATCGTTGGTCAGATCTTGAGTTTCGGCCAGTATTACTTTGGTCAGATGTCCATCGTGTATCTGTTCTTGGTCATTGGGGTGGTCATCTACTTCCGTCCCAACGGACTGCTAGGACACCGCACCGACTTAGGCGTATAGAGGGTGAGAGGCTTCCTGCTGGAACACAGACGCTACCTGGGCTTCCTGGTTCTACTGGTGGCCCTCGCTCTGGTGCCTCTGTGGGTTAAGTCCCCGTACTATATAGATCTCCTGGTGATGATCATGGTCAACGCCGGCTTGGCTATGACCTTTGTGATGCTGCTTCGCACCGGGCTCATCAGTTTGTGCGTGGCGGCCTTCTGGGGGATCGGGGCCTATGCTTCGGCTGTCTTGTCGGTGAACGCCGGTCTCTCTTTCTGGGCTTGCCTACCGCTCTCTACGCTCATCACCGCGGTATTCGCCCTGGTCATTGGCTACGTAATCATCAGAAACGCAGGCTTCACCTTCATCATTATGACCACCGTGCTCGCCCTATTGTTCGTCACGGTGGTGGGCAATATCAAGGCTCTTGGGGGATACAACGGGATCTCGAACATACCGGCTCCGGACTCCATCGGCCCTATCGTCTTCGATACTAAGGTGGATTTCTTCTACCTGGGTTTGGTCATCCTGGTAGTCATAGTCCTTGTCATAAGCGCGTTCTACTCCTCATGGGCAGGGCGGGCTTGGCAGGCTATAGGGTTCAACCCACGCCTGGCCCAGTCGATCGGGGTGAACGTGTTTCGCTACCGGCTGCTCTCGTTTGTAGTGGGATGTGCCATTGCCGGACTGCTGGGCAGCTTCTATGCTCACTACCAAACCTACATCAACCCCAACGTGTTCAACCTGTTCCCGAAGACCATCTTCATCCAGGTATACGCGGTGCTGGGCGGAGCCGGGTTTGCCATATTGGGCCCTCTGGTAGGGGCCGGGCTTCTGACCTTTTTCACCGAAGCAGTCACCGAAGTAGTCCAGGGGCGGGCCGAGTACACGTTTATGGTAGTGGGTGCCTTGGTGATCCTGGTGGTCGTGTTCCTGCCCAGAGGGGTGCTGAGTCTAGGTGAATACTTCGCGAAGGTGTGGGCTTGGGCTCGCCGAAGCGGGGACGGAGGTGGGGGTGGAGGCAGAGAACTGCCCCCGGGGCCGGTTTTGGAGAGTGCCGGCGCGTTGCCCGAGGAGACGGAAGGATCATGACTACGCCTGCAGGTTCACGCAACGGGCCCCTGCTGCGGGTGGAGAATGTCAGCAAGCACTTTGGTGGTTTAGTGGCAGTGGATCACCTGACTTTCGAGGTCAACGAAGGTGAGATCCTCGGGATCATAGGACCGAACGGAGCCGGCAAGAGCACTATTCTGGGTGTCATAAGCGGCTTCTATCCGGCTACTGCCGGAAGAGTGTTCTTCGAGGACAAAGACATCACCAAGCTGAAGTCGCACAGTATCGTCCAACTGGGCATCGGCCGCCAGTTTCAGGCGTCTACCCTCTTCATGAACCTGTCTGTGCTGGACAACGTCTACTATGGGTTTCATCTGGGCTATAAGACACCGGTTTGGGAGAGGTTGCTGCGCTTCCCCGCAGCCAGACGGGAGGAACGCGATTTGAAGGCGCGTGGAGCAGAGATCCTGGACCGGATGGGCCTGGGCGCCGTCAGAAACGAGATCACAAAGAACCTCCCACATGGGCACCAGCGCATCCTCGGGGTCTGCATCGCGCTCGCTACCTACCCGAAGCTCCTTCTGCTGGATGAACCCATGACCGGCATGAACCAGACTGAGATCGCCACCATGCTGGAGCTGGTGCGGGGCATCCGCGAGAGCGGGATAACCATCGTCATGATCGAGCACAACATGCCGGCTGTCATGAGCCTGTGCGACCGCATCGTGGTTTTGGACCATGGACAGAAAATTGCCGAAGGGCTGCCCCAAGAGATACAGGAGAACGAGCAGGTGATCGAAGCGTACCTGGGGAAGGACGAGTTGCTGCTCGATGACTAACGCCGGCAACACGTTGCTCGAAGTCAAGGACCTGACGGTCTACTACGGCAAGGCTCTGGCTCTCGACCGTATTTCGCTCCACGTCGAGCAGGGCGAGATCGTGGCTATGGTGGGGGCGAACGGGGCCGGCAAGACCACGGCCATCAGAGCCATCTCGGGCTCCAAGCAGCCGGCTTCCGGCGAAATATGGTTTGAAGGCCGGCGCATTGACAGGATGCCCCCATACAATGTGGTGAGGCTCGGTATCGTACAGGTGCCGGCGGGTCGGCAGATCTTTCAAACCATGTCGGTGCTCGACAACCTGAAGGTCGGCGCCCATCGCCGCAAAGACCGAGAGGGTGTCAAGAGGGACCTCGAGATGGTCTATGAGCACTTCCCTATCCTGAAAGACAAGCGCAATCAAGCCGGGGGCGAACTGTCCGGCGGCCAGCAGCAGATGCTGGCGGTGGGCCGGGCCCTCATGGCCGACCCCAAGCTGCTTCTCATGGACGAGCCCAGCATCGGTCTCTCCCCCATTCTGGTCTCCGAGGTGGCTAAGATCATCAGGAATATCAACAGTCGGGGCATCAGTGTTCTGTTGGTGGAGCAGAACGCCCGGATGGCTCTTAGATTGGCGAGTCGCGCCTACATCCTCGAGATAGGCAGGATCGGTCTACAGGGCAAATGCGAAGACCTCCTCGACAACGATGAGGTCAGGCGTTGTTACTTAGGAGGGTGAGCAGGTAGAGAAAAAGTCGAGCCGTGTCGACTTGGTCCGCGCCTTCGTCGGGGCCCAGGCCGGTGGCTCGACCTACTGATCGAGAGCGCGCCTGAAAGGCTCCTCGGAGAAGTCGAGATGCACCTCCATCTCGGCGACCGCTCGTTCGGAATCCCCGGCTCGCACAGCGTCTAGGATGCGCTGGTGCACCCCTTCGATGGTCCTGACCCGGGTATGGGTAAGCGCCCAATCAATCGGCACGAACAACTCTCCCCGGATTGTGACCATAGCCTTCTGAAGGTAATCGTTGTGGGCAGCCTGGGCCAGCGCGTCGTGAAAATCAAAATGCCACCGGACGACGGAAGTCCTATCGTCCACCGTTGCGCGTTCCACCGACTCGAGCATCTCCAGATCCTCAGGCGTCCTTCGTTCCGCAGCCAGCCTGGCGATCTCAGTCTCGACGAACCTGCGGAATTCGAGCATCTGAATGACTTGGTGTCTGTGGGCGTGCAGCCACTCCTCCCAGCGGCGGCTAAGAGTCTCCGCGTCTGCGATCCAGGCACCACCCTTGGAGCCTATCTTGACCACCAGATAACCAATCGTCTCAAGAGAGCGCAGGGCGGCCCGCAATGTGATTCTGGCTATGCCGAACTGTTGCGCCAGCTCGCGCTCGGCGGGGAGCTTATCACCCGGGCTCAGTTGTCCCGAAAAGATGAGGGAGCGCAGATAACTCTCGGCAAGATCGCTCGCTCGTAGCTGACCCTCCAAGACGAAAGAGACACCCTCCGGGGGGAGGGGTTTATGACCGGAAGAGCCTTCCATGTTGCGCAGGATATCACGGCTTTCGCCGGATGAGGCGCAATTATCTGTATGGGCACGCTAAACTGGCGAAGCGACTACTCGGAAAGGACGGGCATGAACGACAAGGAAGCGACGAACGTTGTAGCTCAGGTCACGGAGCACGTATTCGCGGTCGACGCCGACGCTCTCACCCTCTTCTTGATTGTCCTGCCGGAAAGCCTGACGCTGATCGACGCGGGCTTCCCTGGTGCCGTCGACAGGGTGGACGAAGCCGTGCGCTCGTTAGGCCGGCGGCTTACCGACATCCACGACGTGCTCGTCACCCACTGCCACCCCGATCACGCGGCCGGTCTCGCTGAGATCGAGGCGGCCACGGGAGCGCGTTCTTGGATGCATCCGGCCGACGCTGTGCTTGCCAGGCAGGGCCAAGGTTTTCGGCCGTGGGTGGTCTCGCCAGGGGAACGGAGCCGTGCTTTTGCAGAAGAGGTGATCAGCCTCTGCCCACCGACGTATGCGCCCGCGGTCGTGCGACAGGAGGCCCAGCCGGGAGAGACCCTTCCCGTAGCCGGCGGCATCCGGGCGATTGGAAGCCCCGGTCACACGGTGGGGCACCTAGTCTTTCTCTGGCCCGAAGACGACGGCGTTCTCTTCGTGGGAGACGCAGCCAACAACGTAGACGGCCTGCAGTTGTCACCCGTATACGAGGACCTGGCCGACGGGCTCGAGAGCCTGCGTATGATCGCTCAGCTCGAGTTCGAGACCGCGTGTTTCGCCCACGGCCCGTCGATCGTCGGAGATGCGGCGGCGGCCTTCAGGAGGCTGTGGGGCGACCCCGCATCATCATGACAGATGAAAGCGGCCGGACGACCTAGGTCCTGCCTGCGCTGATCTCACAAAGCGTTGCCGAGGTTCCAGCCGGCTTTGGTGGCATCGGGGATGACCGCCGGGCTGTCGCAGTCCCCGATGGCATACACCTCGGCCACCTTGTGCTTCAGCCTTTCTGCCAAGTCTTTGTTGGGTGAGAAGGGCAGCACCGGGATGACCGTGTCGGCCTCCAAGAACCGGGTCTTGCCGTCCTTCGTCTCAATGCTCAGGCCCTTCTTTGTGATCTCGACCAGCTTGACGTTGGTGAGCCGCTCGATCCCTTTCTTATCAAACCAGTAGAAGAGGCGGGTCTTGCGCTCAGGCACAAGCCACTCACCGAGTTCAGGCCCGGTCTCTACGATGGTTACCTTGCGGCCCCGTTTGATCAAGAACTCGCTCAGCTGGCAGCCCTGTATGGCCCCACCGATGACCACCACCTTCTTGCCTACCGGCATCCAGATCGCGGTCAGTTTGCGGAGCAGTTTGGGTCCGACCAAAGAGATCATGAGCTTCAGGAGATCGTAGAGCTCAGCAGTCTTGACGACGTTCTTGAGTTCATACCCGGGCACATCGGGCTTGGTGGCAACGCCCCCTGCGGCCACTATAAGCACGTCAGGTTTTTCTTCGGCCAAAGCTGAATCATCGAACTGTTTGCGCAGCCTGACCTTGACGCCGGTCTTCTTGACCTGCGTACGGAAGAACTCGAGGAATTTTGGCAACTCTTCGATCTCGAAGCCTTTGACCATAGAGGCAAGGGCCACGGCGCCTCCCAGGTACCCGCCGCTCTCATACAGAGTGACGTCGTGACCACGGGCGGCCGCGACGCGGGCGGCCTGCATGCCGGACGGCCCGGCTCCCACTACGACCACTTTCTTCTTTGTAGCGGCCGGGGGCTCCATCTCATACTTATCGGTGCCGAAGCAGGGATTGATGCGGCAGTAGCGGGCCTTGTTGTAGTTGCTGTTGCAGGTGCCGCAATGGGTGCATGGTTGGATGTCTTCTAGTCGACCTTCACGCACTTTGTTGGCCCAATCTGCATCGGCGAAGAAACGGCGGTTGATGCCGATGAGGTCGGCCTTACCCGTGCGGATGATCTCGTCCCCGGAGTCGGCATCGATAAGACCGACGGTCATGACCGGGATGTTGACCACCGACTTGATGATCGGGGCCAGCGGTACCTGCGCCAGGGCGCCGTGCCGGCTCCAGTCGAGCTCCTTGGGGAAGTCCTTGAGGGGGATGTGGGGCTCGGGATAGAACATGTTCTCCTGGTTGTACGAGCCTTGGTGCATACCGGCCCAGTGAGAACGCACATGTAGTGAATCGACGCCTATCGACTCATAGATCTTGGCGATCTCTTTAGCCTCTTCGATACTCAGGGCTTCGTCTCCGGGCAGTCCGACCTCGATGGCGTTCATGAGGATCTGCACGGGGAAGTCCTGGCCGCAGCGCCGCTTGATCTCTTTGATCACGTTGACGATGAACCGGGTGCGGTTCTCCATGTTCTGGGGCCCATACTCGTCATCGCGCTTGTTCCAGAACCGTGACAAGAAGCTGTGAAACAGGTGGTCGGCGGCGGCGTTGATCTCTATACCGTCCCAGCCTGCTGCCTGCAGCCGGGCGGTCCCCGATGCGAACCGGTCGACCAACTCCTCGATCTCGTCGATGGTGAGAACGTGTGGCGGCTTCTCGTCATGAACATCAAACGGCGAAGGGTAGGTAACCGCCGAAGAGGCACAAGGCTCCGCGATGAGCGCGTAGATGCCGCTCCAGGGACCGCGGTGGTAGAGCTGGGTGAAGATGGGTACGCCGTACTTGTGCACCTCGGCTGAGAGCTCAGCTAGGTTCTTGATGTACTTGTCGTCGTCGATGCGGAAGCGGCGATCACCTTCTTCCAGCAACGGCCACTCCATGGCGGGAGTCTCGGTTATGATCAGACCGGCGCCACCCCGGGCCACAGCTCCGTAGAAGGCCTTGGCGAGGCTGCCTACGCGGTTCTCGCCCGACTCGAAGAAATAAGTCTGCGCCGCAGTCTTGACGATACGATTTTTGAGCTGCACCTTGCCGATGTTCGTAGGTGAGAACAGGTGCTCGTAACGGGTTGCCACAATCACGCCTCCCTAGGGATCAGAAGGAATCTTCGCCGGTCATCCCGGCTGTCATATCCATTCAAAATTATACAGAGTGCCTGTCCCTGATTGTATCGACAGGCTCCTCGACTCCGCCGTCGCAGGCGGTCGGACGTTTTCATTGCCGAGCGTTAGTCGTCATTATCGTCGGACGTCGGTCACTGTCACCGCCAGGTGTCCATTATCATCATCGTCGAGCGTCCGTCATCTTCTGAGCGCCAACTCCCCGAGGTTGATGTCGTCACTGGTATCCAGGGAGGTGTAGCTGAGGGGAGCAAATCCTTCCGCCTCGATGGTGAGCGTGAAGATCCTCCCTTCCTCCAGGCCCTCGAACCAGAAGTCGCCGAAGCCATCAGTGTGCGTTTCGCGCTTCTCGCCGGTGGCGTCTTCCACCAAAGTGCAGCGCGCTCCCTTCACGATCTCCTTCTCCTCGGGGTCATACAGGAGGCCGCCGATGAAGCGTCCGGGGATGTTGAGGTAATACACGCGTGGCTTGGTCTCATCGGCCGGCCCGAGGAGAGTCACCTTGCCCGCCGCTTTGGCTTGGGCGATCTCGGCGGCGAACTCCGACTCATCGCCGAACTTCATCGCTCCCGTTGGGCATATGTCGACGCATCGGGGCACAGCCCAGCCCTCATCCAACAGATGCGCGCAGCCGGTGCATTTCTGCACGATGTTCAGGTCTTCATTGAAGAAGAGTGCATCATAGGGGCAGGAAAGCAGGCACTTGCGGCAGCCGGTGCACTTTTGTGGGTCGACCACTACCAGAGCGTCGTCGCGCCGATAGATGGCTCCCTCGACCGGGCAGGCCTCCATGCACGGGGCGTCATCGCAGTGTTGGCACGGCGTCGGGACGTAATGGACCTTCACCTTGGGCACGGTGCCGCGTACGTGGTCGGTCTGCCTCAGCCAGAACTGGCCGGTATCGGGCTGAGGCTTGGCGTACGGGGACCAGTCGTTGCCCACGTGCTCGTCCTTACAGGCGATCTGGCAACAGTAGCAACCGTTGCAGCGACCTACATCGATAACGAAGACTTTTCGGCCCACGGTCACTCCTCTCCTCTAATCCAAGTCATGTAGCGGAGACCGGCGGCTGGGTGGTAGTCTCGTCTGAAGGCCTCGGGATACTTCTCCCGCCACGTCTCCATTTCGGCAGCCGTTACCTTCTGCACGTCGACCAGGTAGCCGCTCGTCGCCATACCCCAGCAGTTCTGGGAAGTGCCGTTGGCCGGAGAGATCAGGTTATTGGCCCCGCCTCGATCGATAGAGTTGCCGGGTTCGGTGGATATCATATCGGCCCGGGCTCCGTGGTCTTGGTAGGCGACCCCAGGCATGATGCGCTCCCAGACGATGGCGCCGCCCAGGACGGTTCCCCGCTCGTTGAAGACCTTGACTATGTCGCCGTCTTTGATGCCTCGGGCGGCTGCATCACTGGGATGGATCCAGACCGGCTCGTACATGTAGCCGTCATGGCCCTTCACCTTGCAGGTACGAATCTCACGGGTCCAGGTGATGTCGTCGTTCTCGGCGTGGGTGCGCCAGCGCGGGTGATTGCTGACCAAGAGCATGGGGTACTTCTGGGCTCGTTCACTGGACAGGCGTTCGTCGTGAGAGGGCCCTTTCTCGATCCATTTGGGATACGGAGGGCGCTCATCGTCATCAGGGAAGTGATCGGCCAGACGCTGAGAATAGAACTCGAGCTTGCCTGTGGGCGTCTCCAAAGGATACTTCTCGGGGTCTTCGTAGAAGAGCCGCATACCGGCCGGATACTTCTCCCAGTCGTCCTCGGTCCGGATGTAGTAGTAGCCTTTTTCGTTCAGCTCCTCCCAACTGATGGCGTCTGCACATCCCGAGACCTCGTATCCCCATTTGATCTTCTCGTCCACCGTCATCTTGTCGGTGTACTCGTCATAGAGTCCCAGCTTCTTGGCCACCTCGCCTACGGCCTCATAGTCGGAGAGAGACTCACCTAGGGGCTCTATGGCCTGCTCTTCGATGGCAATACCGTTCATGGGCGAGGCGCTCGAGATCTGAGCGAAGTCCCGCTCTTCGAGTTTGGTATTGATGGGCAGGATGATATCCGCGTAGACGGTGTCGTTCTCCAGCCAGGGGTGCTGGACTACGAAGGTCTCGATTTTGGGGCTGCGGTAGGCTTGGATGGACTCCATGGAGTTGTTCCAACAAGTCGAACGGCAGGGGTTGTCCATCCAGATCATGTGGATCTCGGTCCCGCCCTCCTCCTTGGGGATGGGATAGTTGTACTTCTTGAACTGGTCGTCGATGTGGGCGTAGAGGGAGGTGGTCCCCCAGGACCAGCAACTGCCCTCGAGAATGGCTTGGTGCAGCTGCGTCTTGGGGATGAGCTGAGCCGTCTGCTTGAGGAGGGGGCGCCCACTCCATACTTGGCCGCGGATCACATCCAGTTTGAGCTGGATCTCCGGGCGGGGCATATCGAGCTGGGTAAGCCCATCGGCCATCTTGTTGTAGATGTGGGTGCCCGGTTTGCCCATGCCCTGCATGGCGACGAGACATACCTCCAAGCGGGCTGGTTCGTGGCTGTAAGGGCCCCGGATGTACGAGCCACCGTAGTAGTGCAGGGTAGAAGTGGTCTTTTCGGCCCATTCCCGGGCCAGGGCTTTGATGGTCCACTCCGAGACGCCGGTCTTCTCCGCCGCCCAGGCAGGAGTCTTGGGGATGCCGTCTTCTTCGCCCATCACGTACGCGCGGAAAGGCTCGAAGCCCACCACATGGGTATCGACATAAGCCTTGTCGTAGGTGCCTTCCTTGATCCAGGTGTAGGCTATGGCCAGATGCAGGGCCGCATCGGTGTTGGGCAGAATGGGGATCCACTTATCGGCGTGAACGGCGGCGTAGTAGTTGAGGTCGGGTGCGATGGCGACCTGTTTTATGCCGATGTCATTCCAGAAGTAGCACACGTTGGTGGGGAACTGCCCGCCGAAGCCCCAGGGAGTAGTCTCTAAATCGCAGCCGATAGCGATGAGCATCTGGGTGTTTTGGGTGATGTCGTAGAGGAGGTTGTCGGCGTCGGTGGAGTGGCCCTGGGCTCCCTCACCCCACACGTGCTCGGCCCCCCAGTACCAGCCCTCCCAGCTGTCGGCATTGCGGATGGCCTGCGTGTAGCCCCCCGCCTTTTCCAGAAGGAGCATCTGGCAGGAATGAGGACCATGCACCATCTTGGTCTCACCGTGACCATCGCCGTGGCAAAGAACGGCATAGGGGCCGTAGCTCTCCTGTACCCGTCTGATCTCAGCAGCGATGATGTCGGTGGCTTCGTCCCAGCTGATACGCCTGTACTTGCTTTTGCCCCGATTCTGGACGTTGCGCCCCCCCGGTCCGGTAGAGCCGGGAGCTCCGGTGGGATCCCAGTCTTCGCGGATAAGGGGATAGAGGATACGGTTGGGGGAGTAGACGCGCTTCTTGTACGCGAGCATATAGGGAGCCAAGTGGCTCTTCAGATTAGGCTCGAGCGTCTTGCCGTCTTTTTCGATGCGCCAAGGCTTGATCTCGTCTCTGGTATAGGCATCCTCGAAATGAAGGGGCCTGATACGGAGGATCTTGCCGTCTTTGACGTCCACGGCAGCCGGGTCACCGTTGCGGGTGAACGAGCATTGCCCGAGGCCTTTGAGGACCGTCTTGTCTGCACCTAGCGACTTCTTGCTGTTTGCCACCTGCCCTCTCCTTGATCGCTGGGGACGGACCGCACCACAGTCGCCGTGTCGGTTTGCGCTGGGTAACACCATGTGCCCGACGCTACACGACCGGCGGCCGTGCGGTTCCCAGTGTAGCAGCGTCTCCTCATGAGCATGAAACCCCGGATGGTGGTAGTTGCCGCCGGTGGGGCTCTTCGTTGGTGAAGGGTGCGGGCGGGACTTTCTGTGTGGCGGCGCTGGACTTCCGTCCTTACATTTGATATGTAGACGTAGCTTGCTGTTCCACACCGCCATCAGTGTGGGCGAAGCGGCAGGGGTATGAGCGGAACAGTCGGTGCGGTAAACTATTAAGTGTCTCCCACGCCACCCGCGGGGGGTCGTGATGAGCTGTGACGATGTAGTTCGAACTACAGGCTGGCTCCTGAGCCCGGGCCGATACGTCGGCCGCGATTCGGGGTCCTGCATTGAAGGCGGCCGCCCTCCCCAGGCGCAGAGGGACAAGGACCACCCCTATCGCTACGATCGCTCCTATCCTCAAGCCATGACGTTCACCCAGGAGCGATGGCGATGACGGCTACTTACGGCAACGGCGCCGTTTTCACCATGGGTCGGTTTTTCCTGGAAGGTGCGAACGATTCCGATCCGTCGTCTATCTATCGTGCGTCGTTGAGGGACTGATATGACATGTTCTTTGTGGAGGGAGGGGGTGATCGTTCAAGAACCGCTGGACAGTGTGAGAACCCGTAGGGCAGGCCTCCGTTTCTAGTAAGGAGTGTCAGTTGTCATGAGAAGACTCATTGTGTTGGCCGTCTGCTTTGCCGTCTTGGCCAGTTTGGTCGTGGTCG
>JAXGNF010000051.1:0-17515 GCA_040768135.1 Thermoleophilia bacterium | reverse complement strand
GTTTGCCGAGAGTAGCCCGGCGGCTGCGCGTTCACCTCTGCCGGTGAGGCCTCGGCCACCCGCAGCCTCCGAGATCGGCGTCCAAGGGCGGTGGCCATGAGAACCCAGAGGAGACCAAGGGCCGGTAGGGCTACGGCCACCACGGTTTTGGCGGGCTTGAGGAATGCTCCGTACTCATAGCAGCTCCAAAGTAGAAGGCCGCCGGCACATAGGACAAGGGCTTGATTGAGCCGGTGCCGTGTCATAAGTCGTCTCCACTGATCCCACGAAGCCTTCGGTTGCGGAATCTCGCGGCAGAAATCGGGTCTGCTCTTCGTGGGGGCCTCCTGTTTGGAGAACGGAGTGGAGGGCCGGCGGAACACCGGCACACAGTGCCATCCTCCCGCATCGGTTCGTCGCTGATATTGGGTGCATCTGACTTGTCTCATGAGTAATCGATGGTACACCGGACCTGCCGTCACCGCAGTCCATCCGGCCGTTCCCGGAAGTGCTCGCCACTGCGGCTCATCGGAACGGTCTGAAGCCGAGGTCCTTCCCCTCTGGGCGTCCGAGGCTGTAACATCTCCGGGTCGACTGCCGGCCACGGTCGGAGAAGACGTGACCAACAGTAGGGGGCGAGGTAGAAGTGACATGAGTGCCGACAACAGCATAGAGCGCCTACGGCGGCTAAAAGACGAAGCTCTGATGAGCGGGGGACCCGAGCGTATAGCGGCACGTCGTAGGAGGGGAGCGGCAAGTGCCCGCCAGAGGGTGGCGCAGCTCCTCGACGCCGGTACGTTTGTCGAGCTGGACGTGTTCATCCCAGGAGTGGTTACCGGCCATGGCAAAATCGACGGCCGGGACGTGTACGTCTTCTCAGAAGACGGGGAGAATGCTCAGGCGCCTCTCAATGACGTCCTGGCGCGCAAGATGGCCAAAGTCGTAGACCTAGCCGTCAAGAACGGTGCTCCATTGGTGGGGTTTTACGACGGGGGTCGCGGGGGAGACGGTGAGGAGGGCAAGGAGCTCAGCCGCTACTCCGAATTGTACTTTCGCAATGTCATGGCTTCAGGGTTGATACCTCAGATAGCCGCCGTCATGGGGCCTTGTACAGGAGCGGCGGTGTTCTCACCCGCCTTGGCCGATGTGGTCATCATGGTCAAGGGGGCGGGCCGGGTCTTTCTGGGCGATCCAGTCACGGACGGAGGCGAAGCAGAGGTCGCCCTCGAGGAGACGGGAGGTGCGCGGGCGCATAGCGAGAAGAGCGGGCTCGTTCATCTGGCAGCAGACGGAGAGGCGGACTGTCTGGAGTTGATCCGCACGGTGTTGGCCTTTCTCCCCCAGAACAACCTGGAGGAGCCGCCGCGCTCGGACCTGTCCGACCTTGGGGCGCACAAAGATGCCGGCGTCGGGTCCCTGCGGGCTGTGGAGCCGGGCCGGCCCTACGATGTCCGTGATCTGCTCGGGGACGTCGTTGACAGAGGCGATTTTCTCGAGCTCTCAGCCGGGTGGGGACGGAACATGGTGGTGGGATTCGCCCGTCTGGGCGGGCGGTCGGTGGGTATCGTGTGTAATCAGCCCGCTCATCTGGAGGGTGCCATCGACATAGATGCGGCAAGCAAGGCCGCTCGATTCATCCGCCTTTGCGACGCCTTCAACGTGCCGGTCGTGACGCTGGTCGATACTCCCGGTTTTGTATCCGGCAAAAACGAGGAGCACCGGGGGGTTGTCCGCGCAGCGGCCAAACTGATGTACGCTTACTGCGAAGCGACCGTCCCGAAAGTGACCGTCGTCACCCGCAGGGGTTTCGGCGAGGGGTTCGAGGTGATGGGTTCTAAGGGTACCCGAGCCGATTTCAACTTCGCCTGGCCGGCGGCTGAGATCGAGATGAAGATGCCGATTGGCATTCTTGATCGCCAAGACTCAGGTTCCCCATACGAGGCTGCCGCGGTCGGATATCTCGACGACGTCATCGAACCGGTCGAGACGCGAGCTCGGTTGATGGCTGCTCTCGAAGCCTGCGCGTCAAAAAGAGAAGGCCGGCCTCCAAAAAAGCACGGCAATATCCCTCTGTAGCGTAATCTCTATCATCAGGAGGCCTGCGTCGATGCCGTCCTCTCTTAAGCCAGTACACATTTCCGACCTTGTGTTGCGCGACGCTCATCAGTCGCTGCTCGCGACCCGCATGCGCACAGAAGACATGATCCCCATCGCCGACAAGCTCAATCGTGCCGGATATTGGTCCCTTGAGATGTGGGGGGGCGCCACTTTTGACTCGATGATGCGTTTTTTGAACGAGGACCCCTGGGACCGGGTGCGCACCCTGAAGGCCGCCCTGCCGGACACGAGGCTACAGATGCTTCTGCGGGGGCAGAACGTCGTCGGCTACCGCAACTATGCCGATGACGTACTCCGCGAATTCGTCCGGTTGGCAGCGGAGGCAGGTATCGACGTGTTCCGAGTGTTCGATGCCCTGAACGACCCGCGGAACATGGCAGAAGCCATCGCAGCGGTCAAAGCGAACGGCAAATGGGTGGAGGGGACCATCAGCTACACCAAGAGCCCCGTACACAATGTGCCCTCGTTCCTGGCCTATGCCGGTCGTTTGGTGGAGATGGGCGCTCAGAGCATTTGCATCAAAGACATGGCCGGCCTACTCGACCCCAACGATGCGTACGAGTTGGTAAGCGCGCTCAAGTCGGCCTATCCTGAGGTTCTGGTGCACATGCATTCACACTACACCTCAGGGATGGCGTCGATGGCCTACCTGAAAGCGGTAGAGGCAGGGGCCGACATCCTGGACTGCGCTATCTCGTCGATGTCGATGGGCACCTCGCATCCGCCTACGGAGTCGATGGTGGCGGCGTTGGCCGGAACGGACCGAGCGACCGGGATGGACATCGGTGTGCTGGAAGACATCTCGGAGTACTTCCGTAACGTGCGGAAGAAGTACGTCGCGTACGAGAGCGCTTTTACCGCCGTGGACCCGGCAGTGCTGCTCTGGCAGATCCCCGGAGGGATGATCTCCAACCTGTCATCGCAACTCAAAGAGCAGGGACATATCGAGTTGATGCCGGAGGTGTTGGCCGAGGTCCCCAGAGTGCGCAAGGAATTGGGCTATCCGCCTCTGGTCACGCCCACCTCCCAGATCGTTGGTACCCAGGCCACGCTTAACGTCGTGATGGGCCGGTACAAGATGATAACGAAAGAGACCAGGGCCTACGTGCAGGGGCTTTATGGGCAGGCCCCCGGTCCTATCGACCCCGAGGTGCAAAAACTGTGTATTGGGGACGAGACGCCTATCACCGGACGCCCCGCCGACCTGCTTGAGCCCGAACTGCCCAAGCGTAGGGCGGAGCTCGAGGAGTTGGGCATCAAGTTCAGCGACGAAGACCTGATTTCTTACGCTTTGTTCCCTCAGGTGGCTCTTGAGTTCTTTGCGCGCCGGGACCGTACAGAGCGGCCCAAAGAAGAGGCTGCGGCTCTGGCTGCAGTGGTGGCCGATCTGCTGGGCGTGCAGGAGGAAGCGTGTGTTTCGCCACAGGTGGTAGTCGTGGCTGCCGACAGTCCTCCGGCGGAGGCCAAGGTGGGCGCCGACCTACCCGAGGCCGGAGTAGCGGGTCGTCCTCCATCGGTATGCCCTTATGGGGTGCCCGGGTCGGCCTGGGCCGCTGCCGGCCGTCGCGATCTTACCGCCGGCCGGCCGGTCTCCTGGAGGTACTGACGTGAAATTCAAGATCCATATTGATGGGAGTGAGCGTCAGGTGGAGGCAGGCCCGGACGGCAGAACCGTAGTGGACGGGGAGAGCTTTCAGGCGAAGGTCAGCAAACCCTCCGATGATCGCAGGCTGGTGCAGGTAGGCGACAAGACCTATGAGATCCGGATAGTCGATAACTGTGTAGATACGGGGGGCGTGGTTCTGGAGGTAGCGGGCGAGCGAGTACCGATGACGGTCACCGAAGTAGTCAAGACTGCCCCGGGGGCTGTCGCTGCGACGTCGGCGGCCGCGGTTGCGCCGGTTCCGGCAACTGCAGGCGGTGCGATCGCGGACGCGCCGGCCACAACCGAGGCTGCTGCCGGAGTGACCGGACTTCCCGAGGAGGTCAAAGACGGTATCTGGGCCCCGGTGCCCGGCAAGATAGTCGATGTGTTCGTCAAGGCCGGCGATGTGGTCGATGAGGGTACAGCAGTGCTGGTCCTCGAGGCCATGAAGATGGAGAACGAGCTACATGCCCCCCACAAAGGGACGGTCGCCGCAGTGTTGGTGAAGAAGGGCGATCAGGCCGACAAGGGTCAGTTGCTCGTGGCCTTTGCGTAGACGCAGGCGCGACTCAGTCTGAGTGTGGCTGGGGTCCTTGGGCCCGCCTGCGCAAAGCAGCGGCTTCACTCGCGTTACCCATCTCATCGTGTAATTGGGCGAGGTCGTCCAAGATGGCGTGCAGGTCAGGGTGGTCGGACCCCAGGTTCTCTTCAACGATGGCAAGCGCCCGCTCGTACAGTGGTAGGGCCTCCGAAGTCCTGCCTTGGGCGCGATAGGCCTCCGCGAGGTTCTCCAAGCTGGTCGCTACGTGAAGGTGTCCGGGCCCAAGAGCCTTCTCCCTAATAGCTAGGGCTCGCTGGTGGAGGGGTTCGGCCTCAGCGTGTCGCTCCTGAGAATCATACATGACCGCGAGGTTCCCCAAAGTCACGGCCACGTCAGGATGGGCCGGCCCAAGGGAGTCTTCGCGAACCGCCAAAGAGCGTAGATACAGCCGTTCGGCCTCTTCGTAACGCTCCTCTACAGAGAGGAGGACGGCCAAACCGTTAAGGACGTTGCCCAATTGGGTGGCGTCCGGCGTAGAGGGCTCTCCCTCGGGGTTCTCGGCAACGACGAGAGCACGCCGATACAGAGATTCCGCTTTTTCGTATCTCTCTTGCGCATAGTAGACGTCTGCAAGACCGGCCAGAATCGCGACGAGATTAGGATGCTCTTGTCCCAGGGCCGCCTCCGCGGCGGCCAGCGCCTGCTCATAAAGGGGTCCGGCCGAGTCGTACTCCCCATGGACACGGTGAAGATCAGCGAGATGGGCCAGGGTGGCTCCTACCTCACTATGATCAGGGCCCAGGGCTTTCTCTCGGATGGCCAGGGCGCGCCGGTGGAGCGTCTCGGCTTCGTCGAAATGACCCTGCCTGCTCTTGAGAAGGGCCACCCTAGTCAATGTAACCGCCAAAGCGGGGTGGTCAGGACCTAAGGCCTTTTCCTTGATCGCCAGAGACCTCTCGTAGAGCGGTCCGGCTGTGTCGATCATGCCACGAGCCTCATATGAGCAGGCAAGGTCATCCAAGGTGTCTGCCACATCGGCGTGGTCGAGCCCCAGCGCTTTTTCTTGAAGGGCGAGGGCCCGCATGTAGAGGGCTTCGGCGTCTTCGTGACGTCCCTGGCCGTCAAGCGTACCAGCGAGACCGCGTAACGTCGGGGCCAAATCGGGGTGGTCTGGGCCTAGGGCCTTCTCCCAGATTGCCTGGGCTTCACGGAAGCGTCGCTCGGCCTCTGGGAAGTCTCTTTTTGCAGCCTCCAAGGACGCGAGGTGGTCGCGATCGATTGCCACACGAGGGTGGTCGGATCCCATGGCCTTCTCTCGGATGGCGAAGGCCCGTTCAAATGCCGATTTCGCCTCTTCAAACCGCCCAAGGGCACGGAGCACGACACCGAGACCGTCAAGAGTTGAGGCTACGTCGACATGGTCGACGCCGAGCAGAGTCTCTCGCAAGGCCAGGACGCGTTTGTAAAGGGGCTCTGCAGAGGCGTAAGAGCCCCGTGCGTATAAGATCCGGGCCAAGCTTTCTAGGGCAACAATCACGTCAGGATGGCCGTCCGGCAGGGAGTTCTCTCGAAGATCAAGGGCTCGTCGGGAGTGCGCCTCCGCGTCCGCCAGCAATCCTCGCTCTTCGCACAGTACGGCTAAATCACCGAGAGCCGCCGCCATCTCGAGGGGAGCGACACCGTCAGACTCCTGCATGAGGGCCACGACTCTTTCGGCCGCCTGAAGTGCACGTGCCAGGTCTCCCTCTTCATAGAGCCGGGAGACCTCTCTTATGAGGTTGCGACGTTCATGTATCGGGGACTGGGTCTCCATTGTCGGAGAACTGTATAGACTGACGGGCCGCTCGTCAACCTCCGGCGAGATACAGGTTGTGCGGAGGGTCACGTTACAGCGGGCGGTCGGGTGGTTGGCTCATGGGGTCTGGATCGTCTCGGTTGACCGAGCGATAGTTGTGTGCAAAACTGTTTCGGTCAAAACATTGTTGGCCGGGAGAGTCTGGCTAGGCCCGCTCGGTCCACTGCGTGATAGGAAGAGCGCGGTCCGTGACGGCCAGAGCAAAACACCCTCGCATACCCAAGCCGGTTCTCGACAACGTAGACCCGTTGACAGCCCGTGTCTATCACGCTTTTGGCAGGGTGATGCACCTCAACCGCTTGATGACCACCAAGATCATCACCCAGCAGGGATTTCAGCCTCCAGAAGCATTCGCTCTCACATATCTGCGTCAACACGACGGGGTGACCCAGAGAGAATTGGCGGGGTTCCTACACCTCTCGCCACCGAGAGTGAGCACCATCCTGCGGGCGCTCGAAGAGAGCGGTGCGGTAGTGCGCCGTCAAGATGAGACCGATCGGCGTCTGACCCGAGTCTACATCACTTCAGAAGGAGTGCGACGCGACCAAGATCAACGTGCGGTCTTGGGTGAGTATGTGATGCGGACCATTGGTGCTCTTTCCGAGGCAGACCGCATGGAGTTCGAGCGCATATTGGATATTTTGGCTGAGCGCACCCGCGAAGTACTGCACGATCCACCACAGAAGGAAGCGTCGCTCTGATGGTATGGGTCGTCGGCACATTCTTGAGGCCGTACTGGAAAGCGATCGCGGCGGTATTCTTCTTGGTCTTGGTGCGGGCGGTTACCACCCTGTACCTGCCCACCCTTAACGCCGACATCATCAACGACGGGGTCGCGAAGGGGAATACCGGATACATCTGGACGGTCGGTGGCTACATGCTACTGGTGACGTTGGTCCAGATCATCTGCACCATCATCGCCTCGTATTTGGCGGCGAAGGCCGCCATGTCGTTCGGCCGCGATGTCCGGAGCGCGCTATTCCGCAAAGTGGAAAGTTTCTCTCAGGGCGAGATCAATCGTTTCGGCACACCTTCGCTCATCACCCGCGGCACCAACGATGTCCAGCAGATCCAAATGGTAGTGACTATCGGGCTGACGATGATGCTGTTCGCGCCTATGATGGTCATCGGGGGCCTGATCATGGCTCTACGCCAGGACGCCCCTCTTTCACTCACGTTGGCCGTCATCCTGCCGGTCATGATCTTGGCGCTGGCGGTCATCCTGTGGCGGGCGCTCCCGCTGTTCCGGTCAATGCAGAGCAAGATCGACAGACTCAATCGGGTCATGCGCGAAACCTTGAGTGGGGTACGTGTGATCCGCGCATTCGCCCGGACCGACTACGAGGTGCAGCGTTTCCATGAAGCCAACGAAGACCTCACCAATGTCGGTCTTCGGGTCATGCGGCTGTTCGCGATCATGTTCCCGATGCTCTTCTGGATTATGAATATCTCCACCGTGGCCATCATGTGGTACGGAGCGATTAGAGTCGACAGTCTTGAGATGCCCATCGGCAACCTCAGCGCTTTCATCATGTACGTGATGCACATCCTCTTCTCCATAATGATGGCCTCCATGTTGGCCTCCTTCATTCCCAGGGCTGCCGCCTCCGCTGCGCGCATCAAGGACGTTCTTGATATAGAGCCGGCCATCAACGATCCTGGGGTTCCTGTGTCACTCCCCAGTCTTGATGGGGGGCCTAGGGGAGTGGTGGAGTTCAAGGATGTGGAGTTTCGGTATCCCGGTGCTGAGGCGGCTGTGCTTACGAGGGTATCCTTCGTGGCGAGACCGGGCGAGACTACCGCTATTGTGGGTGGTACGGGCAGCGGCAAATCGACGTTGATCAGTCTCATCCCCCGCCTATACGACGTTACCTCTGGGTCCGTGACCATCGACGGGGTGGACGTACGCGATATGGACCGGTCCGAGCTATGGGGACACATCGGTTTTGTACCCCAGAAGGCGTTTTTGTTCGCCGGAACTGTGGCGAGCAATCTGCGTTACGGCGATGTAGAGGCGACTGACGACGATCTGTGGCAGGCCCTCGAGATCGCGCAGGGCAAGGATTTTGTCGAGGCCATGCCGGACGGCCTGGAGGAACCCATCTCCCAAGGCGGCACCAATGTATCTGGGGGGCAGAGGCAGCGGCTCGCCATCGCCCGGGCACTGGTCAAAAAGGCGGATGTCTACGTGTTCGACGACAGCTTATCGGCACTCGACTTCAAGACCGACTCTCTGCTGCGCGCGGCCCTCAAACGAGAGATCCGTGATGCCACCGTACTCGTTGTGGCCCAGCGAGTAAGCAGTATCAGACACGCCGAACAGATCATCGTGCTTGACCAAGGGACCATCGTAGGTCTGGGCACGCACGACGAACTCATGCAGACGTGTGAGACGTACAAGGAGATCGTCTACTCGCAGTTGTCTGCGGAAGAGGCGGCGTGAGCGAGCGCAGTCGAGAGCCACGCGCCGAACGCTCTGGTGCGACGCAGCTTCCGATGCGCGGCCCGGGTGGCAGGCATCACCGTCCGGGACCGCCTGGGCTCATCGGCACGGGGGAGAAGGCGAAGAACTTCAAAGCGTCATTCAAGCGCCTTGTGTTCGCGTTACGCCCGGAACGGGTGCTGATCTCAATCGTTGTGATGCTGACTATCATCAGTGTGGCCTGCCAGATAGGAGCCCCCAAGATCATGGCTCGGGCAACCGACGATATCTTTGCAGGCGCCATGAGCAGGCAGATCAACAGCTACGCGGGTGACGATTGGACCAAAGAACAGGTCGTTGCGCAACTTGAGGCCGCGGGACAGACCGACCACGCGAAGATGCTGAGCGAGATGGATCTAAGACCCGGCCAAGGCGTGGACTTCGGGGCCGTCAATAGGATCCTTCTGATTGTGGTCGCTGTATATGTGCTCAGCGCGCTGCTCGGATGGCTCCAAGGCTATCTCATGGCCGGCATAGTCCAGCGCACGGTCTACAAATTGCGGCGGGATATCGACCGAAAGATCGCCCGCCTACCGCTCAGGTACTTCGACAGTCACGCTCGGGGTGACCTCCTCAGTCGACTGACCAACGATATCGACAACATCCAGCAGACTATGCAACAGGTGCTGATGGAGATCGTGAGATCGATCCTGACTCTGGTCGGCGTGCTGGCCATGATGTTCTGGCTGAGTCCACTGCTGGCACTGATCTCATTGGTCGTGGTGCCGGTGTCAGCGGGCTTGGCCATGGTCATCGCAAGACGCTCTCAAAAGCACTTCAATAGGCAATGGGACCGTACCGGCGACCTCAACGGCCACGTCGAAGAGATGTTCACCGGTCATAACATCGTGAAGACGTTTGGCCGCCAAGAGGAAGCCATCGCGGTCTTTGACGTGCATAATCAAGGTCTCTTCGAGGCGAGCTTCAAGGCTCAGTTCATCTCAGGAATCATCATGCCCGCGACAATGTTCGTCTCGAACCTGAACTTCGTGGCGGTCTGCGTACTGGGAGGGCTGCGGGTGGCGAACGGCACCATGACTTTGGGTGACGTGACAGCCTTCATCCAATACGTCCAGCAGTTTGGTCAGCCGATCTCTCAGGTGGCGAGCGTAGTGAACGTCATGCAGTCCGCTGTAGCTTCGGCCGAGCGCGTCTTTGAAGTGCTCGACGAAGAGGAGGAGACGGCCGACCCGGTTCATCCCACCGATCTCGTGGAGTCGGACGGCCACATCGTACTGGAGGACGTCTCGTTCCGCTATGTGCCCGACACCCCTCTGATCGAAGACCTCGATCTAGAAGTGAAGTCGGGGCAGACCGTAGCCATCGTAGGGCCGACCGGAGCCGGCAAGACCACCCTTGTCAACCTCCTCATGCGCTTCTACGAGATCGACAAAGGCAGGATCACTATCGACGGGGTGGATACCAAGAGCATGTCCCGCGACGGCCTGCGCCGGCTCTTCGGTATGGTGCTCCAGGATACCTGGTTGTTCTCGGGCACCATCAGAGAGAATATCGCTTATGGCCGAGAAGGCGCGACCGAATACGAGATCCGAAGGGCAGCGGAGGCCGCCCACGCGGACCACTTTGTGCGGGCCCTCCCCGAGGGGTATGACACAGTCGTCGAGGACGATTCCACCAACATCTCGCTGGGGGAGAGACAGCTACTTACGATCGCTCGGGCGTTCCTTGCCGACCCGCAGATCCTGATCCTTGACGAGGCCACCAGTTCGGTTGATACTCGGACAGAGGTACTCATCCAGCGGGCCATGGCCAAGCTCCTCAAGGAACGAACGAGCTTTGTTATCGCCCACCGGCTGTCGACCATCCGTGATGCCGATGTGATCCTCGTGATGAAGGATGGAGCCATCATCGAGCAGGGGACACATGAGGAACTGCTTTGTCGGGGCGGCTTCTACTACGATCTCTACTACAGCCAGTTTGCGGAGGCGCTTGAGGAAGCCTGCTGAGCTGGGCGAAGCGGCCCGCGTGCGAAATTGGGCTTCTTCGTGACGGTAGCGGACGACCGAGACCTTGCAGGAAACGGTGCTTGACAACCGGCTCCGGGTAGGTGAATCTTGCTCGAGTTTCGTGCGATCCCCGACCTGGGTCTGAGACTATGCGAGGCTTGCAGGTCAAGGAGTGTGTATGCGTCTACAACCTAGAGGCCACGACAAGATCGTCCACCTGATCGAGCGGGGGGTGAACATCCCCAACCCCTTGAGTCTCGATGTCGGTGAAGAGGTCGACATAACCCGCATCTCAAGCGACCGGGTGACTATCTATCCGGGTTGTCGCATCTATGGGGCCAAGACGGTCATCTCCGCCGGCGTCAAGTTGGGCGCTGAAGGACCCGTGACCATCGAGGACTGCCGATTAGGCCCCGGAGTCGAGCTGAAGGGCGGATACTTCAGGCAATCCGTCCTTCTGGAGAAGGCCGGAATGGGGCTCGGGGCCCAACTGCGAGAAGGCTGTCTACTGGAGGAAGAGGCGAACGGCGCTCACTGTGTCGGGCTGAAGCAGACCATCCTCTTCCCGTTCGTCACCCTCGGTAGCCTGATCAACTTCTGCGACTGCCTGATGGCGGGAGGTACGAGCCGCGCGGACCACAGCGAGGTTGGGAGCTCTTATATCCACTTCAACTACACCCCCGACGGGGATAAAACCACAGCCTCGCTCTTCGGCGACGTACCCCGCGGGGTGATGTTGAACCAACCCCCGATCTTTTTGGGCGGGCAGGGGAGCGCAGTCGGCCCTGTGCGCGTAGGCTACGGAACGGTCGTGGTGGCCGGCTCGATCTTGCGGCACGATGTCCTGGATGACGGGAGACTCGTTGCAGTTGCTCCACCGGTCGGATTTGAGCGTGAGCATCATTCTCACAACTATTCCAACCTGCCACGGGTCGTCCGCAACAATATCATCTACCTGGCTAATCTAGTGGCGCTCGAAGAATGGTACAGAAACGTCCGTTGGCCCTTCTTTGCGCGACAGGAGATGGGCGATTTGATATATGAAGGAGCGTTGGAGGTGCTCGTCCTAGCGAGAAGAGAGAGGGTGAAGCGCCTGTTGGCCCTAGCCGACAAGGTACCAGCGCGTACACCGGTGCACTCCGAGTTTTGCGAACGGGCACCGGAGATCTGCGCTTTGTTCGGCGACCGGCCTCCAGTTCCCGACACAGACGCCAACGGGACCGAGTTCCTGGCGGCGGTTGCTTCCGCAGCTTCAGAAGGCGAATACATCCAGGTCATCCAAGGCCTGGCGACCGAAGCGTCCGCTAGGGGGGTACGTTGGCTCCAGAGGATTGTCTCCGAGCTCGTGCGCCGGGGGCACGAACTGCTGCCCGCCCTTGGTCCTGCTGAAGACAAACCCTAGACCCCCGTGGTTCTATTCGTGAAGGGACGGAAGATGGGCAGATTGTTCGGCACGGATGGCATCAGGGGAGAGGCGAACCGCTTTCCGATGGACGCCATGACTGCCTTTGCGGTAGGTCAGGCTGCAGTCCTCGTACTCAAGCGGTCGCATCATGCTCCCCGTGTGATCATCGGCAAGGACACCCGCCGCTCCGGTTACATGCTCGAAAGCGCTCTGGAGGCGGGGGTGACCTCAATGGGGGGCGTCTCGTACCTGGTGGGTGTTTTGCCAACGCCGGGCATAGCGTTCATTACTGAGAGCATGAGGGCAGACGCCGGCGCGGTCATCTCAGCTTCCCACAATCCTTTTCAGGATAACGGCATCAAGCTCTTCTCCGGCACCGGTTTCAAACTGTCCGACGGACAGGAGGAGGCGATCGAGGAGCTTGTTCTGGGAGGGAAGTTGCCGGGGATGGTGCCTCCCCCCAGCCAGATAGGCCGGGCCTATCGGATGGAGGACGCAGCCGGACGCTACATCGTGTTTCTCAAGAACGCATTCCCGCGGAATCTCTCGATGGAGGGTGTGAGGATCATCCTCGATACGGCCAACGGTGCTACCTATAAGGTGGCGCCCGCCACTTTCGCTGAACTGGGTGCCGACGTCACGGTGATCCACAACACGCCTACCGGTCTCAATATCAACGAGGGGTGCGGATCGCAGCACACTGAAGATCTGCGGAAAGCCGTTGTCGACAACCGGGCCGATATCGGTTTGGCCTTCGATGGCGATGGAGACCGTCTGATCGCCATCGACGAGAAGGGCAACGAGATCACCGGCGACCAGATAATGATCATCTGCGCCAAGATGCTGAAAGAAGAAGGGCGTCTCAAGAACAACCTGCTCGTGTCCACCGTCATGAGCAATTTAGGCCTACGGATCGCCTGTGAGAAGTACGGCTTCAATAATCACGCCGCCAAAGTCGGCGACCGCTACGTGCTCGAAGACATGCGGCGCCTGGGAGGCGTCATTGGCGGAGAGGATTCCGGGCATGTGATCTTCCTTGAGCACCATACGACGGGAGACGGCATCCTGACGGCTCTGTTGCTCCTGAGTGCTGTACTCAAGTCCGGTAGGCCGCTCTCAGAGATGGCCAAGCTCATGGATGTATTCCCCCAGAAGCTGGTGAATGTAGATGTAAAGAGTAAGCCCGACATCACGACGGTGCCGCAGATCATGGAGGCCATCAGACAAGTGGAGGCGGAACTGAAGGATGAGGGCAGGGTCCTCATACGTTACTCAGGTACCGAGAACCTGTGTAGGGTGATGGTGGAAGGGCCGACAATGGAGATCACGGAGAAATACGCGATCCAGCTGGCAGATGTAGTCAAAGAGACCCTCGGCTGACTCGGCACGATAGAGGCGCCACCATGAGTTTCAAGATCTTCATCACTCGCGACTTCGATCAGATGAGCCGGGTTGCGGCCGGTGTCGTCGAGACCCACATACGAGAGCAACAGACTAGGAGGAACGAGTACGTGTTGGGGCTGGCCACGGGCAATTCCCCCACCGGACTCTACAAGCATCTGGCGGAGGCCATTAACGAGGGGAGGATCGACGCCGGTCGAATCCGCACCGTCAACCTCGACGAGTACGTTGGCCTCCCCGGCCAGAATGCGCAACAAAGGTGCCTGCACCACGAATCATACTGTCACTTCATGATTCAGGAGCTGTTCGGGCTTCTCCGGCACAAGTTCGCCGAAACCAACATCCCTTGGGGGACTCTGGTGGAGCAGGCGGAATTGATTCAGGCTCTGGAGCAGCATCCAGAGGACTACGAGTTGCAGGGAAACGATCGGGGCAAAGCTGTGGTCATCAAGGAAGGCGCCGCGGGCGTGCTCGGGTGGATCAAGCGAGAAGTACTCGACGGTTATGAACGCAAGATCAAGGCTTTGGGTGGCGTCGACCTCCACATTGTCGGCGTCGGCGGCCGGGGTCATGTCGCTTTTCACGAGTGTGGTATCCCGTTCGAGGGCAACCGCATGTTGCTGGTCAGACTCGACGACAACACGGTAGATAACGCTGTGCGCGATGGGCACTTCTCCTCTAAAGAAGAGTGTCCGTGTTACGCCATCTCCATGGGGGCTGAGTTGATCTACGAGGCGCCCACCGTTGTGCTGTTGGCCAACAGCGACCGCAAGACCGGCCCCGTGAGTGCTTCGGTGTTCGAAGAGGTTACATGCGACGTGCCCATCAGCTACGGGCGGCGCTACGCGGCGGCCGGCGGCAACCTGATCTACGTTCTCGACGAGGCGGCTGCGGCCGGGATCATGCAGCGGCCGGCAGAGGCCGAAGCACAAGGCTGTGAGATCATCGATCTGCGCGGCGAGCTCTGAACCTCTCACAAGAGCAGGGGGCGCCTAGACTGCACTTCACATACTGCAGCCTCGGGCATCGTTTTACATTCCGCACGCCGGATCCCCGGTGCCAATCTACATGCTGCAGTCCCAGGTCTGAGGGCGGAGGTGTTTGTCGCTACGGAAGCGATAGGTCGTATTTCCACCATCGCCCACACGAAGAGTGGCGGAACCGGGTTTCACATCTATTGCCATAGGAGCCCCAGGGTGGCGGGCCCGTAGTACATTCGCCAATAGCAGTGCCTTTTCAACGCCGTCGCCACGCCCATAATTCCAGACCTCGTCAGGTTGGGCCAGACGTCCGGCCTCATCATAGATCGACTCATCCGGCAGCTTGCGCACAGCCTTGATGATGGCTGCGTCGGTCATCTGAGAGCATGCCTCTATCGATACTGGGCAACGTTCGAGCGCGGCCTTCAAGAACGGTTGCGGCTCAACGCGGTTGAGGTCGCGATACGCGTAGAAGGCCAGGCTCGCGAACTCGTTGGTGTCGCGGAGCGATTCTAGACGTGCGATGATGTCGGCGCGCTCCATGCCCACCGCGAGTCCTAGGGGCGGTTGGTTCCGCCCGAAACTCTTAGACGAAGGGTCGGCCAATCGGGGCTCGGTGCGGCAGAACCGGCGTAGTTGTTCGATGGCGTCTTGGGTCCGTAGACAACTGGAGGCGACTCTGTCGACCATCAGAGCGAACCCCTCCGGCGTATGGATGTCGACACGCTCCTCTTCTATCAACTCCTCCAAGTCATCAAGGATGATCCGGTCGGGCAAGGGGCTGGATTCGAAGTCCTCGTCGGCTACTTCCATCATCAGGCGCTTGCGCGTGTCGTCGTTGAAGCGGTAAGGGTTCGCATATTCATAGGCGAGGAGCTTCTCCACGGCAATGTAACGGTCGACTCCAAAGTTGCGCCAGCGGACCTGAAAGCACTTCTGTAGCTCAGTGCTATGACGCACGAAGTTCCCAAGGATCTGAGGGGTGAGGGGCGTCTGCAGGAAGCGGCGCAATTTGGTGGCGAAGTTCTTATAAGCAGCGGGGTCGATGGTGGCTGTGGGGAAGAGAATGTGGATGTAGCCGGTCTCGTGAGCCACTACGGTCACCCGTTCGTTCTCAAGGGCCCGGCGGGCCTGCGCCGACAGAGCTGTGCCGTTGAACCACATGTTTTTGGTCACCAGCCGGCGGTTGTTTGTAAGCACTCCGGTGCCCGTGTCGATGAAGTTCTGCGAATGAAGCGGCGTGGCCATGAGATAGATGTCCGAAAGAGGGATGCGGGCTACGATGAACAAGGCTGCGGCATACAAAGCGCCTAGAGAGACACACTCACCCGCTCCCGTTGCGTAAGCGGGTTTGTGACGAAAGGCATCCATGGCCTCCACCGTTTCGGTCTTCCAGTACGGGATGGTGTCGCCCTCGTACTGGTCAAGCCCGAAGTGGGTGCGGATGTCGATGTCGAAGTAATACTTATCGCCTTCATAGCCGAATAGCGCGTTCGACTGAGCCAACGCCTCCGGGGTCACCCACCGGTTGAAGCGGGCTATCTCGCGCTCTTTGGTGGTAAGGCCCCAGGTGTTGAGGTCCAGGTTGAAGGCGTAGTTGTCCATGATGTACTGCTTGAGCCGGGTGATCCGACGGTAGGGGGTCATACCCTCGATGTCAGAGAACCATGGATCGGAGCGCCATTCCCAGATGCGGGGCGACATGATGTTGGCAAGGACAAGGCTGTACATCAATTCAGGGAAGATGAACACCTCCATGTCGGAAAGTGTTACCGCTGCCGACTTGCGTTCCAGGTCACGAACGGTCTCGGCCCCGAAGCCGGGTCCTTCGGCGTCCACCGAGGTGGATTCTGCGTGTTTTTTCCCAGGGGTTTGGGGATGGTGGTTAGAAGTCATCAGCAGGCACTCACTGGGCCGCCGTTACCTGAGCCAGCGTTTCTTCCATGATGTCAAGACCGTGTTCGAGGGTCTCCCATTCAATGGTGAGCGGCATCAGGGTCCGGATCACGTTGTCGTAAGTGCCTGCCATGATGTTGATCAGGCCGTTTTCGAAAAGCTTAGCCCGGTAGGCTTTGGTCAGCGCAGTGGCCGGTTCCTTGGTCACAGGGTCGGCGACCAACTCCATGCCTACCATGGCACCCAGGCCGCGCACGTCGCCGATCTGCGGGAATCTTTGCTGCATAGCCGTGAAGCGCTCTTTCACTCGGAGGCCGATCTCAACGGCCCGCTCAGGGAGTCGCTCTTCTTCCATGATGTCGAGCACCGTAAGCGCAACCTCGCAGCCCAGCGGGTTCCCTCCGTATGTGCCTCCGAGACCACCTGGGTGTGGGACATCCATTACTTCGGCCCTGCCTGTGATCGCCGCTATGGGATATCCGGCCCCTAGGGACTTGGCAGTAGTCATGATGTCGGCTTCGACGCCGTAGTGCTCCATTGCGAAAAGCCTTCCGGTGCGCCCTAAACCGGTCTGGATCTCGTCGGCAATGAACACGATGCCCTGCTCCTCACAGATAGACTTGAGCTTGGCATGGTATTCGGGGGGCGGGACGATGAAACCGCCCTCTCCCTGCACCGGCTCGGCGATGACGCAGGCGATCTTCTCAGGTTGGAAGATATTGTCGAACCCACGCCGTAGTAGTTCGGCACATTCGACTCCGCAGGACGGGTATTTCAGATTCAGTGGACAGCGGTAGCAGTACGCGTAGGGGATGCGGTGGATCTCAGGCGTGAACGGGCCAAAATCCTTCTTGTAGGGAGATATCTTGGACGTCAAACCCATGGTAAGGTTGGTCCGGCCGTGAAAGGCGTTCTCAAAAGCTACGATACCGGACCGACCGGTGGCGCAGCGCGCGATCTTCACGGCATTCTCGACGGCCTCAGCTCCGGAATTGACGAAGTAGCTTCGTTTGATGGAATCGCCCGGGGCCTTCTCATTGAGTTTGGCGGCCAAGCGGATGTAGGCTTCATAGCCCATAACATGAACACAGGTGTGGGCGAATCGGTCCAGTTGCGCGTGAGCCGTTGCCAGGATCCGAGGATGGGAATGACCGACGTTCATCACCCCGATGCCCCCGGCAAAGTCGATGTACTCACGGCCGTCGGTGTCTGTCACGGTAGCGTTTTTGGCGTAGGCGACCAGTGC